>DATGYC010000033.1:0-12220 GCA_035298385.1 Symbiobacteriaceae bacterium | reverse complement strand
AAAACCCCCACCGAGCGCTAACTCGGTGGGGGTTCCTTCTATCAGACAGCCTCCAGGGCCGCACCCGTGAACTGCGAGTTGTACAGCTCCGCATAGAAGCCACCCGCCGCCAGGAGCTCCTGATGCGTCCCCTGCTCGATCACCGAGCCATGGTTCATCACCAGGATCAGGTCCGCATCCCGGATCGTCGAGAGCCGGTGAGCAATGACGAAGGAGGTCCGCCCCTTCATCAGCTCCGCCATCGCCGCCTGGATCTGGACCTCCGTCCGGGTATCGACCGAAGAGGTCGCCTCATCCAGGATCAGGATCGCCGGGTCTGCCAGGATCGCCCGCGCGATCGTCAGGAGCTGCTTCTGCCCCTGCGAGATGTTCGAAGCGTCCTCGTTCAGGACCGTGTCATAGCCCTCCGGCAACGTCCGGATGAAGTGATCCGCCTGCGCCGCCTTCGCCGCCTGGATGATCTCCAGCTCCGAGGCGCCCGGGCGCCCATAGGCCAGGTTCTCCCGGATCGTGCCGGTGAAGAGCCAGGTGTCCTGCAGCACCATGCCAAAGGTCGTGCGCAGGGCGCCCCGCTTCAGCTGCTGGATGTTGACGCCATCGATCGTGATCGCGCCGCCGTTCAGCTCGTAGAAGCGCATCAGCAGGTTGACCAGCGTGGTCTTACCAGCGCCGGTCGGGCCGACGATCGCCGTGATCTGGCCCGGCTTGACGTCGATGTTCATGTTCTCGATCAGGTTGTCGCCCTCCTTGTAGCCAAAGGCGACCTGGTCGAACGAGACATGGCCCTCGACGGACTCCAACACAACGGCCTCCGTCGCATCGGGCAGCTCCTCGGACTCGTTGAGGAGTTCGAAGACCCGCTCAGCCGAGGCGATGGTGGACTGGATCACGTTGGCGATGTTGGCCAACTGGGCGATCGGGAAGCCGAACTGGCGGGAGTACTGGATGAACGCCTGCACATCACCGATGGTGATCCGGCCCTGGGTGACGAAGACGCCGCCCACGACGCAGACCAGCACGTAGCCGAGGTTGTTGACGAAGTTGATCATCGGGAAGATCAGGCCCGAGATGAACTGCGCCTTCCAGCCGGCCTCATAGAGGCCCTGGTTGACCTGCTCAAACTGGGCGACCGACTCCGCCTCACGCCCATAGGCCTTGACGATGCGGTGGCCGGTGAACATCTCCTCGACGTGGCCGTTCAGATCGCCCACGCCCTTGGCCTGCGCCTTGAAGTGCCCCTGCGACTTCTTGGCGATCAGCGCCGTCAGGACGCCCGAGAGTGGCAGGGTGATGATGGTCACCAGGGTGAGCCAGCCCGAGATCGTCAGCATCATGACGATGATGCCCAGGACGGTCACGATCGAGGTGATCAATTGGGCCAGGGACTGCTGGAGGGTCGTTGCGATCGTATCGATGTCGTTGGTGACCCGCGAGAGGATCTCGCCATGGGTCCGGCCGTCGAAGAACTTCAGCGGCAGGCGGGAGAGCTTGGCGTTCAGGTCCTGGCGCAGATTGAAGACGATCTTCTGCGCAATCCCGGCCATCAACCACTGCTGGGCGTACATGAAGGCCGCCGAGAGTAGATAGAGGCTGGTCAGGAGCAGGGCGACCTGCTCGATGTAGGTCCAGTCGATGCCGGCGCCCGGGACGTGCTTGAACATGGCGATCAGGCCCTCGAAGAGCTTGGTCGTCATCTTGCCCATGATCTTCGGGCTGACGATCGAGAAGATGGTCGAGATAATCGCCAGGGAGAGTACGCCGATGATGGGGAGCAGTTGCGGCCGTAGGTAGGCCAATAGGCGCCGGAGGGTACCCTTGAAGTCCTTCGCCTTCTGAACCGGCATCATGCCGCCGCCCATCGGACCGCCGCCAAAGCCGCCAGGACGCGGCTGCTGCCGGGGCTCTTGCTTGCGCTCTTCACTCATGCCAGTTCCTCCTCTGCCAGCTGGGATGCGGCGATCTCTCGGTAGACGGGGCAGGACTGGAGCAGCTCACGATGCTTGCCCATGCCGACGACCTTGCCCTCATCAAGGACGATGATCCGGTCGGCATCCATGACGGTCGAGACGCGCTGGGCGACGACGATCACGGTCGAATCCTGGGTCTCCTTCTTCAGGGCGGCGCGCAGCTTGGCATCGGTCTTGAAGTCGAGCGCCGAGAAGTTGTCATCAAAGAGGTAGATCTCCGGGCGCCGGACCAGGGCCCGCGCGATGGTCAGACGCTGCTTCTGGCCACCGGAGAGGTTGGTGCCGCCCTGAGCGACCGGGGAGTCAAAGCCATCCTTCAAGCCGGCGATGAACTCCGCTGCCTGGGCGACCTCAGCGGCGTGTCGGATCTCCAACTCAGAGGCGTCCTCCTTGCCATAGCGGATGTTCTCCGCGATCGTACCGCTGAAGAGGAGCGCCTTCTGCGGGACGTAGCCGATCTTGGCGCGCAGGTCCGCCTGGGCGAGTTCGCGCACATCGACCCCATCGACCAGGATGGCGCCCTGCTGGATGTCATAGAAGCGCGGCACGAGCGAGACCAGCGTCGACTTGCCGGCGCCAGTACCACCGATAATCGCCGTCACCTCGCCGGGGCCTGCCTTAAAGGAGATCCCTTCGATCGCCGGCGCTTCCGCACCGGGGTAGCTAAAGGTGACGTTCTGGAACTCGACCCAGCCACGCTGGCCCGCTGCCTGCTTCACCTGAGCGGCGTCCTTGATCTCGGGCTCGACCTCCAGGACCTCGTTGATGCGCTTCGCCGAGACGGCGGCACGCGGGAAGAAGATGAACATCATCGTCACCATGATCAGCGAGAACATGATCTGCATGACGTACTGCATGAAGGCGTGCAGGTCACCAACGTTGCCGTGGCCGCTACCGAGCCGCTTGCCACCGAACCAGATGATCGCAAGCGTGGTGAAGTTCATTACCAGCATCATCAGCGGGAACATGGCGCCGAAGATCCGGTTGACCTTGATGTTGTCGATCATCAGATCCCGGTTCGCCTGGGTGAACCGAACCTTCTCGGCGTCGTCCCGATTGAAGGCCCGGATGACGCGAATGCCGGTCAGGCCCTCACGTACGACCAGGTTGAGCCGATCAAGCTTCTCCTGAATCGACTGAAAGAGCGGCACGCCGAAGCGGGCGATCAGGAGGATCGCGCCGGAGAGGACGGGCAGGCCCACGACAATGACGAGGGAGAGCGTGGCGTCCCGCGAGACGGCCATGATGATGCCACCGATCATCATCATCGGGGCGCTGATCACCATGCGGAGGGCCATGATCATCAGCTGCTGAACCTGCTGGACGTCGTTCGTCGAGCGGGTGATCAGGGTGGCCGTACCGCCGATCTTGTCAAACTCGTGGAGCGAGAAGGACTCGACGCGGCGGAAGATGACGTTGCGGATATCGCGGCCGAAGCCCATGGCAATCTTCGCTGAGAGGTAGGAGACGGCGATCGCGAGGGCAGAGCCGCCGAGGGCGACGAGGAGCATCCAGCCACCCGTATGCCAGATGTAGTCGGTGTCAGACTTGACGATGCCGTTGTTGATGATGTCAGACATCAAGGTCGGCAGGTAGAGTTCGGAGAGGGACTGCAGAAGGACGAGCCCCAAGATAGCGACAACGCCCCAGGTATAGGGCTTTAGGTAGCGGAACAACTTGATCATGAGCGCTCATCTCCTTTAGGTGTCGCATTAGCGGCGGCCACGACGGCCTCCTGGAGGATCCGTAACCCCTTCTCAACCTCAGCCAGATCCGCGGGCGAGATCTGCTTGATGATCGCAAGCCAGGTAGCCTGCCCTTTGGACTCCATCTCTGTCATCGTCACGGTGCCCTGCTCGGTCAGGAAGAGGCGCTGGAGCCGTTGATCAGCCGGGTCCGGTCGCTTCTCGACCAGACCCATCCGGTCGGCCTGATCGATCAGCTTGGAGACCCCACTCTTTACCAAGCCAGCACGGCGGCTCAGTTCGCTGACCGTGAGGCCGGGCTCCGCCTGCAGGTGCCGGAGCAGGAACATGGCGCCCGGGTACAGGTCGGTGCCGCGCCAGGCTTGGCGGAAGCGCTCATGAATCGTCCGGTTTACGTCACGCCAAATTTCACCGACGGCTACGCGTGGATCGGTCATCTGCGGCTCACCTCGTTCACCGATGAACGTTCGTTATAGAACTGAGTATACGCAGAGTGGCGTCGTCCTACAAGGGGTATTTGGTACGATTGGCCATCGCCCCTGCGGCCGATGGCCGATGGCAACGATGGGTCTTCTTTTGGGATTAGCCGCGCGCAAATGAAGCTCTGGCCGTTCAGGGCGAAGGTCGCGTGCATGACGCTCCCCTCGGCGCCCGCCTCGCCAGGGCCATAGCGCTGCAGACTAGGAATCTCCGAGCGGTCAAAGATAGATAGGTAGTAGTCCAACTCTTGACCGTAACCCCTCCCCGTGCTTTGATAGGGAAAGTAGGAAAGGGGCGTTCATATGACCGAGGTTCAGACTGAGCTTAGAACGGAGATCCGCCGCCGGCGGACCTTCGCGATCATCTCACACCCCGACGCGGGTAAGACGACCCTAACCGAGAAGCTCCTCCTGTACGGGGGCGCCATCCACCTCGCCGGCTCGGTCAAGGCCCGACGGGCGGCCAAGCACGCGACGTCGGACTGGATGGAGATCGAGAAGCAGCGCGGCATCTCGGTCACCTCCTCCGTCATGCAGTTCGAGTATCAAGGCATGGCGATCAACATCCTGGATACCCCGGGTCACCAGGACTTCTCCGAGGATACCTACCGGACCCTCGCTGCCGCTGACTGCGCCGTCATGCTGATGGACGTGGCGAAGGGCGTCGAGCCGCAGACGATCAAGCTCTTCCAGGTCTGCCGGATGCGTGGCATTCCGATCTTGACCTTCATTAACAAGATGGACCGTGAGGGCAAGGATCCCTTCGCCCTGATGGAGGAGCTGGAGAACGTCCTGGGCATCCGCTCCTGCCCGATCAACTGGCCGGTCGGCATGGGCCGGGAGTTCAAGGGCGTCTATGACCGGAACAAGAACTCGATCAACCTCTTCAAGGGCGGCGAGCATGGCACGAAGCAGGTCGAGGCTGAGACGATCAGCGTCGACGATGACCGCGCCCTCGAGATCCTAGGGGAGGGGCTCTACGACAAGCTGCTGGAGGAGCGGGAACTCCTAGACGTCGCCGGTGACCCCTGGGACCTGGAGCGCTTCCGCCGGGGCGCCCTGACCCCGATCTTCTGGGGCTCGGCGATGACCAACTTCGGCGTCCAGCCCTTCCTGGAGTACTTCCTGCAGTTGGCGCCGCCGCCGGCGCCCCGGATGACGGCCACGGACTACGTCGATCCGGAGTCACCCAACTTCTCCGGCTTCATCTTTAAGATCCAGGCGAACATGAACCCGGCCCACCGGGATCGCATCGCCTTCCTGCGGATCGTCTCCGGCAAGTTCGAGCGGGGCATGGGTGTTAAGCATGTCCGGCTGAACAAGGAAGTGAAGCTGGCCCAGCCGCAGCAGTTCATGGCGCAGGAGCGGACGATTGTAGAGGACGCCTATGCTGGCGACATCATCGGTCTCTTCGATCCGGGCATCTTCCGAATCGGTGACACGCTCTGCACAGGTCCGACGTTGGAGTTCGAGGGGATCCCCTCCTTCTCGCCGGAGCACTTCGCTCGGGTCAGCATCAAGGACGCGCTGAAGCAGAAGCACTTCCAAAAGGGCGTGCAGCAGCTAACCGAGGAGGGCGCCATCCAGGTCTTCTCCCCCGTTCTGATGGGCAACCCGGACCCGATCATGGGCGCCGTTGGTGAGCTGCAGTTCGAGGTCTTCCAGCACCGGATGAAGGCGGAGTATGGCGTAGACGTCATCCTGACTCGCCTGCCGTACGAGATGGCTCGCTGGGTGGAAGGCGATGCCTACACGCCGCGCCGCTTCGCTGGTTCGGATAACCTCCCGGTGGAGGACAAGGACGGGCGCCCGGTGCTGCTCTTCCGGAATGAGTGGTCCTTTGCGTACGTGCGGAATCAGAATGAGAGCCTGACCTTTAAGGAGACGGCTTATAGTAAGTAGGGTTTTTGGGCAGTGTACACAGATTACCACCTGATTACACGGATTCCCTAGGGAGTCCTTTGCCGGTCTTATTGTAAACCGCGGATTGCGCGGATACCTGGCCGTCCTGCCGCTGGCCCCTTTAGTATAGAGGGGTCCGTTCCACGTCCGGATAATCAGTGTAATCATAAAAATCAGTGTAATCTGTGTAAAGAACATCTACTGCCCTTCACCCAACAGGGAATAGCAACGGCGCCGCGGGGAGAGACCCCACGGCGCCGCTAATTCTATCTGGACTTACCCGCGCACGGCTGCAGCCACCGCCACCAGCTTCCCGAAGACCTCCGTCAGACGATCCTGGTTGATCGGGTTCTCGAGCGACTTGGCCGCTGACCTCTCCTCTAGCGGGATGCAGACCGGCGACGGGACCGCCCAGACCCGCATTCCCCGCAGCATGGCGAAGGCCGAGGCGGCGGCGTGGGCGCCCCCGTACCGGCCGCCCACCGTAACCACGGCCGCAAACTTATCGCTCATCGACCGGACCGGCAGGTGATCGAAGGCGTTCTTCAGGGCGCCCGAGATCGTATGGTGGTACTCCGGGGTGAGTACGACATAAGCATCTGCGGCAGCGACTTGCGCGACCCAGTCGTTCACCAGGGTCTGCTCCTCCTCCGACAGCGGATACCCGTAAAGCGGAAGCCTTGCCTCGGCTAGGTCAAAGCCGGCCACGGTCTGGGCCGGAAAGGACTCTTGTAGGTTTGCGACGACATGCTGATAGACGACGCGGGTCTGGCCCTGGGCGCGCGGGGTTCCGTTGATTACGAGGATCTTCATCTGTACTCTCCACCTCTACTACGTCCTACTAACTAATTGGGTCTGACTTCCATGCTAGGGCGATACGGGGGGAAGACAAGATGGGACGAGGGGTGCTACCCACCTCTGATCGCCTGGAACGGATGGTCCCATTGGGGCCGCACACCTGCCGGCTCTGCCTGACCGGTGGGCGAGTGGTGATTGCGAAATGGGGAAGCGCTTGGGAAGGGGCCGTACTACGGGTGATCGAGGATCTGGGGATCTCTCCTCGGCTACTTACGCCGCCGCGTCGCCCACAAGGCCCCCGCGCTGGCGGGCGCCCCTGGCTCTTCTTGATGACGGAGGCGCCTGGCGCCCCGCCAACCTGGTCGGACCAGCCCGCCCTGGAAGGGATCATGAGCGCCCTTGGCGAGCTCCACCACCGGACGACCCGACCTGATGGGAGCGTTCTTTGCCACGGCGACCTGCACCGGGCTAACCTGCTGTGGGATGGCAAGCGCGCCACGCTGCTCGACTGGGGGAATGCCCGGCGAGGGGCGCCCCTCGATGATCTAGCCCGAATCATCTTGCATCCTGCACCGGATGCCCCCGGCTGCGATCTCCCCACCGGCGAGGCCGCCGAACTCGCTCTCGCCCTCTATCACCAGAGGGGGCCTCTCGCCCATCTAAGTTGGACCGAGTTTCAGAACCAGCACCGAGAGGCTGCCCAGCGTCTCCTCCAGCAGGAGCTAGAGCGGCACAACCTCGCCGCCAGCGAGGCGCCCCCAGGCGTACGCAACTGGATCGAGATCCAGCAGGAGCAGATACAGCGTCAACTCGATCACCTCTACCTCTAGTTCCCCAGGGCGCCCAGATCGACCCCCGGCAGGCTGCCGGGGGTCGATCTCATGAGGCACGATCGATTGACGACGGGGCTCAGGGCCAGACCAACAGTCCAACGCCCTGCTCAAGCGCCATATGCGTCAGTTGGTAGAGCACCTCATACGGCTCAAGCTCCTCCTTCAGCGCCTCCACCTGGGCCTGGTTCTCCATCGCTCCCTCAAGACCACGGCCGAGGGCGAGCATCCCGCCGAGGAAGCCAGCCTGGATCCGTAGTCCCTCCCCCTGAATCGTCCCGGTCGCAAAGAAGGCGTCGAGGAGTTGGCTGGAGGAGAGCCGAGTCCGCCGCCAGAGCGGTCCGGACTGGTAGATGCGCGGTGCAGACGCCAGGATCTCACCCCGTAGCCGCATCTCGTCGGCGAAGGGGGTGACGGCCAGCCCGCGGGCGATTGAGACGAAGGCGAGGGCGGTTGGGCTAAAGGCGGCCGGGAGGCCACCCGTCAGGGCGCGAACCCCGGTCAGCCAGAATAGATACTCCATCCCTTCGGAGATCGGATAGGGGATGTAGCCAAGACACCCACCCAGATGGCCCCGCAGGGAGGCCGGGCAGTTTCGACAGGTGATGCGGTACTGCTGCAGCTCCTCAACCTGGGCCTCAAGCTCGCCCAAGGTGAGTGGAGGCGGCTCGCCCTCCCCCGGATTGAGCAGGAGGGCCAGCGGTCGTTCACGTTCGAGCGGGACGACGCCAGCGCCAGCCACGTGATGGACCCGCTTGAGCAATGTCTGGTAGCGAAGCGACTCGACCAGGCCAACCAGGGAGAGGTCTCGCTTCACGGCACAGGAACGGTCCACCACGAATTTGGCGCCCATCTGTTTTATTCACCCCTCTACCTGTACATACGTAGAAAGGTCGAACAAAGTTCGGTGCAGGACGCACAAAAAAAGGGAGACCTACACATTGGCAGGCCTCAGAAGAGGGTCGACTGACGGGGACCGAGGAAGGAGCGCCGGTGGATGGGGCACGGGCCCTCACGGTCGAGGGCGCCCCAGTGCACGGGCGCCGAGTAGCCCTTGTGGCCGGCGAAGCCGTAAGCAGGGTAGAGCTTGTCATACCCGATCATCAAGCGATCACGGGCGACCTTCGCCAGGATCGAGGCGGCAGCGATGGCCAGGGCCTTACGGTCTCCGCCTACCACGGGGCGCTGCAGGCCCGTCCACTCCCTGATCCGCTGGTTGCCATCGACCAGGAGAAAGGGGCTGACCGCCTCGGGGGGCGCCCACCCCGTCGGCAACGGGCGGGCGAGCGGCCCACCGACCGCCTCCGCCCAGAGCGGTGGCTCCGGCGGTAGCGGCTCACCCAAGAGCCCTCGCACCGCCAGACGCATCGCCTCAAAGGTGGCGTTCAGGATGTTGATCTCATCGATCCGGGCGTGATCGACCACGCCGATCCCCCAGGCAAGCGCCCGCTCCTGGACCAGCGGGAAGAGCGCCTCCCGCTTCTTTTCCGAGAGCTTCTTGGAGTCGTTCACGCCTGCCAGGTCCACATCAGCCGGGAGCAGGCAGGCGGCTGCTACGACCGGACCGGCTAGGGGCCCACGCCCCGCCTCATCGATCCCAATCGGGAGGAACCCACGACGCCAAAGGACCCGCTCCAATCGCAGGTCAGCCATTCGTTCTTCCTCCCTACTCTGTCAGGTGCGAGTCAGCCGTTCCCAGGCGCAGGAGCCCGACGTACCCAAGGGCGCCCACGAAGGCGACACCGCCCATCACCGTGTAGAGGAGCGAAGTCCCCGCCGCCTCTACCAGGACGCCACCCACCAAGGTACCAACGACGGTCGCAATTCCGCCGCCACAGATGCCAAGCAGGGCCTGTCCACTCGAACGCAGATCTGGCGGGGTGAGGCGCCCGACCTCCTCCACCGCCACCGGCATGAAGAGGGCGAAGGAGATTCCCTGCAGAAGCTGGAGCCCCACGAGGAGCGGTGCACTGCCGACCAAGCCGTACAGGACCCACCGGATCCCGTAGAAGGTGGCAGCGACGGTCAGGATCGGCAGCGGACCCCAGCGGCGCACAAAGCGGGGCAGGACAGACCAGACCGGGACCTCGGTCAAGGCGGCAAGGCCCCAGGCGACGCCGACCAGGCCAGCAGCCGCACCTAAGCCGCTCAAGTGGATCGAGAAGAAGGTCGCATGGGCGGCCTCCGTCATCTGCAGTAGCGCCGTGACGCCCAGGAAGAGCAGCAACTCACGATTGGCAACCAACCGCTTGAGTGCCGGGCCAAGCGGTTGCCGCTTCGTCTTCACCCCATCTGCGGGGAGGCGGGCCGCAAACAACGTGGCCAGGATCATTCCGGCCAGCCAGATACCAAAGGCCAGCTTGATCGAGTAGCGGGCGTAGACAAAGCCCAGTACGTTCGTCGCGATCAAGAAGCCAGTCGAGCCCCAGAGGCGGAGCTGCGAGTAGGCTCGACCGGTCCGCTGCGCCTCACCGAGGGCGATCGAGTCCGAGAGCGGCACGATCACCGAGCGGAAGAAGGAGAAGAGGGCGACGATGGGGAGCAGGGCGCCAAAGGAGCGCGGTAGCAGCATCGCAGCGCCCACCACTCCAGTCGCGAGGAGGACACCCGCCAGGAGTCGCCCCCGGTTCCCCACTCGATCAGCCAAAGGGCCGAAGATCGGTTGGGAGAGGAAGACCAGCAGTGGGGTGAGCGACTGAAGCAGCGCAATCTGGCCAGGGGTCAAACCGATCTGCTGATAGTAGACCGGCAGGAAGGGCAATAGCGCGCCGTACCCGGCGAAGAAGATGAAGAAGACGCGTGACACCTGAGCCCTCCGTTCGCAAAACCATTACTCATAAGTCTACCACAGTGCGCCGAAAGGGACGGGTCTACTTCGTTGCACGCCAAAGGAAGTCGGCTGTCGAGGTCGAAGTCACTAGACGCACTTCGCTGAAAAGATGGACGGAAACCCTTGAAGGAGGGCTCAACCTTGTCACGTACGCCGCAGTATAGCTTCGCGCAGTTCTTCACCACCAAGCGTCTCCGACCAACCTTCGACTTCGCCCCCGATGGCCGGGCCATCGCCTACGTGGCCGACTACAGCGGCTACTACAACCTCTACCGCCAAGACCTAGACGGCGGTGAGCCACGCCAGTTGACAGACTCCCAGCACCTGGCGCCAAACCTAGTTGTCTGGGCGCCCGACGGCTACATCTACTTCCTGGCCGATCTGGACGGGGATGAGCAGTCCAACCTCTACCGCATCCCAGAGGGCGGGGGGGAGATCGAGGGGCTCACGAACCAGCCGGGCGCCCAGTACGTCAGCCTTCGCCTCTCTCGCGACGGGGGCGCCCTCCTCTATACCGGGAACCCGATCACCCCGAACGAGAGCCACCTCTTCCGGCGTGACCTCGCCACGGGTAAAGAGCGACTCCTCGGCGGCGGTCCCGGCCTCTGGACGATCGGCTACGAGTCCGCGAGCGGCCGGTATCTAACGTTTACGCAGGCGCTCTCGCGTACCAACGTCCGCCTCCACCTGTGGGACGCCACATCCGGCACACTCCGTGAGCTATCAGAGGGGCAGCCCGCCGCGCGCCGGCAGGTCGGGCCGTGGCAGGGGAGCGGTGAGACCTTCCTCTTCCTCTCGGATGAAGAGGGGGAGTTCAGCCAGGGCTTCCGCTACGACGTGGCGAGTGCGAGCAAAGAGCCCGTCATCGCACCGGCTTCGGACGTGGTCGTCCTCTTCGGGACCAAGGATGGGCGCACCAGCGCCTTTGTGACCAACGAGCATGGCTACTTCAAGGCGACGCTCATCGACCCCCAGTCCGGGATGCACCTCCCCACGCCGGCGAAACTGCACGGCGGGGTCATCGATGAAGCCGCCCTCTCGCCAGATGGGTCGAAGCTGGCCCTCCTCCTGAACCCGCCGAACCGGCCAGCCGAGTTGCTCGTCTGGGACCGGACCACCAACGCCGTCACCCAGATCACCGACTGCCTGCAGGGGAATCTGGACCCCGCCGCGATGGTCACGCCGGAACGAATCACCATTGCCGGTCCGGACCACCCGATTCCGGCCTGGCTCTACCGGCCAACTGGGCTGGCTCCCGATCAGCAGGTGCCCATCCTCCTCTCCTTCCATGGGGGTCCCGAGGCACAGGAGCTACCTACCTGGGAGCCCCTCTACCAGTACCTGCTCGACCTAGGCATCGCAATTCTCGCCCCGAACATCCGGGGATCGAACGGCTATGGCAAGCGCTATCAGCACTTGATCTACCGTGATTGGGGCGGTGGTGACCTGCGCGACATGGAGGCTTGTGCACAGTGGGCCCAGGCACAGACGTGGGTCAAGCCCGGGAAGCTCGCCGTCTTTGGCGCTTCCTACGGAGGCTTCGCCACCCTCTCCTGCGCAACTCGCCTCCCGGCCTACTGGGCCTGTGCGGTCGACTTTTGCGGCCCGTCCAACCTCGTCACCCTGGCGAAGACGCTCCCCCCCTCCTTCAAGCCGCGCCTGAAGGGCTGGCTCGGCGACCCGGAGGAGGATCGGGCGTTCCTGCTTG
>DATGYC010000032.1:0-12190 GCA_035298385.1 Symbiobacteriaceae bacterium | reverse complement strand
TTGAACCACCGACATAGCGGGTATGAACCGCTTGCTCTACCAACTGAGCTACGCCGCCATCTGGAGCGGGTTACGAGACTCGAACTCGCGACCTCAACCTTGGCAAGGTTGCGCTCTACCAACTGAGCTAAACCCGCAGATCGGGGGTGATTAACCCCACGTTGGCTCCGGCAGTAGGATTCGAACCTACGACCCTCCGATTAACAGTCGGATGCTCTACCGCTGAGCTATGCCGGAATACGAAGGCAGCCTCTTGCGAAGCTGCCTGCTTCCTCCCCGTTCGGGGACAAGTGGTTGGGGAACCTGGATTCGAACCAAGACTAGCTGAGTCAGAGTCAGCCGGGCTACCGTTACCCCATTCCCCAATATGGAAGTGGATCCAAAGAACCAAATGGTGACCCCATGGGGATTCGAACCCCAGTTTGCGCCGTGAGAGGGCGCCGTCCTAGGCCTCTAGACGATGGGGCCAGATACACCCCTCTTGCGAGGGGCCGACTGGTGGACCGCGTAGGACTCGAACCTACAACCTGTCGATTAAGAGTCGAATGCTCTACCATTGAGCTAGCGGTCCGGGCTTGACCACCCATTCTCATGGGTGGTCGTTTGGCGGAGTGGGAGGGATTTGAACCCTCGCGGGACTTACGCCCCCTACAGCTTTAGCAAAGCCGCCCCTTCAGCCACTTGGGTACCACTCCGTGGCTTGGAACTTAAGTATATCACCTATCTCTTCAGCTTGTAAAGAGACAAGTTTTGGTGACGCCAACGGGATTCGAACCCGTGCTGCCGCCGTGAAAGGGCGGTGTCCTAGGCCTCTAGACGATGGCGCCTCAATCCCCCTGTGAAGGGGACAAGTGGTGGAGCTAAGGGGATTCGAACCCCTGACCCCCTGAATGCAAATCAGGTGCTCTCCCAACTGAGCTATAGCCCCAAAAACGAACCTGGTGGGCGGTGAGGGGATTGAACCCCCGACCTTCTCCGTGTAAAGGAGTTGCTCTACCGCTGAGCTAACCGCCCCAGGGAACTGGCGGAGAGGGAGGGATTCGAACCCTCGGTACGCTTTTGGCGTACACAGCATTTCCAATGCTGCACCTTCGACCACTCGGACACCTCTCCGGAACTGGAAGCGAAGCGAGAAGCTTTGCTTCCTCTCCCCCATTCGGGGGTACATGGTGGAGCTAAGGGGGATCGAACCCCTGACCTCGTGAGTGCGATTCACGCGCTCTCCCAGCTGAGCTATAGCCCCGAAACTTGGGCTGGATGAGGGGGGTCGAACCCCCGACCTCGGGAACCACAATCCCGCGCTCTAACCAACTGAGCTACATCCAGCATCATATGGCGTGCTCGGCAGGGATCGAACCTGCGACCTCTTGCTCCGGAGGCAAGCGCTCTATCCGCTGAGCTACGAGCACGTTTTGGGACTGGTGGGCCGTGTTGGGATCGAACCAACGACAACCCGCTTAAAAGGCGGATGCTCTACCACTGAGCTAACGGCCCGACTTGGCTGGGGCGGCTGGACTCGAACCAACGCATGCGGGAGTCAAAGTCCCGTGCCTTACCAACTTGGCTACGCCCCAGTTAGGATCGCCGACCAAATCCGGCGGCGGTATCTTATGCTACACCATCCGTACCGCTTCGTCAATACCTCAGAACCAGGGCGCCAGGCCCGTCTCCGCCGTCACAACAGCGGCCCGACAAGTACGTATCTTACCCGATGGTGCACGCAATGTCCACTAGGAAATCTTACCGCCTCTACTGTTGCATAAAAGCATACGAACTATTTCGACTTGGAACTCGTCTTAAAGAGTGAAAGCCAATTTCAACAAAGATAGGGGGGCTAGCTGATGGCACGATTCACGAGCCACGCGGTCTATCGCTTCCAGACCCGGCGGCGTCCAATGTCGGGCCAGACCACCATCCAGGAGTCGTACGGACTGGGCTACCTGATCAGTCGGGAGGAGGCCGCTGCCCGGATTCACGGGCCTGTCTACGCCGGACATGGAGACTTCTTCTTCCGAGCGGATGGGACAGGGCCGGGCGTCTGGGTCAGCTGCCTCTGTCGGGGGAAAGAGCTAGTCATTACCTATCTGGGCCCCAGCCTTCCCCGCAAGCTAAAGTCAAGGTTGAATGGGACAGGCTCCTACCGGGCACGTCCACCGATCCATCGCTACCGCATGACCGCTACGTAATCCAACATAAGCGAGGGCGCCCTGCCGCAGGCAGGGCGCCCATCTACTTAGCTAAGGACGTTCTGTAGCTTCAACGCCAGGCTCATGTCGCCAGCGATCTTCAGCTTGCCGGTCATGAAGGCTGTGGTCGGGTTCAACTTGCCGGCCACCAGGGAGATGAAGTCGTTGGCCGACATCGTCACCGTGCAATTGGCTGCCGCCGCCGGCCCCTCGCCGATATCGTGGGTGCCGTTCGCAAAGGAGGCGTGGTAGGTGCCGCCGTCCTCCCCCGTCAGATTGAACTGATAAGAGGCGTTCAGCGAAGCGATCTTGCTGGGATTGGCCGCCACCCGCTCTCGAAGGCTAGCAATGATCTCTTGAACTGACATTATATCTGCTCCTTTCACTATTAAGGGGCCGCGATTCCGTGGAAGAGAAGATCGACGAAGAAGTCGATCAGGTTGCTGAGCGGCATCGCCCCATCAGCCCGGTACCACCGGTAGAACCAGTTGCAGGCGCCCAAGGTCGTCCGGGTGACCAACTTAGGGTCAAGCGGACGCATCTCACCGGAGGCGACACCCTCTGCAAAGAGCGACTCGAACATCTCGTTGTAGCGCTGGTTCTCCTCATTAATCACGGCAGCCTGCTCCGCTTGGAGAGCGTAAGACTCCCGCAGGAAGATGGTCAGCATGCCCAAGTTCTCAGCGATTCCCTCTAGATGGTGCCGGAAGGCGAGTTCGAGACGCCGCCGAACCGGTAGGTCCATCGCCTTAATCTCCGCCAGCTTGGCATTGTAGTGGGAGATTGCGTCCTGGATGATCACCACCAGAAGGTCGTCCTTGCTCGAGATATAGTGGTAGAGTGAGCCCTTCTGCAGCCCCACCGCATCAGCGATATCCTGCATCGATGTCGCGTGATAGCCCTTCTGCTGGAAGAGCTGGATCGCTGCGTTCATGATCTCTACCTGCTTGTTACTGCCCAAAAGCCGCTGCCCCCTCGCGGTGCGAAACGCTTCCTTCAGTTTCGACAGATCCGGGAGGGAATCCTCCAAACGTTTGGTCAGCACCCTACACCCGTGCCTTCTCGGCCAGGTAGAGCGCTCTGAGCTCCTTCCGCAGGACCTTGCCGATGATCGACTTGGGCAAGGAGTCGACGAACTGAACCTCCCGAGGGCGCTTGTAGGCGGCTAAACGCTCCCGGCAGTGGTTCATCAGCTCCTGCTCTGACACCTCCAGCCCCGGACGCTTGACGACGTAGACCTTGATCGCCTCGCCGCGGTACTCATCCGGAACCCCGATGGCGCAGGCCTCCAGGACCGCCGGGTGCTGATAGAAGACCTCATCGATCTCGCGGGGGTAGACATTAAAGCCTGAGGAGATCACCAGATCCTTCTTCCGGTCGACGATGTACAGGAAGCCGTTCTCATCCACCTTGCCGATGTCGCCGGTGTAGAGCCAGCCCTCCTTGAGGACGGCCTCCGTCTCGGCGGGGCGCCCCCAGTAGCCCTTCATCACCTGCGGTCCCCGGATCAGGACCTCCCCCTCCTGCCCTGGCCCCAGGTCGACCCCTGTCTCCAGATCGATGATCCGCACCTCGGTATCCGGTAAGGGCAGACCAACCGAGCCGGCAATTCGCTCGCCCTGGTAGGGATTGCAGTGCGTGACCGGCGAGGTCTCCGTCAGTCCGTAGCCCTCTAGGATACGAGCCCCGGTCATCGTCTCGAACCGCTGGAGCAGTTCGAGCGGTAGCGGCGCCGCCCCGGAGATGCAGACCCGGATCGACTTCAGGTCAAACTCGCTGACCCGCGGGTGCTGGAGCAAGGAGGTGTAGAGGGTCGGGACGCCTGGTAGGATCGTCACCTTGTACTTCTGGACCAGCTTCAGGGTCTGCTCTGCGTCCGGCTTGGGCATCAAGATCGCCGTCGAGCCACAGGCCAGGGCGTAGCCGAGTCCGGCCGTAAAGGCGAAGGAGTGGAAGACGGGCAGGATGCAGAGGACCTGATCAACGCGATCAGGGGAGCGGGGCACCCACTCCAGGATCTGCGTCAGGTTGGCGACGATGTTCCGGTGCGTCAGATGGACGCCCTTGGCCAGGCCGGTCGTGCCGCCGGTGAAGATCAGGACCGCCGCATCCTCGCTGGGGTTGATCAGGACCGGAGTGAAGCCCGTCGAGGGCTCGGCCAACAGGTCCTTCATGTGGTAGGCCTCACCAGCCGGGACCTTGGGCGGCTTCGCCTTCAGCTTGTAGAGGAAGGAGAGCGGGAAGCCCAGCGCATCCTGGACACCCGTCCAGATCCGATGGGGCACCGCCTTCACTTGCGCTACTCGGGGCCAGAAGAGATCAAGGAAGAGGAATGCTTGGGCGCCCGATTCGTTCAAGGCGTGCTGGATCTCCTGCGGGGTGTACATCGGGTTGATCAGGGCTGGAATCACGCCAGCCCGCATCGCCCCATAGATGGCGATGACCGCCTGGGGCGAGTTCGGCAGCATGATCGCGATGCAGTCGCCCTTCTGCAGCCCCTTGCGGGTGAGGGATGCAGCGAAGGCGTCGATCTGGGCGCCCACCTCCCGGTAGGAGGTCGACCGTCCCTGGAAGATGAGGGCCGGCCGCTCCGGATGCTGGGCGATCTGATCGAACAGGTAGTGGTAGGCCGGGACCTCTGGATAAGCCAGGTGCGGACGAACGCCTGCGGGGAGCTGCGCCAACCGAATCGCCTCCATGGTTCTCGCCCCTTCCATGTGGTCGCTAGCGCTGTGACCGAACTTTTGGTAAGCGCTGATTATTATTATAAATCATAAGGTTTTATGAGCAAAGCCGAAACTTGGTACTAATTTGCATAGGGAATCGTCCCGCGGGCGAGAATAGCGCCCGTGGAGGTGGCAGTAGAACCGTATGAGCATCAAGCAGGAGGCGCTCTTAGCGATCCAGAACCACCTGGATGACAAGGCGGTCAAGTACACTACTACGATTACGGCGCTGAACGAAGAGTTTGACACCGAGTTGCAAACCATTGTAGAAGTCCTGGAGTCCGAGCTTGAAGTTGAGTTGGATGAGGACCTCTTGATGGAGATCGAAACGATTGGTGAACTCTGCTCGCTCGTGGTGAAGGCTTCAAAGAGTCTGGTGAAATAAGTAAAGGAGCGCTCCGCTTGGTGGAGCGCCCCTTTGCATTGGCGAATTGGGCGCCTGAGAAAAGCGAAAGGAGGGCAACCAGCGCGGTTGCCCTCCGACGTATCACCTTACTTTCCAGACGCTACCTCAACCGCGCAGGCTTCGAGCACATCGAGTGCCTCGTGCAACTGCTCAACCGGGATCATCAGGGGCATCAGCATCCGAAGCACGTTCCCCCAGATGCCGCACTTGACGGAGATCACGCCCCGCTCGATGCCGCGGTGGACGATCTGGGCTAGTTCGGTGTTGGCCGGCTCGCGGGTCGCCCGGTCACGGACGAACTCCACGCCCACCATGGCGCCCAGACCGCGGATCTCGCCGACGTGGAGCTTGGAGCCGGGAATCGCACTAAGCTTGGTCGCTAGCGCCTCAAAGCGCTGGCGCAGCAGGGCGCCCAGTTCCGTCGCCCGGGCGGCGAGCCTCTCCGCCTCCATCGCATCCAGGACGGCGTTAGCGACGGCGCAAGCAACCGGGTTGCCCACGTAGGTGCCGCCGATCGTCGAGTCGCCCGGGGCGTCCAGAATCTCTGCCCGGCCGATCACGCCGGAGAGCGGGAGACCCGCCGCCAGGGACTTACCGACGGTGATCAGGTCCGGTTCCAGACCGAGCTGTTCGGAGGCGAACATCGTACCGGTCCGGCCCATACCGGACTGGATCTCATCGGCGATGATCAGGATTCCGTGCTGGCGGGCGACCTGCTGGATGCGCGCGAGGAAATCCTTGTGCAGCGGGAGGAAGCCCCCCTCCCCCTGGACCGGCTCAAGAATGATCGCCGCCACGTCAGACGGGGCCACCCCGGTGGTCAGGAGACGCTCGAAGGAGTCGGCGCACCAACGAACGTACTCCGCCTCGGTCATCGAGGCCGGCCGGCGGTAGGAGTACGGCGCCGGGGTCCGGTAGATCTCCGGGGCGAAGGGGCCGAAGCCCTCCTTGTACGGCTTCACCTTGGAGGTCAGGCCCATCGTCAGATTGGTCCGGCCATGGAAAGCGCCCTCCAGGGCGATGATCGCTCGGCGCCCGGTGAACTTGCGGGCGAACTTGACGGCGTTCTCGACCGCCTCGGCGCCCGCATTGAAGAAGCAGGCCTTCTTCTGTCCGGTGATCGGGGCGTAGGCGGTCAGCCGCTCAGCGAGCTGAATATATGACTCATACATAATGACGGAGAAGTCGGTATGGGTAAACTTGGAGGCGTGCTCCTGAATCGCCTTTACGACGCGCGGGTGGGAGTGGCCGACGTTCATGCAGCCCAGACCACCAGCCAGGTCGATGAAGACGTTGCCGTCCACGTCGGTCACCAGGGCGCCCCTCGCCTCCGCGATCGCGACCGGGACATGGATGGAGAAGGCGTCAGCGATCAGGGACTCCTTCCTCGCCATCAGGGTCTGCGAGACGGGGCCGGGCACAGCGGTCTGGAGCCGAATTGAGGTCGTGTTCGACGGCACGGGTCTCTCCTCCTCGCAATCTTGCGTCTATCTCTATGCAATCATGTATATTCGTTCGTGCATATCGGCGTTCCTCCTCGCCCCGGAAAAAAAGAGAGAGCCACGGGGCGCCCCGTGGCTCTCTCGTCCTATTCCACCAGGTCATGATCGATCAGCCAGCGGTTGAAGAACCACTCAAAGAGCATCCCGATCAGGGTCGAGAGGATCCAGGCATCAAACGGCGGTACGGCGCTCATCACCCCGAGCACAATCGGGGTGCCCAGGGCGAGGATGAGCCCGTCGACGACGAGACCCATCGTCGTATCCAGGCGCAGGAGGAAGAACTGATCGACCAGCCAGAGAAGCAAGGTGTGGACCAGGGCCAGAATGATCGCCTGGGAGACCGACAGACCACCCAGAACGGGCATAATCAACCCAAAGATGCCAGCATAGACCACAGTCTTTAGAAGTAAGGCGCGAGCGGCGGACAAACCTTCTCCCTCCTTTGAGGCGGGCTTGTCACAAGATACGCCGCCGCCGCCTGCACATGACTAGCGGGGAGGAGCTTCCGGTCGCAATCCCGAAGAAGTGGCGAACGGGGGGCGGTTCGATCTACGCCTGGGTCGTCTCGACTCCCCGCAGACCAAGCGCATCGGCCGATCCCTGAAGCGCCTGGATGACGAAAGCGATGTGCTCCTCCATCGGCACACCAAGCTCGGCAGCACCGTGGAGCACCTCTTCCCGGTTGACGCCGGCGGCGAACTTCTTGTCCTTGAACTTCTTCTGCACCGCCGCCACATCGACGTCGAAGATCGACTTCGTCGGCCGGACCAGCGCCGTCGCCACGACCAGACCCGAGAGTTCGTCGACGGCATAGAGCACCCGATCGACCAGGGAGTTCCGGGGATAGCGATCACTCACGTGATCGACGTGCGAGCAGATTGTGTAGCGAATCGCCGGATCGACGCCCCGGGCGGCGAGGATCTTCTCGCCCTCCAGTGGGTGCGCTGGGCACTCCGGGTACCGCTCATAGTCGAAGTCATGGAGCAGGCCGATCAGGCCCCAACGCTCCTCGTCCTCGCCGTAGTGACGAGCGTAAGCCCGCATACAGGCCTCAACGGCCATCATGTGGTTCAGAAGGCGCGGGTTCTGCGTAAACTCGGTCACAATGGCCCAGGCTTCTGCTCGCTGCACGACTGGTTCCTCCCTTTGGGATCAAAACGTCTTAACGGATACCGTACCATCTTCCCCACGGATTCTCCTGCCAAACCAAGGAGGCAAAAGAGATGCGCATCTATACGCGTACCGGCGACGGGGGCCAGACCTCGCTGCGCTGGGGGACCCGGATCGCGAAGGACGCCCTGCGGGTCGAGGCCTATGGTACCGTCGATGAGGCGAACTCGTTCATCGGGCTGGCGCTCGCTCAACTCGGGCCAACGGGGCCGGAGCCGGCACGGCAGTCCCTGACCCGGATCCTGCGGGAGCTCTTTGACGTGGGCGCCGACCTGGCCACCCCACCCGACAAGGAGAAGGGCGAGCAGCCGAGGGTGAAGACTGCGATGATCGATCGCCTGGAGGCCGAGATCGACGCCCTGGATGAGCAGTTGGCACCGCTGAAGCAGTTCATTCTGCCGAGCGGCTGCCCCGCGGGGGCGACGCTTCACGTGGCCCGGACGATCGTCCGGCGGGCTGAGCGGCGCGTGGTGACGCTAGCTGCGACGGAGTCGGTCGATCCGGTCGTGGTCAAGTACCTGAATCGACTCTCGGACTACCTCTTCGTGGCGGCCCGGGCCGTGAATGCGGCGGCTGGTGTGGAGGAGACGAAGGTCGATTGGCAGGCCTAATCGAAGACCGGGGCGCCCCGACTAAAAAGAAGAGGCCGGAGGGGGATCCCCTCCGGCCTTTAGTCTGCGGCCACCTTGCCGAGGAAGCGCAGGATGACGCACTCGCCGGTCTCCATATCGACCAGGAGACCGCCGGACTTGTGCGGCTTGATCTGGTTGATGTAGTCGATCACGATGACCAGCTCGCCGCCATCGCCCTCGAAGCCTAGGGCCCAGCCCCCGTTGAAGACGAAGGCGATCGAGTCGGAGCCGACATCGGTGATCGTGTTGACGACGCCCTTGCCCTGGACGATGGCGTCCAGTACACCGCCGGCCTCGACCTGGTCGATCAGGCCGGTGACCAAGCGGAGTTGCTCCTTCCGCTTAGCCACGGCCTCATTCGAGTTCGCCAGGTCATCCAGGGTCTCCAAGAAGTACTCCTTGGTGGACTTGATTTCGGGATGCTTCTCCTCAGATGGGCGTGGCATAGCTCTTAATCCCCCGTTAGAACGCGGAAGAAGCTCGGCGACTGCAGGCACCAGGCCAGGTCGAGCGAGAGCCGCTTACCGCTGAAGTCGATGATCACGGAGTGACGGTTCGGGTCGATCGACTCGATCGTGCCCTCACCGTGGCGCTGGTGGTGGACCTTGGTGCCAGGGCCAAGTACCGGCGGGAGGGCGGCCTCATCGGGCTCTTGGTAAGGGCCGTACTTGGTCTTCTTGGCGCGTCCGCCCGGCTTCGGGTAGGCACGAACGGAGTTGGAATTGGTCTCGGCCGGGCTTCGCCCGAACTGCCCTTCGCTCAGGCCGGCCTCTGCGTTGGCCGACCGCTTCGTAGCGGCGGCGCTAGCGAGCTGGTCAAAGCGGGATTGAGCTCTAGAGGACTCGGCCACGGTCCGACCTGCGGTGCGAGCGCCCGCTGGAGCTGTGCCTCGACCGCCCGCGGTGGCTCGAGCCCCCGCTGCCGCCCCGGCCTTCGCCTTCTTGGGGCGCCCTAGCGCCTCGTCCAGGAAGGGCGAGGGCTGGACCTCCCGCCCCTCCCAGGAGAGCGGGGCTGAGAGGTAGAGCTTCTCCATCGCCCGGGTCATAGCGACGTACATCAGCCGCCGCTCCTCCTCCAGGTCCTCGGCGCCCTTGTGCGGCATCAGCCGGTCGACGGCGCCCGCCACCACGACGCAGGGGTACTCAAGCCCCTTCGCCTTGTGGCACGTGACCAGGGTGACGACATCCTCGTCGCCACCCCGGCTGCGAGCCTTGGCGTTCCACGTCTCCACCTGGTGGAGGAACTCGGGAATCGAGAGCTTCGGCGCGTTCTTCTCGACCTCCGTCAGGATGCCGAGGATCTCATCCGCCGAGCCGCCCTGCTTGGCGGCCCACTGATCAATATAGTCATCGTAGCCGATGATCGTCCGGACGTAGCCGATCGCATCCGGAGCGTTGAGCTCCGCCAACTGGACCAGGTGGTCCGCAAGCTCCTCAATCGGTCGGAGCTGCCACGACTTGAGCAGCCCCGTTCCCTCGATCGCCGCCAGCAGGTCCCCGTTGAAGAGCGGTCCCTTCGCCTTGGCGGCGTCCAGCACCTGACGGGAGACGTAGCGGGTCGGCTTGTTGATCACCATCTCCAGCGCCATCCGGTCGCCGGCGGCGGCCCGTAGATAGCAAAGGACGTCCTGGACCGGCCAGCGTCGGTACAAGTTTGGCAGTCCGCCCATAACCTGGTAGGGGAGCCCCTCGCGGTCCAGGACCTGCGCGAGGGCGTGAGCCTGCATGTTGGTCCGGTAGATCACCGCCCAGTCGCCAGGGGCGCGCCCCGACTCCTTCACGAGCCGAGCGACCTCCTCCGCCTCATGCAGGGAGTCGGTTGGGGTGATGAACTCGACGGGCGCCCCGCCCTTCTGCGACGCCTTGATCGTCTTGCCGAAGCGGTGCTGATTCTCCGCCGCCAAGCGGTTGGAGAGCTGCACGACCGGGGGCGGGCAGCGGTGGTTGATGTCCAGCGTCACCTGCTTGGCGCCCGGGTACTGCTTGGGAAAGTCGAGCAGGAAGTCCGGCGAGGCGCCACGCCAGCCGTAGATCGCCTGATCGTCATCGCCGACGACGGTCAGGTTCCGGCGGGGTTCGGACAGGAGGCGGACGAGTTCCCACTGGACGGCGTTCGTGTCCTGGAACTCATCGACCAGCAGGTAGAGGAAGCGGGCGCGCAACGCCTCCAGGAGATCGGCACGCTGGTGCAACAGGTCGACGACCTGATGGAGCAGGTCGTCAAAGTCGACGACGCCCCGCTCCGCCTTCGCCTGGGTGTAGCCGTTAACGAGCGCCTGGAAGTCGGTCTTGGTCAGACCATGCGGGACGAACTCCTTCAGCGGATCGAGGCTCGACCGCAGGCGAGAGAGCTCAGCCATGGCGTTCTGGAGGGCGTCATCATCCGTCGGCTGACCGATCTGCCGCAGGAGGGTGCGGATTAGGTGGAGCTGCTCATCCTCCTCAAGCATCTTGGGCGGCTCGCCGCCGACCAGGCGGAGGATGCGGAAGCAGAGAGCGTGGAAGGTGCCGAAGAGGACGCGGGTGGCGACCTGGGCGCCCGCCACCTGAGCGGTTCGCGCCTTCATCGAATCAGCCGCGACGCGCGTAAAGGTAAGAACAAGAAGGGCGGCGGGGTCGATCCCCACCACCTCGGTCAGATAGGCCACACGATAGGTGATCACGGTCGTCTTGCCCGAACCCGGGCCAGCGACGACGAGGAGCGGTCCGTCAACGTGAGCGATCGCCTCCCGCTGGGCGGGGGTCAGCGCCGCCGGGGCTGCCGCCCAGAACCGGGAGGCAGCGTCCAGATTGGGCATGCAGTCACATCCTCGCTAGAAACCCCTGCTTACCAGAGCAGGGGTTAGAGTGTCCGTATGTAGTTCGAGGTTGTAGACGCGATCTCCTTTGCAAATCTCTTGGTGGAGATGGTAGGCTCAGCTTGATGGACCATCTATTGGAGGCGATCCTGCATGAAGCTTTTGGCCCTCTATGGTTCTGCCCGGCGGGGCGGCAACTCAGAGCAACTCCTGGACCGGGTGCTGGGCGATCTGCCGGTGACCCGTTACTATCTGTCGCAGCTCGACCAGGCGCCCTTCTCTGACCTGCGCCACGAGCCGGGCGGCTTTCCACCGGTCTCCGGGCCTGCAGGGGAGGTCCTCCGGGCGATGACGGAGCATGACGTCCTGCTCTTCGCCTGCCCGGTCTATTGGTACGGCATGTCCGCCCAGCTGAAGCAGTTGGTCGATCAGTGGTCGCACGCCCTGCGGGACCCGGCCCTCCAGTTCAAGGAGCGGCTGCGCGGGAAGAAGGCCCACGTGATCTTGACCGGCGGGGATCGCCCCCGGATCAAGGCGCTGCCTCTTGTCCAGCAGTTTGAGTATGCGCTCGGCTTTATGGGCATGGAGCTGGGCGAGTATATCATCGGGCAGGGATCGAAGCCCGGTGATGTGATGCAGGACGAGCGGGCCGTCTTCCAGGCGGACTGGCTGCACCGGCAACTGGCAGGGGAGTAGCCAGGGGCTATCGGCAAACGACGGACGGTCTCCGGTAGGGCTTGGCCCTCGGAGACCGTCCGTCGCTCATTATCC
>DATGYC010000031.1:0-11038 GCA_035298385.1 Symbiobacteriaceae bacterium | reverse complement strand
GTTTGCGCTCTCTTGCCTTGGCTGGGTCAGCGCCGGCTGGTTCTCGCTCCTGGCCCTCTTCGGCCTCGCTGAGCGGTTCCTCACCCACGAGAGCCCCCTCCTGCGCTATGGCAATGGCGCCGTGATGCCGGTCTACGTGCTACATCAGCCGGTGATCGTCCTGATCGGCATCTGGCTCCGGGCGGTCGCCCTGGCGCCCCTGCTGAAGTTCGTCCTCCTCTTCATCGGCGCCGGCAGCGTCATCTTGGCGCTCCACCACGTTGTGGTCCGCCGCTCTCCCTGGGTTCAGTTCCTCATTGGCGTCAAGTTGCCCCCGGCCGGCCCACTGCAGAAGGCGGCCTAGCCATCTACCACAACACGACCCCACGACTCCAAGTCGTGGGGTCTTACGTGTAAGAGGAGTTCCTTACAAAAGGTCGAATTATCTTGCGCATCGAACGAGAACGCGCAAAAAAGTTTCCCGGACCTGTCGATTTCGAGTCGCCTCATTCGACGTGTAGGTAGAGGCTAGGTGCGGAAGCCTGCCTGAGCAGCAAACCAGAAGGGGAGATCACTATGCGTTTCATGATCATTCGCAAGGCCGACCAGCAGACCGAGGCGGGCGTCATGCCCAGCGAGCAGCTCCTGACCGATATGACCACGTACAACGAGGAGATGTTTAAGGCGGGCGTCTTGCTGGCCGGTGAGGGACTGCACCCGAGTGCGAAGGGCGCCCGCGTCAAGTTCGGGACGGACGGCAAGCCGCTCGTGGTCGACGGTCCCTTCGCCGAGACGAAGGAGCTGATCGCTGGCTTCACCATGATCCAGACCAACTCCCTGGCCGAGGCGCTCGAATGGGTCAAGCGCTGGCCGGCCTCCGACGCCCCGGTCGAGCTTGAGATCCGCCAGGTCTTTGAGGCCGAGGAGTTCGGTGCCGAGTTCACACCCGAGATGCGGGCCGTCGAGGATCAGATGCGCGCTCAGCTCGAGAAGCCGAAGCAGAAGTAAGCCGTGAGCGATGTCCACCGCGCGATCGACGCCGTCTGGCGGATCGAGTCGGCCCGGATCATCGCCGCGCTTGCCCGGATCGTGCGTGATATCGGGCTGGCCGAAGAGCTTGCACAGGACGCCCTCGTGGCGGCGCTTGAGCAGTGGCCCCAGTCGGGCGTCCCGGTCAACCCGGGCGCCTGGCTCATGACCACCGCTAAGCGGCGTGCGATCGACCTGCACCGGCGCAAGAGCCTGGAGGGACGCAAGCACGACGAGCTCGGCCAGGAGCTCGAGGCCCAACCCGAACCCGACGTTGACGCTGTGCTTGATGATGAGATCGGGGACGACCTGTTACGCCTCATCTTCACGGCCTGTCACCCGGTCCTCTCGACCGAGGCACGGGTCGCCCTCACCCTCCGCCTGCTCGGTGGCTTGAGCACCCCAGAGATCGCCCGCGCCTTCCTCGTGCCGGAGCCAACCGTCGCCCAGCGCATCGTCCGGGCCAAGCGCACGCTGACCGCGGCCCGTGTCCCCTTCGAGGTTCCGAGCGGGCGAGAGCTCGCCGCGCGCCTCTCCTCCGTGCTCGAGGTGATCTACCTCATCTTTAATGAAGGCTACTCGGCGACAGCCGGTAGCGATTGGATGCGCCCGGCGCTCTGTGAGGATGCGCTTCGCTTGGGCCGCATCCTGGCCGCACTCGCCCCGCAGGAGCCAGAGGTCCATGGACTCGTGGCGCTGATGGAGATCCAAGCTTCACGGGCCCGTGCACGAACCGGCTCGTCAGGCGAGCCGATCCTGCTCCTCGAGCAGAACCGGGCGCTCTGGGACCAGCTCCTGATCCGGCGCGGCCTAGCCTCCTTGCAGCGAGCTGAGGAGCTTGGGGGCGCCCTCGGCCCTTACGCGCTGCAAGCCGCACTCGCCGCCTGTCACGCCCGAGCCCGCACCCCGGCAGAGACGGACTGGGCGCGCATCGCAGCGCTCTACGATGCACTCGCCCAGCTCTCGCCCTCCCCCGTTGTCGAGCTGAATCGGGCGGTGGCGCTCTCGATGGCCTTTGGTCCCGCCGTCGGCCTGGAACACGTCGATGGGCTGCTGGACGAGCCATCACTGAAGGGCTATCACCTCCTGCCGAGCGTACGGGGTGACCTGCTCTACAAGCTAGGCCGCATGGATGAGGCTCGGGCGGAGTTCGCACGGGCCGCTGAGCTTACGCAGAACGCCCGCGAGCAGACCTTGCTGCTTGACCGGGCCGCAGCATGTACCCGCCCCCCGGCTACGTAGTTCACACCAGTGCGAAAAACAGACCCCACGGGATCAGCCCGTGGGGTCTACCTATTTAGTGAGCGGCGAAGCCGCCTTCCAGCTTCTCATCCGCGCCGCCGCCAGCGGCGATCTGCTTCGTCAGCGACTCGCTGCCCAGGAAGAACCCGACCACGATGCCCAGAGCGATGACCCCCATGCCGATCCAGAAGACCGGGTGGATCGAATTGGCCATCATCTCCTTGATCGCCTGCACCATCTGCGGACGGATCCCCTCCGGGATCAGCGCCTGCAGCTGCTTCTGCAGCAGGACCTGGACCAGATCGGCCGGCTTCTGTGCGATCTTCGCCATCCCGGCCACCAGGTTCGCCGGCACCTTGGCGAGCTGCGGCGCAATCCGCTCGTCGAACTGAACCTTCATCTGCGAGTTGAAGACGATGCCCAGCGTCGTGACGCCGATCGTGGCGCCCATCGAGCGGAAGAAGGCCGTAGCCGAGGTGACCACGCCACGCTTCGACTTATCAAAGGCCTGCTGGACGCCAAGGGTGACCAGCGGCATCACCAGACCCAGGCCGAGACCGATCAGCATCATCACCGCCCGGGCATGCCAGAGCGAGGTGGTGATCGTGAAGAGCGTCGCCCCATAGAAGCCGGCGATCACGATCGCCAGGCCGGCAGCGATCTGGACCCGGTACTGGATCTTGCGGGCCAACTGGCCACCCAGGACCGAGCCGATCATCATGCAGAACGTCATCGGCATCGAGACGGTGCCCGAGTTGGTGGCGCTGACGCCCACGACGCCCTGGATGAACCACGGCACGTAGACGATGGCGCCGAACATGCCGGCGCCCTGCAGCAGGGCGAGTAGGGTAAAGGTCGAGAAGACGCGGTTCCCAAAGAGACGCAGGTCGAGGATCGGCTCCTCCACCTTCAGCTCGTTGACGATGAAGAGCACGAGGCCCAGCACCGTGGTGCCAAAGAGCGAGAGCGACTCCCAGCTGGTCCAGGCCCAGTGATCGCCACCCATCTGCATCGCCGTCAGGAAGGAGACGACGGTCACGATCGAGAGCAGCGAACCGACCCAGTCGATCTTGCGGCTACCGGTGCCCTGGCCGCTCGGCAGGGCGATCCAGGCGAGGGCGACCGCCACCGCGCCGACCGGCAGGTTGATCAGGAAGATGTACTTCCAGTGGAAGTGGTCGACGATCAGGCCGCCCACGAAGGGGCCGATGGCTGAGCCAAGGGCGAAGACGCCGGTGAAGAGGCCCTGCATCTTGGCGCGCTGCTCACCGGTGAAGATGTCACCGATGATCGTCTGCGCGATCGGCATGATCATGCCGCCGCCGATGCCCTGAATGGCACGGAAGAGGATCATCTCTGTCATGTTCTGGGACTGGCCGCAGAGGACCGAGCCGAGGACGAAGATGGTGATGCCGACGATCCAGAAGAGCTTGCGCCCGTACATATCAGCCAGCTTACCCACCACGGGCACGACCGAGGTCGAGGCCAGCATATAGGCGGTGATCACCCAAGTGAAGAGCGAGACGCCGCCCAGTTCGGAGATCATCTTGGGGAATGCGGTATCGACGATGGTCTGGTCCAGGGACGCGATCAGCATGCCCACCATGACGGAGGCCGTGATCAGATTGCGCTGGCGCTTGGTCAAGGCTCGGTTCCTCCTCAGCGGACCGTTCTCCGGCGAACGATCTCAATAGGTGCGATTATACGCCCTCCCGGTACCAATAACAAGACCTTACGGTATTGTTCCGTAAGGTCTTGTGCTTATGCGATCGGTTCTTGGCCTTACGGCGCCTTCGCGTACCGGGTGAGGATCGTGTTGCAGGTGGCCATGAACTCCTTCTCGGCCTCCGCGTAGGCCTGGTCAGCCGCCGCAGTCGCCTTCGCCTTGGCATCACGCTCCGCCTTCTGCGCCGGCGTTAGCTTCGCCTCTTCCGCCTGCTTCTGCTCCGGCGTCAGCTTCGCGATCGCTTCGTTCTCCTTGGCCTTGTTGCGGTCAGCCTCGGCCTTCGCCTCGCGCTTCTGCACCCAGACCTCATTCTGCTTGACGCAGTCGCCATGGACAGACATGTGATTCAGACCCACGATGGTGCCCAGGATCGACCAGAGCGCGCCCAGCGTCAGCAGCATCGTCAGGACGCCATTGACCGACTTCTTCATTGCCTCCGTCTTGGCCCGGTACCACCAGGGCAGGAGCAGGAGCGCCATGAGGAGACCGAAGAGACCCAGAAGCAGGATCGGATTGGCCAGGTACATCAGACCACTCCTCAGCAGGTTATAATCCGATAGTTCTATGCTATCCGAATTTCTCCTGCTTCAGAACGATTCAGATCGATCAGTAACGGGTTAGGACTGCGCCTTCCACCAGGTCTCGGCCTCGGCCATGCCGTCGGCGTAGGAGAGCCGGGGCTCATACCCAAGGTCGGCCTTCAGCTTGGCATTGCTGAACTCGCCCTGCCAGTAAGCGCCGGCGGGGATCTGATCGAACGGAACAGCTGCCAGTTCGGGCGCCCCGAACCAGCCACGGATCTCATCTGTATACGCCTTCCAGGTGGTATGCCCATCGACGAGGGTATAGGCCTGACCGATCGCCACCGGGTTCGCCACGGCCAGCCCGACCACGTCGACCAGGTTCTCGATGTGGATGTAGCCCATTGAGTTGAGCCCGTCGCCCAGGAGGCGGAACTTCCCGTTCTTCACGCCGTTCGGCGCCTTGAAGCCCCAGCTCGAGGTCGGGTGGAAGCCAAGAATCGCCGTCGGGCGCAGGATCGTGGCCTTCAGGCCGCGCTCGATGAAGGCGAAGATCTCCTCATCGGCCTCGGCCTTAGTCCAGCCGTAGGTGTCGCCGCTGGTCTTGAGCGGGTGAGACTCGGTCAGGACCTGATCGGTCGTGGGTGCGTAGACCGAGCCGGTAGAGATGTGGATGAAGCGATCGACGCCCGCTGCGAGGGCAGCGGCCGCCATCGTGTGCGTGCCATCCCGGTTGAGGGCGCGGGCGTCATCCAGGTCCTTGCCAAGCCCGCCGGCGGTATGTACGACGACATCCATCCCGGTTACCGCATCCATTGCGACCTGCGGCTCCATGAAGGAGCCCTCCATCTCTTCGATGCCGGGGCGCTGGAGCAGCTCGCTCTCACCCGGGCGCCGCACGAGGGCGCGTACCTGGGCGCCCGCCTCGGCGAGCCGAACGGCGACACGAGAACCCACAAAGCCATTTGCACCTGTGACCAGAACGCGCTTCCCCTGCCAGGACATCTATGTAGACCCCTTTACGATGGTAAGATGCCACCTCCACTGGGAGACGGCCGGCGGGCAAACTCCGAGGACGGTGCGATTCTAGCCCCGCAGGAGGTTGCCCGTCGAGCGGACACAGATTAGACGAACCTACCTGGCGGATCGCTACCCCCCCTGCCTTCTCTGCCCACCAGGGACCAACCGCGGTTGACGGCGCCCACCTGATCGCCCCAGCGGTGGCGTAGGCTACAGACCATACCCTGGTCAATACCTGATCAATGCACGGGAACGGAATCGGTCGAGGAGAGGCCGGAATCGATCCTAGGCGGTCCAAGCGGGTCCTCAAGCCGATGGGATAGACGGGGTAGATCCCAGTGAAATCCCCCATGGAGCCCACTTCAGAGCCTCCATGGGGGATTGTATTTGCCGTGCATTGACCAGAGAGGACTTTTACCACAAGTACCAAACCATCGAACTTCCTCGCTCAAACACTCGTATATAAGGGTAGAAGAGTGGACGAGAGGGGGCCTTGTCAGTGGCGATCCTGAACGCCAAGGAGATCCGGTATGAAGAGATCGACCGTGCTGTGCGCCAGAACGCCCAGAATCAGCTCTACTTCAATCCACCTACCCTGGACGCCCTCGTCGCCACGGTGGCCAGCCCGACAATGGCGATCGGCTTCGAGCCCCTCTCGGGCGATGAGTTCGCCCTCCTCTGGTTGAAGCCAGGAACCCCGGGGGTCGTACCCTTCCGCTTTAACAAGGCGAAGACGACCGGCATCTGCTCCTTTGGCCCGGTCCTCGCCCTCCGCCCGCTCCTCCGGTGCCCGCGGGGGAAGATTCACCGGATTCCGTTCCGGGTGGAGGATGGGCTCTTCATCATCAACGTCGGGGCGGCGAAGCCGGTGGCGCCTGAGCAGCGAGGGCCACGGCGCAAGTAGCCGCCTGCTACGCCGCCAGCACCGTCTTCACCCGCCTACGCTCCCGCACGGCGAACCAGAGCAACCCCCAGAGCGGGGTGAGGCCGACCAGCCAGCCCAGCCAGATCGGGAAGGGCGGCGCCTCCTCCACCCGCAGGGTGATCGCCTGGCTCGCGCTTCCCTGCGGCCCATCGACCTCAAACGTCCACGCCCACCGACCCGCGCCGAAGCTCCCGGGCGCCTGAACCACCCACCCGTCCGACACGCCCGGATAGGAACCCAGGAGGAGCTTCTGGGTCTGCCCCTTGACACCCGGATCCGGCTTCAGCGAGAGATGCCCCTTCAGACCCTCCAGCCCCGCCGGGTAGTGCACCACCATCTGGAAGTTCTTCGACTGCCGGAGCGGCCAGGTATCGAACTCTAGCTGCAGCCGGTAGGGGCCGACCGCCACCTGCTCCGTGTGCGCGACGCTGGTCTGCAGGCCGTGTGCGAGTGCGCTCGCTGGCACCAGCACCACGAAGAGCAGACCGATCAGCAATCTCCGTAGCATCATCACCATCCCCCCCTCTACTGCTTGGTGGTGCGCAGACTGATCCCGAAGTTCCAGCCCAGCCACCCCGCCAGGGCGCCGACGACCGCACAGATGGCCAGGGTGGGCAGGAGCGCCTGGTCGAAACGCGCCAGCACCTGATTGAGCACGGTACGGTCCGGGGCGAAGTAGGTGCGGGTCGTCTCAAAGTAGACGACCCAGCGACGGTCACCCAGCGTATTGACCACCATGGCCAGCGCAGCGGTCACCCAGACCACGCTACGCCCCCGCAGTCCATAGCGACGGGCGGCCCAGAGGGCTACGTCGATCACGAGCCCGGCCACGAAGATCAGGGCCGGGGCGAGGAAGGAGACGTACGAGGGGAGGATCGGACCGATGGCGTTCTCCTTGAAGGGGAGGCCCTCCAAGCCTGCCTCCCAACGGACCAGCGGTCCGATCATGACGTGGAGGAGCAAGCGGATCAGGCTGAAGAGGAGGCCGACCACGGTGGCGCTGCCGGGCTGCTCCAGAAAGGAGGCGGCCGCCAGCAGTCCGATGCCAAAGATGACGGAGATGACCACCGGGTAGGTGATGACCGCCCCCAGGAAGGGGACGATCTCCACCGTGATATTGAGGAAGAGCGAGAACTGGGTCAGCACGAGGGCAATGGCCAGGAGTGTCCCGAGCGTTGCGGGGTGCCGTAACCCGCCCTCCCCCCGGGCCATCGCCCGGTTCGCCTCGCTGGCAAAGGCGTAGACCCCCCCGACGCAGATCGCCACACCACTGAAGAGCAGGCCGAAGTGCGGCGGTGAGAGCAGGGTGATGTCAAAGCCGAAGAGGGTATGCCACCAGAGGTCGAAGAGACCCATTAAGATGAAGGAGAGGGCGCCCAGGCCACTGATCAGAAAGCCCACCGGGGCACGGAAGTAGCCCAAGAATGGCGTGGTGTTCGCCGCCGTCACGGCCGTGGCGCCGCGGTGGAAGCGGCGCGTCGAGGTGATCAGCACCCAGAGTGCGATCAACCCGGAGAGCGCGGCGCCCGCATAGAAGAAGAGGTGCGACTTCGTCCAGAAGCTATCCGGGCCGACATCCGCGTGCCATTGGATATCCCACGTGATCCCCAGCAGGTAGGCGAACCCCCACAAGCTCAGGAGTGCGGCAGCAAGGGTGCGAAAGCGGGATTCAGCACGATCCACCTTCAGAGTTGGGCCGGGCAATGGCGAAGCGACTGTCGTCATTCCTTGGGTCTCCCCCTTCGTCGGCTACCTGGCATTGGGATTCGACGAATGAGGAGGCTATTCCCCTTTTCAATAGACATAAATATTCGAACGGACAGTAAATTCCAAGCAACTCGCAAACAGAAAGGACGCCCCTCTTGCTGAACTGAGCCCCGTATTGAGGACACCCTGAGAAAGGGTGCAAGTCCTAACCGGCCAAGAGATGGTCCCTGTACTCAACAGGGGCCATCTTTTTTCTTGTCCATTGGTAACGGTGGTGGTTGTAGCGGTGGATGTGCGCGCCAACTACAGCCTTCACCCAGTCGAGTGAGAAGCACGAAGTGAGGTCCATTTCATCCTTTAGGTGGCCAAAGAACGACTCTACTGGCGCGTTGTCCAGGCAGTTGCCCTTGCGAGACATCGACTGCACAATGCCGCGTTCGGCAAGGTGCTGTATGTAGATCGGATGCGTGTAGTGGAAGCCTTGGTCGGAGTGAATCATGGTTCCGCGTAGCGTGTTCTCGCCAAGTCGGGCGGCCGTTTGTTTGATCACCTCTAGGGAAAGATCCAAGCCAAGCGACGCGGAAACTCGATGGGCTATGACCTCGCCAGTGGCCATGTCCAGGACGATTGAGAGATACGATCGTTGACCGTTACCGTCGTACAAGTACGTGATATCCGTGCCAAAGGCCTTGTAAGGGGCTCCCTGGTCGAATTTACGATTAAGTACATTCGATGCCGTCCGGTGCTCCTGAGTGGCCTTCGCGATGTGCTTGTAAGGGTTTCGACGTCGAACCTCAGTAATCAGGCCATGTTTCTTCATGAGCCGCCTGATCTTCTTCGGGTTCATGATGATGGATTGCCGCTCCAACTGCATCCTGATAACCCGCCAACCGGCCTTCCGATGCTTGTTCAGGAAAATCTCCTCGACGAGTATATACTCCTCGTAGTCCACCTGGTCCCTTTGGAGCCGGCTAGAAGAGCAGCTCGCCCATCGGTAATAGCCACTGCGGCTTACGCCAGCAACCTCACAGAGGTAGCTCACGCTGAACCCCGCCCCTTCGGCTGTAACCAGGTCGTAGATCAACTGGAACTTCTCTGATGGTCTGCTAACCACGCCCCTTTCGATCGCGTCGAGTTTTTTTAGTAGTTCGTTCTCCTTTTCGAGGTATCGGATTCTCGCCTCCGCACGGCGCAGTTGGTCCTCTACAGTGAGTTCCCTTTCCACGGGCCGCCCAGTAGACTTCCGTCCTCGTTGGTCATTTCTTAGGCCTTCCTCCCCACGCTCCGTGAAGATCGCCCTCCAATTCCTCAAGCAGCGGTACGGAGTCTTGTGGCCAATTAGATCTAAATCGAATCCAGCATCGACAAAGATGACCTGGGGCGGTTTACCCTCGTCGAGGTTCGCACGTACGGCCTTGACCTTGAAATCCGGGCAGTATGTGATCTTCAGTTCACTGACCCTCAGCACGTTCCTGTTCTGCAAAATCCTAGCCCGGGCTTCGGGGTCAAATAACTTGTCCGACATGGATATGCCACCTACATTTAGTGCGTTAATCGTTTAATACCCCACAAAAGAGGAAACCCCTCTTGATGCACCCTTTTTACAGGTGTCCATCAAGAGGGGTCCAGTTCATGGCTGGGGGCGCCCCTTTTGTGTTGGGTGGGTGGTAGGTGGGCACTGAGCGGGTGGTTGGTCGGTATTGACCGAGCAGTATCCGCGCATTAATCCAGTTTGCACCTGAGGATTGCCAGAGCAGTAACTGAGCATTTGCCAAGCAGTAACTGAGCAGTGACGGAACAACGGGGGAACCTTAGGGCTCCCGACCTCTGGCCTTTCTAGCATCTACCCCGTCGTTATGAGTCCTTCATGAGCTGTAGCGCCAGAGCCTTACTCAGTTCGATGTCGTGCGACTGCACTTCGGTCAGACCATGCGGTTGCACAAGCAAGAGATGGGTATCAACCGCGACCACCTCTTGGCCGCCAAGCTCCATCAACTTGACGGTATGGTTAGGACCAGGCCTACGATACACGCGCTCAGTCCAGTACGCGACAGTAACTGATGTTCCATCACTATTGCGATAATAGGACACCCCTGAGACCACGCGCCCATCGCAAGCGTCGAGCGATGATCCCGTTAGCGTGAAGGTGCCAAGCGAACTCTTCATGGGGAAGGGGCTATTCTCCGCCGTTTCAGGCGGCACTTCCGTGAGTGAGCCCTTGCACCCCAGATCGGTCGCGCTCACGGTCTCCTTCCACACAATGCTCGATTGTTCAAACGGATCCCCGTCTACAGGGCGGGTGGTAGGAGTGGGGGTTGAACTACACGCGGTGGCTAGCAGCAAGGTCACCATGCAGCAGAGCCAATTCACACGCTTCATAACCTCAACCTTCCTGTCACTTTATTAAGATCAGAAGTCCCAGCGGTAGGGCCTGGGTAGCTCCAGTGCAGTGAAATCGAATCATTCGGAAGGTCCGAGATCGGTTATGCTCAGATCGAGTCATCGTGGTCCACAACCTCCTCTACGGTGAGGTCACGGAGCCGCGTGCGCCAGAATGGCGGCGAGAAAAGATCTGAAGGACGCAAATCAAATTTGTTGTCGCATTTGAGTTACAATACAAACGTAGTCTGTACTTGGTTGTCATGTCCATGGGACTAAAGTCCTGACTTACTTGTCTAGTTTGTTTTTTAGCTGTGCTCCAAGAAGGGGCGGACGATCTACCGGACGAACGGCTTCGCTGGGCTCTATGGCATGGGCTGGCTCTGGCCGGAGCCGAAGCGGCGGGTCTCGGTGAAGGCGCCGGTCTTCTCCTGGCAGAAGCTGACCTCGGTCGATACGTCGCTCTCGCCGGAGATGAAGTCGACGGGTGAGGTGATGGGCTCCGATATG
>DATGYC010000030.1:0-8393 GCA_035298385.1 Symbiobacteriaceae bacterium | reverse complement strand
TCTGTTAAGAAATGATTAACGGATAGTAAAGAACACGCAAACGAAAGTTTTCTTTTGTCCACCGAAGTTTCCACACGCTATCCACAGTTATCCACACTATCCACAGGGGGCTGTTGGTAAATTTTCATGCAACTGCTTGTTCATCGAGATACGGTCTGTACGGGCGCAGAATGAGTGCGAATTTGTAAAGGCTGTGTAAAGAGAGCACCCCCCAAAGGGTGCTCTCTTTTTTGTGCTACAATATGAAAAATAAAAGAAAGAGAGGTACCCGAACTGACATTTCTACTCTTCGCTGATCTTGCCAAGGAGATCGCCGTCTTTGTCGTCCTCGCCTTCTTAATTGGCCGCACGAACTTATTCGCCTCGTTCATGGCTCGGCTCCACTCCTGGCGTGAGCGCCTCATGCTTGCTCTCTCGATGGGCGCCCTCGGCATTCTGGGCACCTACTGGGGGATTCCGGTACATGGCGCCATCGCCAATACACGGGTGATCGGTCCCATGATCGCCGGCCTCTATGGCGGCCCGGTGGCTGGTGTAATCGCTGGTCTGATCGCCGGGCTCCACCGCCTCTCCCTAGGCGGCTTCACGGGTCTGGCCTGTGCCATCTCCACGGTGAGTGAGGGGCTCTTTGCCGGTCTCTTGCACCGGCTGCGGGGCGGGCGCCCCCTCTCCGCCAGCGGGGCCTTCCTGGCGACCGCCGCTGCCGAACTGCTTCAGATGGCGATCATCCTGCTCGTCGCCCGGCCTTACGATGCGGCCCTCGGGCTCGTGCAGCAGATCATCTTGCCGATGACGCTGGCAAACGCCTTGGGCGTGGCCCTGATGGTCTACATCATCGCGGATGCCCAGGCCCAGCGGGAGCGGTTGAAGGCGGATCAGGCGCATCAAGCGCTTCGGCTAGCCCGGCTGACGCTCCCGCACCTGCGGGAGGGCCTGTCGGAGGAGTCCGCTGAGGCCGCCTGCCGGATCATTCGGGACGGTGCAGGACTTGCGGCCGTCTCGATCACGGACCGTGCCCAGATTCTTTCCTTTGTGGGCGTGGGCAGCGACCACCATTACGCTGGCGGGCGCCCCCTGATGCAGGCCACTTGGGACGTCCTGGCCGATGGGCAGGTCCGGATTGCGGGGCGCCCCGAGGAGTTGGGCTGCTCGCATGGCGCAGGATGCCCGGTCCGGGCGGGAATCGTCGTGCCCCTGCGGGACGGGGAGCAGGTCGTGGGGACGCTTCACCTCTACCAGCGGGAGGGTGACCCCGTTTCGCCCATCTTGATCGAACTGGGTCTCGGGCTAGGGCAACTCCTATCGACCCAGATTGAGACATCGCGTGCGCACGCCATGGCCCGCCTAGTCACCCAGGCAGAGTTACGGGCCCTCCACGCCCAGATCAACCCACACTTTCTCTTCAACGCCCTGACCACGATTAGTGCGCTCTGTCGGCGTGACCCGGAGAGGGCGCGGGAGCTCCTCTTGCTCCTCTCCCAGTACATCCGCTCCTCGCTGCGCTCCGCCGACTCCCTGGTGACCCTGGGAGAGGAACTCCAATTCGTGGGCGCCTACCTTGCGATCGAGCAGGCCCGCCATGGCGACCGGGTGCGCTCGCAGATCCAGGTCGATCCGGCGCTCCACACCATCCCCGTGCCGGTCCTCTCCCTGCAGCCGTTGGTCGAGAACGCCATCCGGCACGGTATCTTAGCCCGGGTGGCAGGTGGCACGGTGACGATCACCGCCGAGCAGGCTGGTTCGGAGTTGGCGCTCACCGTCCTGGATGACGGGATCGGCATTCAGGCTGGGGCGCCCTCCGGTAATGGGGTGGCGCTCAAGAACGTGCGAGAGCGGCTGCACCACCTGTACGGTGGGCGGGGCGCCCTGGTGGTCGAGCCGCACCCCGGTGGCGGTACCCGGGCTATCCTCCGCTTTCCGGTGGGCCTTGCGGGGGAGGAGGTGGCGGGATGAAGCTACGGGCGGTTCTTGTGGATGATGAGGCGCTAGTCCGCGACGAGCTTCGCTTCCTGTTGGAGCAGACGGGGCAGGTTGAGATCCTGGGGGAGGCTGGGACTGGCGAGGAGGCGGTCGCCCTGGTCAGGTCGCTCCGCCCGGCTGTTCTCTTCCTGGATGTGCAGATGCCGGGGCCAAGCGGCTTGGCGGTGGCCGAGGCGCTCCGCGCCGAGCCGGGGGCGCCGCAGATCGTCTTTGCCACCGCCTACGACGACTGGGCGGTTGAGGCCTTCCGGCTTCGGGCCTTCGACTACCTGCTGAAGCCGTTTGACCCGGAGCGGGTGCAGGAGACGGTGCAGGGGCTACGGGAGCGTCTTGCGGAGGCTCTCCCGGCGGAGCAGGCGTCGACGATGCTCCCCACTGGGCTAGCCGTCGGTGCGGTGGCGCCACGAAGGCTCGCCCTGAACCAAGATGGGCGGACACTCCTCCTGGATCCGGCAGAGATCCTCTGTGCGGTCGCGGATGACGAGGGCGCCCTGGTCAAGACCGAGCGGGCGGAATACCGGACCTCGCTCTCCCTCCAAGCGCTCGGCGAGCGACTGCCCCCGGCTTTCTTGCGGGTCCATCGGCAGTACCTAGTCAATAGCCTTCGGGTCGTCGAGTTCATCCCCTGGCCGGGGGGACTCGCCTCCGTGGTCTTGGATGACCGGGCGCGGAGCCGTGTCCCAGTAGCCCGGACTCAGGTCCGGCGCGTGAAGGAACTATTGGGCATCGATTAGATATGTAAGCCCCTGGGTGCTACCCGGGGGCTTTCCTATTAGCTGGTACAGAAAGGCCGGTCAGAGTACGTAGTCATATACGGAAGGAAAATTGATAATGTTCACGAATTGTTGATCCGTAGTCTGTTTGGGAGGGTGATCGTCATGGAAGCGACCTTGTTCGAGCATGTGAACTTGGGCGGAAAGACCTATCACATTCGACCTGCCACCGGTTACAAGATGTCCCCGAATGCCCCGGAGGGTTTCTACTGGCGCTACGACCTGTCCGATAAGGGCTGGAACGACATAGTCTCCAGCGTCTCTGTGCAATCGGGTTGGCTGGCGGTCTACGAACATGCCAACATGGAAGGTAGTTGTTTTGTGTTCGAGCCGGGCAAGCGCTATGACGATCTGCGGTCGTGGGGCGATCGCATCTCCTCGTTCGTCATCAGTGACAGACGGTTCGATCCGCAGCAGCTCGCCGACATTGCCCAGCGTCTCCGCGGTGAGGTTGGCGTCCGTAGCTAGCTTCACAAAACGAAAGCCCCTGGGCAGGTGATGCCCAGGGGCTCCCCTATTAGCCTAGGTAACTCCGGACCAACTCCGGATCGGCTAGTAACCGCTGGCCCGTATCAGCCAGGGCGATCAGCCCATTCTGGAGCACATAGCCCCGGTTCGCAATCGAGAGCGCCGCCGTTGCCAGTTGCTCGACCAGCAGGATCGTCGTCCCCGCCCGGTTGATCTCCTTGATCGCCCCGAGTAGCTCGATCACGATTACTGGCGCCAGGCCCATCGAGGGCTCATCCAGCACGAGGAGCTTGGGGTCCGACATCAGCGCCCGGGAGAAGGCCAGCATCTGCTGCTCGCCGCCCGAGAGCGTTCCGGCCTGTTGCGCCCGCCGCTCAAACAGCCGGGGGAACCGGGCGTACTCCCGCTCCATGTTCTGGCGGATCCGTCCCTTGTCACCCCGGATCGCATAGGCGCCCAGAAGGAGGTTCTCTTCTACGGTCTGATCGGCGAAGACCTGGCGCCCCTGCGGGACGTGACCGACCCCCAGCGCCGCGATTCGGTTCGCCTTCCACCCAGTGATCGACTTGCCTTCGAGCTCGACGGAGCCACCGGCGGGCTGGACCAAGCCGGTCACTGACCGGAGAAGGGTCGTCTTGCCGGCGCCGTTGCGGCCAATCAGGGCGACGATCTCGCCTTGGTTGACCTCGAGGCTGACCCCATGGAGCGCCCGGGCCTTGCCGTAGTCGACCTGCAGGTCCTTAACGCGCAGCATGGTGCATCACCTCCCCCTGCAGGAGGGCGCCCATCTCGGCGCCGCCTAGGTAGGCCTCCACAACGGCGGGATCGTTCTGGACCGTCTCCGGCACGCCCTCGGCGATCTTGGCGCCGAAGTTGAGCACGGTGATCTGGTCGCAGAGGGACATTACCATCTCCATGTGGTGCTCGACGACTAAGAGGGTGATCCCGCCCTGGGCGATCGCCCGGATCAGGGCGGTCATCCGCTCGACCTCCACGTGGTTCAGGCCAGCGGCGGGCTCGTCCAGGAGGAGGACGTTCGGCCGCAGGGCGAGTGCACGGGCGATCTCGACCAGGCGTTGTTGGCCATAGGAGAGGTTCTTCGCCTGCTCATGCGCCAAGTGGTCGATCCCGACGAAGCGAAGGATCGTCATCGCTTCAGCAGTGAAGGCGGCCTCTTCCTTGAGCGCACCGGGCAGGTGCAGGAGGGCGCCCGTCAGCCCCGAACGCAGATGCCGGTGGGCGCCCGCCAGGAGGTTCTCCAGAACCGTCAGATCTGTGAAGAGCTGGATGTTCTGGAAGGTCCGGGTGACACCCAGCCGGGCCAGTTTGTCCGAGGAGAGTCCGGTCACGTCCTGATCAGCCAACTGAATCCGGCCCGCTGTGGGGCGGTAGATGCCGGTGATGGCGTTGATCGTCGTCGACTTGCCGGAGCCGTTGGGCCCGATCAGGCCGTGGACCTCACCCGCCTTGATCTGGAGGGAGATGCCATCGACCGCCTTGACGCCCTGGAAGTGGACGGCGAGACCTTCGATTGTCAGGGTGGAGCCCTGGGTGCACAGGAAGGTGGGGAGGGGGGCTTGTTCAGTCGCCTGAGCGGTCGTCGCCGTAGCCTTCGCCTTACGCCCGGTAATCGCCTTGATTAGGCGCCCCAGTGCCCCCACGATTCCGTCCGGCAGAAGCAGGAGCGTGGCCAGCAGGATGCCGCCGAAGAGGAGTAGGTACCAGTCGTAAAGCTCCCGGAAGAAGGTCGGGAGGCCGACGACCAGCGCAGCGCCGACGAGCGGCCCAGTCATCGTGCCCGTACCGCCGATGATGACGGCGACGAGGGCCCGGACAGAGACGTCATAGGTAAACGTGTCCGAGGTGAAGCGAGCGTTCTGGTGGGCAAAGAGGGCGCCCGCCAACCCACCCAGGGCGGCGTTCAGGACGAAGGCGCCCACCTTCCACTTCAGGTGGTCGATGCCGAGGCCGCGGGCGGCCACCTCTGACGACTTGACCGCCAGCCAGGTCCGCCCAAAGCGGGAGCGGCTCAAGTTGTAGAGGCCCAGGGTGACCAAGAGGCCGAGGAGCCCCACGAACCAGTAGTACTCGACCGGTCCGAGGCGGTTGGCGCCCCCGAGACCCGGCACGTTGATCCCCATCGGGCCGCCGGTCAGGTCGATCCAGCGGTTGGCCAGGATCTCGATTAGGGAGCCTGTGGCGATCGTGACCATCGCTAAGTAGAGGCCACGTACCCGGAGCGCCAGCAGGCCGACCACGGCGCCGAAGAGGGTCGCCAGAACCACACCGGCGATCATGGCCAGGGGGACCGGCAGTCCCAGACGCGTAGCGAGGAGTGCAGAGCCGTAGGCGCCCAGGCCGAAGAAGGCGACCTGTCCCAGCGAGATCTGGCCGCTAAAGCCGACTAACAGGTTCAGGCCAGCAACCAGGATCCAGGTGTAGCCGACCTGGGTCAGGACGTCCAGGAAGAAGCGGTTCGGGAAGAAGAAGGGCATCGCGTAGATCAGGGCCGCCGGCAAGATGACGCCGCTCAGCCAGAAGAGGAGTCGCTTTTTCATACGCTACACCTTCTCTCTGACCGCGCGCCCGAAGAGGCCAGCCGGGCGCACCACCAAGATGAGCAGGATGAAGACGAAGGCTGCCGCATCCTGCGCCGCTGAGTTCCAGCGGCCAAAGAGCTGTTCGGCTACGCCGAGCAGTATACCACCGACCAGGATGCCGGCCGGATCCTCCAGCCCGCCGATGATCGCCGCGGCGAACGCCTTCAGCCCCAGGATCGAGCCGAGGTAGGCGGAGGCGAAGGTGATCGGGGTGACCAGCATGCCACCCAAGCCAGCCAGGACGGAGGCAAGGACGAAGGCGAGCGAGGTCATGCGGTCGACATCGATCCCCATCAGGGCGGCGGCCTCCCGGTTGTGAGCGACCGCCCGGAGCGCCCGGCCCAGGATCGATCGTTGCAGGAAGAGCCAGAGACCGCCCATCGCCAGGAGCGAGATGATGATCACGAAGATCTCATGGGCGGAGACCCCGGCGCCCAGGAAGTGCAGGTACTTGGTTCCGAAGGGCGACGGGACCGGCAGGACGTCCCGCCCGTAAAGCAGAATCGCCACGTTCCGGAGCATGATCGCTACAGCGATCGTCCCCATGATCGCCCCCACCGCCATCATGCGGCGGAGGGGGCGCACGGCGATCCGTTCGAGCAAGTAGCCTAAGCACCCGATCACGGCAAGAGCGAGCAGGAGTGAGACGAACCAGGGGAGCTTGATTCCAACATCGACCAAGAGGCCGGGGAGCTTGCCGGTCAGGAAGAAGAGGCCGGCCATCGAGCCCATCATTAGGAAGTCGCCCTGGCCGAAGTTGATCCGGCCGGTCGTGATTGAGGTGATGTAGTAGCCCTGAGCGATCAGGGCGTAGATTGAGCCCATCACCAGGCCCGAGATGATCGCCTGGAGCATCCGGTTACTCGGTCACGGTCGAGTTGGCTACCGGCTCGAGCTTGCCGCCGGTCCACTTGCCGATGAACATATCCTTCAGGCCAAGCGCCTCCGGCTTGCCCTTGGACCAGGGCGCCGCCGGGGTGTTGGTGACGCCAGCGAATCCGGTCGTCGCCTCGACGGCGTCACGGACTGCCTTCGGGTCGGTGCCAGCCTTCTCGATCGCCTTGGCCAGGATGTAGATGCCGTCGTACGACTGGGCTGCGACCGGAGCGAAGTTGTTGCGACCATAGGCCTTCTGCATCTTCGCATCAAAGGCCTTGTAGGTCTCAGACTTGGACGGGTGGACGGACATGACGCCGTAGACATCGTTCTCGACGAGGTCGCCAGCCAGCTTGTGGAAGAGCTCACCGGTGATCGTCCAGGAGCCGACGACCGGCACCTTCCAGTTGGCACGGGAGAGGGCCTTCATCACCTGGGCCAGTTCCGGGCCGAGGGCGTAGGTCGCGACCGCATCCGCACCAGCGGCCTTCGCCTTCTCGACCTGGGCGGAGAGGTCGGTATCGCCAACCTTGAAGGACTCAACGGCGACCGGGTCCAGGTTCCACTTGTTCTTCAGGCGGGCGACCATGTCGTTCTTGCCGCCGACGCCGTAGGCAGTCGTGTCATGCAGAATGGCGATCTTCTTCAGGCCCTTGTTCTTGACCAGGAAGTCGACCATCGTCGGGGCCTGAGCGGCATCGACCATTGAGGTGCGCAGGATGTAGTTCTTATCCTGATCCTTGAACTTCTGGGTGACCGCCGTGCCAGCGGAGGCGGTGACCAGCATGAGGACCTGGGACTGCTGGACGTAGTCGACCTGGTTCAGGGCCACGCCGGTGTTGGCTGGGCCAAGGAAGGCGACGACCTTGTCCTGGTCGATCAGACGCTTGACGTTCTCGAGGCCCTTTTCGGGCTTGGTCTCGTCGTCGTAGACGGTCAGCTCGAGCGGCTGGCCCTTGATCCCGCCCTTCTCGTTGAGCTCCTTGATCGCCAGTTGGGCGCCGTCGCGGGCGGCTTCACCCATATCAGCGGTACCGCCGGAGAGGGAGATGGTCAAGCCAAGCTTGATGGGGGCCTTGGCGGTGTCAGTGGTGCCAGGGGCGGGGCTCTTCTGGGCGTCGTCCAGCTTGGGCGCCCCGCAACCTGCCAACATGAGAAGAGCCAGGCTGCCGGCGATCAGGGCCCGAACGGTCCGTCCTTGCTTCATCATGAATTCCCTCCGTATATCTAAAAGATTCAGGGATAGAGTATCAACAGAAGACCCCCGTCGTCCCGCCGGGAGGCCCGGGCGGAACAGAACGGGGGTCGAGTGGAACGGGATAGCGGGTGAGCGGATCACCTTCGGTTACACGTCTGGGGCGAGAACGAGCAAGGCCGGGACGCACGTCCCGGCCTTGCTCTCCCCTATGGAATTAGATGCAGGACCGGTAACTTCAACCGCTCCCCATGACGGAAGCGGAGTGGCGGCAGCTGGGTGCCGATCCAATCCATCCACTGGTCGCTGTAGAACGGGCTGAGCGGATGTTCACTCTGCCCCGGCAGGCAGAACATGAAGTCGCTACCGCCCTCGCCGAGGTCGACACCCATCACCCAGGGCGCCATCGCCGTGACGGCGAAGGGCTTGGTCAGGCGACTGGAAGAGGCCGCCACGCTGACCGGGCTGCCGCTGAGCGGGAAGGGCCCCAGCCGCAGGTAG
>DATGYC010000029.1:0-2838 GCA_035298385.1 Symbiobacteriaceae bacterium | reverse complement strand
CGCAGCGCTCGCCCCCCACGGGGTGACCGTCGCGCTCGTGATCGACGTCGGGGCGCCCGACTGGATCACCGCCGCCCGCAAGGAGGGCTTCACCGGCCCCGTCTGGCGCCTGAAGGGTCAGCTTGACCGAGTCCCCGTCGTCACCCCTGGACTGCTAGACGGCGCCATCGGCCTCCTGATCGACAAGGATGGCTATGCCGTTGGCTCCCTCCCCCTGCTCGACCCGACCGCCTACGATCTCTTCGACAAGGAGCCCGCCCAGATCGCCGTGCAGGTGCTTCAGGCCTATGGGCTGATCCCGGCAGGGGACTAAAGAAGGAAGAGAGCCCTGGAGCCGCCTTGGCGGTCTCCGGGGCTCTACACGTTAGGCGTCACTATTCGGCTACCTGCTCGACCGTCTCCCGCATCAGCTTCCATGCCCCATCGACCAGCCGCCAGTTCTCGACCGTGAAGAGCCGGGCGACGTCCCGATCGCCCTTCGCAAAGATCCGCTCGAAGAAGACGACCGCCTCCGTGACCGAGCGCATCCGGATCGTACGGTTCTCGATCCGGGTCGTATTCCCCGAAGCGATCGCCTGCCGCACGCCCTCCAGCCCATCCTTGCGCTCAAAGGGTTGGACCTTGTCGAGCCCCGGGCCGCCGTAGGTACCGTGGTAGGTCTCGTGGCAGAAGGCCTCCAGCGGCTCAAGGTCAGCGACGGTGCGGGCCGTTGCCCACAGTTCGTTGATCCGGTCATGCACGGCGGTAAACGCCGCAAGCAGGTTCTCCGGCAGGTGGTTCATGACGATCTACTCCTACAGTTGGTAGTTAGGGTGCGACCTGCTCCATCGTCTCGCGCGTCAGCTTCCAGGCGCCGTCGACCTTGGCGTAGGTCTGGACGAAGAAGTTGCGCATCACATCCTGGCCGTCCTTCACCACGACGTGCTCGAAGAAGACGACCGCCTCATCCTCGTTGCGCATCCGGATCGTCCGGTTCTCCATCCGTGTCGTGTGCCCCGAGCCAAGCGCCTTCCGCATCGCCACAAACGGGTCGTACCCCTCCCGCTTGTCGAAGGTCTTCGGCTTCGCCAAGCCCGTATTGCTATACGCGCCATGGTAGGACTCATGGATGGCCGCTTCCAACGGCCCCAGGTCGGTTTCGGGCCCACCCATGGCTGCAAGCTGGGAGAGCCGGTCATGGAAGGCGGTAAACTCCCGGAGCGCCTCAGGTAGGTTGTTCATCGCTGCATCCCTCCGTTCTTAATCTGATCTCATCGTAAATTCTGGACATGAGGGCGGCAAGTCTTTAACATGTTAAGTGATGCTTAGCCAGAAGAGAGTCACTTAACAGGAGGGAGCCGCATGGCGACACTGGGCGAGCGCCTCAGGGAGATGCGGTTGCAGGCGGGGCTGACCCAGCAACAACTGGCCGGCCGGGAGATGACCCGGGCCTTCATCTGCATGGTCGAAAAGGGGAAGGCGAAGCCCTCCTTGGCGTCGCTCCAACTGATGGCCTCCCGGCTGAACCAACCAGTTTCAGTCCTGCTGGCGACCGAGGCGACAACGGCCGACCAGGACCTCGTCACCGTCCTACTCGACAACGCTGCGCACCTGCTCCAGGCCGCGAAAAAGCCGAAGGCCGAGGCGACGCTTCGTCAGGCCCTGCGCCTTGCCGAGGAGCGCAACCTGGCCGAGGGCCAGTTCTCCAGCCTGGAGCTACTTGGCAAGCTGATGCGCGAGCAGGGCCGCTACGACGAGGCGCTCGGCTCTTTCGAGCGCTATCTAGACCTTGCCAAGCTTCTCGTCAACGGCCGACGGGTAACCCTTGGCTACCTGCAGATGGCCGAGACGATGTACCGGATGATGCAGTTCCTCGTCGCCCGCCGTTACTATGACCGGGCCGTGCGTGAGACCGATGAGCGCAAGTCGCTGATGGACCTGCGGCAGACGGCGCTGATCAGCAAGGGGAACTGTCTGATGCGCATCGGTGACTGGGCGCCCGCCGCTGCCACCTACGAGGAGGCGGCTTCGCTCCACCCATTCTTAGGCGAGCGCCGTCACCTCGCCTACGCCCAGATGGGGCTAGGCGTCGCCTACCGGCACCTCGGGCGGCCCGAGGAGGCTCACCGGGTGACGCTCGCCAGCCTCGAGCTCCTGCAGCAGCTCGGGGACCAGAGCCGGGTCCTGGTGCTCCAGAACCTGGCCACCCTGGAGGGCGACCAGGGGCTCTGGCACCTGGCGCTCCCCAAGCTGGAGACCTGCCGTACGGCCTACCAGATCTTTGACTGGCCCGCCAGTGAGGCCTCCCTCCTTGAGGAGCTCGCCCTCTTCGACGCCGCCGCCGGGCGGTACGAGCTGGTCGAGGCCCACTGCCAGGAGGCGCTCGCCCTCCTGGACCGTCAGGACGATCCGATCCTGCGGGGGCGCCTCTTCAAGCTCCTCGGTGAGTCCCGCCTGAAGCGGGGCGATGAGGCCCGCGGGCGGGAGCTCCTGCAGGCCAGCGCCTCCATCTTGCGTTATTTTGGCGACCGGGAGCTGAGCGAGGCGGTCCGGTGAGGGCGAAGAGAGCGTCGTCGCCGTAGTGCCTGATCTTCAGGGTTGCTATCGGATCGCATCAGGATCGCATAGGCATCCCCCTGGAGTACCAGCGCTCCAGGGGGATCCTCTTAGCTACCCGCCCCGTGGTACCGTTTCAACCCCGCCCGCCAAATGAGGACGGCGGCGCCGAAGAGAGCGATGCCCATCAGCGGCGTCGCCGCCGCCCACAGCCAGTAGGCCTGCGGGCGCAGGAAGTAGGCCGCCGGGTAGAAGCCGACAAAGGCGAAGGGTAGCACCCAGGTGAGCAGGATGCGCAGGGCC
>DATGYC010000028.1:0-6044 GCA_035298385.1 Symbiobacteriaceae bacterium | reverse complement strand
GCCCTGCCCGTCGTCGATGCCGCCCCGAAGGTGGCGTCGGAGGCGGGGGCCTTCCTGGTCAGCTACCAGGACCGCCACGAGGGGCGCCCGGTGATCGGCGGTTCGACGCGGGTCTGGGTTAGCCGAGCCGGCTCCGTTCGCCGGGTCGAGTCCTTTACGCCATCCGGCAAGCAGCAGGCGGCCACCTTCGACGCCGTCCCCTACGATGAGGCGATTCAGGCCGCTGAGGCCAAGGGCGGGCGGTTCAACCGGGGTGACCTGGTCTGGGTCCGCACCCCGGTCGAAGCGACGGTCTACCTCCAGCCCTACTGGCGCCTCTTCGGCGAGGACGCCGCCGGGCCGATCGTCCGCTACGTCCCGGCTCTGCAACGCTAAAATCTGGGCGCCCTCACAAGGGGCGCCCTTCGCTATCGCCGGCAGGAAGAGAAGTACCGTAAAGGGAATCCTTTCGGGTAAGGAATGACTGGGAGCGAAAGGCGGAGCGATCGATGACCTGGCAAGCGGAACAGATCCAGGTGGTACCCTTGGAGCGCGGGGTGCTGCGGCACCTGATCGCAAGCGGCACGGGTGCCATCTGGGCGGCGGTCCCACACCTGGATGCACCAAGCGCCCTCTGGCTCCTCCCCCTGGTTGGCACCAGACCGCTCCGGCTGATCACCCTGGCCCACCCGGGCGAGGCTGATCTGCCCGGACTCGCCCTGCTGCGGGACCTGCCGGACTGTGAGGTGCGGACCCTGCCGCGCCTGCACGCCTCAACCTGGGCGGTGGAGGGTGGACAGGCGCTCCTCTCGTCGGGCGCCCTGAACGGCGAGGGCCTGGAGAGTGGCGAGCACTTGGCGACGCTCCTGCCCTCCGCGGAGACGACCCTGGATCACTTTGGCGCCTGGTGGGAGCGCGCCCATCCGCTCGATCAGGCGGCCTGGTCGCACTTGGCCCTCGCTACCGCCGCGATGCAGGAGGCCGGCCGCGTCGGCCAGGAGATCCGCCATCTGGGTGGCTTTGTGAAGCTCTCCGTGCGGGGGACGAAGCGGAGCCGCCGGATCGATCCAAGAGAGTTTGGCGTCAGCCGGCCCACCGGGCGAGCGATTCGGCCGGTGGAGGTTGCGTTCTACAAGCTGGATGAGGTGATCAAGGCCCGCGAGGAGCTGGAGGCGATCCTCGCTGACCGGGGCCTGGAGTGGAACGGCCACTACCTGCTCTCGCGCTCCTTCCTCGAGGGGGAGTGGCCCCTGCTCTTTGCCAGCAAGGAGGCACAGTTGCGGGAGCGGCTGCAGTCGCCGGAGGGACGGGCCAGCTTCAAGGCGCAGATCGACCGGGCGCGGCAGGAGCTGACGGAGTACTTCACGGAGCTTCGGCCCGAGGTGGCGGATGCCGATGAGCTCTGGGTGGAGCTACAGGTCGATCGGATCCTGGCGGAGGCGATCTCGGATTCGGTGCTGGAGGAGTCGGGGCTGGAGTACCGGCTCTTGACGATCCTGCCGGAGGATTCGAAGTCGGTCGCGGAGCTGGCGGAGTTGCTGCAGCATCCGAAGCTGCGGTCGGTACAGTTGACGTTCCACTTTTAGTCTTTTGGGGCGCGCCAGACTCCCGAAGGAGGTCCTACCAATGCGAGTCGATCTAAACGCTGACCTTGGCGAGTCCTATGGCGCTTGGGCGATGGGCGCCGACGCCGAACTGCTGCCGCTGATCACATCCGCCAACGTCGCCTGCGGCTTTCATGCGGGGGATCCCCAGGTGATCGCCCAGACGGTCGCTCTGGCTAAGCGGTTCGGGGTCAGGGTGGGCGCCCACCCGGGCTATCCGGACCGGCAGGGGTTCGGGCGCCGGGCGATGGGCCTCTCGCCGGCTGAGATTCGGACGGACCTGCTCTACCAGATCGGGGCGGTTGCGGCCTTCTGTCGGGCGGAGGGGGTCCCGCTCCATCATGTGAAACCGCACGGCGCCCTCTACAACCGGGCGGCGGTGGATGGCGGGGCGGCGGAGGCGATCGCTGCAGCGATCTGGTCGTTTGACCCGGGGTTGATCCTCTACGCCCCGCCGGGCTCCCAGCTCCAGAAGGCTGGTGAGGCCCGGGGCTTGACGGTCTGGTGCGAGGTCTTCGCCGACCGGGGGTATCGGGCGGACGGGACCCTCGTCCCGCGAGACCAGCCGGGCGCCTTGATCGAAGACGCGGCCAAGGCCGAGTCCCAGGTCCTGCAGATGATCACGGAAGGCACCGTCACCGCCGTCACCGGGGAGCGAGTCCCGGTCCGCGCCCAGACGATCTGCCTGCACGGCGACGGCGCCCATGCCCTCGCCTTCGCCCGCCGCTTGCGGGAGCGCCTGACCGCTGCAGGCCTGCTCGGCTAGTCCAACTACACCTTGTACCCCCCCTGCATAGGATGTAGGGGGGGTAGTTGCATCATGACGCCGACAACGCTCGGCTGGATTCGCTCTGAGGGACTCCGGATGCACGCAAGCCTGCGGCACCGGGTCATCAGCCTCTATCGCCCACCACGTCCCTTGCCCTGTTGGCTCCACAGTCTCTGGTATTGGCTTGTCAACCACTTCGCCCGACTTGAAGTCATCGCCGAGGTCGAGGGTGACTGCAACGAGGCCAGCGCACACCTCGCGCTCCTTGGCGTCAAGGCCCGCCCCCTCGAGGCGGTTGGGCATCTCTGCGCGAGAGTTCGGGTCCGGGATCTGGAGACGATGGTCACCTCGGGCTGGGTGAGGCGGGTCTGGCTGGACCGGCCGATCGAGGCCTCTCTGGATCGAGCGATCACCTCTACCGGGGCCGTGCGGGCCTCGCGCGAGCTGACCGGTGCCGGGGTGACGATCGCCTTCGTCGACACCGGCATCTATCCCCATCCCGATCTGCGCACGCGCCTGGTGGGCTGGATCGATCTGGTGCGGGGGCGGCTGAATCCCTATGATGATAACGGCCACGGAACGCACGTGGCTGGTTGTGCTGCAGGCGATGGATCGAGTTCGGGTGGCCGGTATCGGGGGATGGCGCCCCGGGCCCTTCTCGTCGGGGTCAAGGTGCTCGACAGGCTGGGCGCCGGGCGGCTCTCGGTCATGCTGACCGGGATCGATTGGGTGATCAGGAACAGAGCCCGCTATGCGATCCGGATCCTCTCGCTCTCCCTGGGCGGCCGAGCGATGGGGCACGCCGCCGATGATCCGCTCGCCATCGCCGTGGAGCGGGCCTGGCAGGCCGGACTGACCGTCGTGACCGCCGCCGGCAATAGCGGGCCGGAGAGCGGGACGATCGCCAGTCCGGGGATTGCGCCCTCGGTGATCACGGTCGGCGCGATGGATGACCGGGAGTCGGCACGCCGGGCGGATGACGTGCTGGCGCCCTTCTCCAGCCGGGGACCGACCGTGGAGGGGAGGGTGAAGCCGGATCTGCTGGCGCCGGGGGTGGGGATCACCTCGCTGCGGGCGCCCCGGTCCCTGATCGACAAGCAGCAGCCGGAGAGCCGGGTGGGGGAGTGGTATGCCACCCTCTCAGGGACGTCGATGGCGACGCCGATCGTGGCGGGTCTGGTCGCCCTGCTACTGGAGAAGGAGCCCGAGTTGGAGCCGGATGGGGTCAAGGCGAGGTTGATGGAGACCGCCGAGGACTGGGGGCTCCAACCGACGGAGCAGGGCGCTGGGTATCTAGATGCGGATGGGGCGATCTGGCCCGATGGATAGGTAGGAGCAGGGCGCCTAGAGCGGCCATGAAGAGCCATAGGCAAGGGCGGTGAATCCTCTGATCGAAGAGGATCACCGCCCTTTTTTGTGTGATCTTTACAGGGAGAGCCGGTAGATCTCCGCCACATCCTCCTTCGCTAGCCGCCGGGTCCGCCCGATCGGGCCGTTCGGCGTCGCCTTCGCCGCCATCACCTCGATCTGATCGGCGTCGATCTGGTAGTCGGCGAGGCGGGAGGGCGCCCCGATCCCGCTCCAGAACGCCCGCAGTCGCTCGATCCCTTCCAGCCCGACCGCCCGGTCAGACCGCCCCGCCGGCTCGACATCGAAGAGCCGCACCGCCAACTGGGCAAAGCGCTCGGGCTTCGCATCCAGGCAGTACTGCATCCAGTTCGGAAACAGGATCGCCAACCCTCCGCCATGCGGGATATCGTAGACCGCTGAGACCGCATGCTCCATCGAATGCGTCGCCCAGTCCCCGATGGTGCCGATCGAGACGAAGCGATTGAGCGCCATCGTGGAGCAGTAGAGGAGCGTCTCCCGCGCCTCGTAGCTCTCGGGGTCAGCGAGCACCCGCGGTGCAGCCTCGATCACCGTCCGCAGAAGTCCCTCGATCCAGCGGTCCTGCAGCGGCGTGTTGGTAGCGCCGGGGAAGTAGGTCTCGAGCGCATGTGACATCATGTCGACGATGCCGTAGACGGTCTGATCCCGGGGGACGGTGAAGGTGTAGACCGGGTCGCAGATCGAGAAGGTGGGGTAGGAGTAGGGGGCGGCGTTCCAGCCGACCTTCTCCTTCGTCTCCCAGTTGGTGATGACGGATCCGGGGTTCATCTCGGAGCCGGTTGCCGCCAGGGTGAGGATGGTGCCGAAGGGGAGGGCGCCCGTCGCGGTTGCCTTCTTGGTGATCACCGCCCAGACGTCACCCTCAAAGCGGGCGCCGACGGCGATCGCTTTGACGCAGTCGATGACGGAGCCGCCGCCGACGGCGAGGATGAAGTCGATCTGCTCTTGGCGGCAGAGCTGGACGCCCCGGTTAGCGGTGGAGAGGCGGGGATTGGGCTCGACGCCGGGCAGTTCGTGCACCTGGGCGCCCAGGTCGTTCAGGGTGGTGATCACCTCGTCGTAAAGGCCGCTCCGCTTGATGGAGCCGCCGCCGTAGACGAGGAGGATCCGCTTGTAGGGCTGGAGTTCGGTACGGAGCTGGGTGATCTGGCCGCGGCCGAAGATCAGCTTCGTTGGATTGGTGAAGACAAAGTTCTCCATGAGGTTCGATCCCTTCTTCTGGTCATCTGCTCCAGTAGTCTCTCCGAAAAGCGACGAACTGGGAGCAGCAGGCAAGCGAATCCAGGCGGCCCAACGGACTAGAGCAAGGCCCACCGGCGAACCGGTGGGCCTTCCAACCTATGATGCCGCCTCAATCAGAGCCCGGAAGAGCGCCGCATGCTCCGCCAACTGGGGCGCCAACGCCTCCGGATGCCACTGCACCGCCAGACAGAACGGTAGCCCTGGCGCCTCATACGCCTCCACCGTCCCATCCGCCGCCCGCGCCACCACCCGGAACCGCTCAGAGAGGCTGCGCACCGCCTGATGATGAATCGAGTTCACCCCAATCTCCTGCACCCCGGTCAGTCGTCCCAGCAACGACCCCGGCTCCACCGTGGCGGTATGGACCACCTCGTGGCGGCGGTCCCGCACCCGGTGCTCCTCACCGATGTGCTGGTAGAGGCTGCCCCCATCCGCCACCGCCAACACCTGCATCCCCCGGCAGATCGCCAGGGTAGGCTTCCCCGTCTCTAGCACCCACTGCGCCAGCTGCATGTCGAACTCGTCCCGCTCAGGGGTGGGCGGGTCGCAGAGGGGATGGGGCGCCTCGCCGAAGTAGGCCGGGTCGAGGTCACCACCGCCGGTCATCACCAGCCCGTCCAGCCGGCCCAGCCATTCGGTCAGGGCCCGTTGGCTGAGCCCAGGGGGGAGGAGGACCGGCAGACCGCCGGCCTGATCGACGGCTTGCATATAGGGGAGGGAGACACCCCGCAGGTCCCGGATCTCGTTGCGATGGAACCAACCGCTGATGCCAATAAGAGGAAGAGAGTGCATGGACTGGTGCCTCCTGTGATCAGCGCCGGTGGCAGAGAGCCGCCTGGGCGATTTGGATTACCAAGAGGCTTAGCTATTGGCAGGCGTAAATCCTTGCCCCGTGCGCAGAATAGTCGACGGGGTTGGTCTCGTGCGGCATACTAGACCTGATGGAAAGGGGGCGAGAGGGGGTGAAGGCGACTCCGTCTGATCGCTTTCGGACCAACTTTGACCGCCGAGAGGCGTATCTGGGGCCCGACTTTGCCGCCGCTGATTGGACTCTGGGCGCC
>DATGYC010000027.1:0-2505 GCA_035298385.1 Symbiobacteriaceae bacterium | reverse complement strand
CGGGCGATCGCGGAGGAGTCCGCTGTCCGCTGCGCTGACCCCGAGGCGGGGGAGCGGATGATCGCAGCGATCGATGCGGCCAAGGCCTCTGGCGACTCCCTGGGTGGGGTCGTCGAGGTGATTGCGGAGGGGCTGCCCCCGGGGCTCGGCTCCCACGTGCAGTACGATCGGAAGGTCGAGTATCGGGTGGGGGGCGCCCTGCTCTCGATCCAGGCGGCGAAGGGCGTCGAGTTCGGACCGGCCTTTGCCAACGCCGCTAGCCCGGGCTCGCAGGTCCATGATGCGATCGCTTGGGAGGCCGAGCGGGGCTACTACCGGACCACGAATCGGGCGGGCGGGCTGGAGGGCGGCATGACCAACGGCATGCCCCTGCTGGTCCGGGTCGCCTTCAAGCCGATCGCGACGCTCTACAAGCCGCTCCCCTCGGTCGAGATCGATACGCACAACCCGGTCTCGGCCCAGATCGAGCGGTCGGATACCTGTGCGATCCCGGCGGCAGCCGTGATTGCGGAGTGTGTCGCCGCCTTTGAGCTGGCCGCGCTCTTTCTGGACAAGTTCGGTGGTGACTCGCTGGGCGAGATCCAGCGCAACCTAGAGGGATACATGGAGCAGGTGAGCGGACGATGAACCTCTATCTGGTGGGCATGATGGGCGCCGGGAAGTCGACGGTGGGGCGGTTGCTGGCCGAGCGGCTGGGCTGGCCCTTTCTCGACCTGGACAGCCTGATCGAGGCGGAGGCGGGGATGGCGGTCCCCGCCCTCTTTTCGAGCGAGGGGGAGGCGGCCTTCCGCGACCGGGAGGCGGAGCTCATCGCGCGGATTGCAGGCGGGTGGGCGCCCGAGGGTGCTGCGACGCACCAACCGGTCGTCGTTGCGACCGGTGGTGGGGCGGTGCTGCGCGAGGTGAACCGGGAGCGGATGCGGGTCACGGGCCTGGTCATCTGGCTGGAGGCTGATCCGGAGCGCCTGGTTGAACGGACCGTCGCCGAGGGCGTTGAGAGACGGCCCCTGCTGGCCGGAACCGACCCGGGAAGCCGGTTGACGGAGCTGCTCGCCCGCCGGGCGCCCCTTTACGGGCAGGCGGCGCACCGACAGATCCCCACAGACGGCCGCTCGCCCGCGGTGGTGGTGGAGGAGATCCTCTCCATCTTGGCGACGCGGGCGCTCTCGGCGGGAGGTGGGCACTAATGACGGAGGTCTTCGTTCAGACCCCCGGTGGTGCCTATGCCATCCGGGTCGGTTCCGGGCTCCTGGCTACCCTGGGCGCCGAGGTGAAACGGGTCCTCCCAACGGTCACCAAGCTCCTTGTGCTGACCGATGAGACGGTGGGCGCCCTCTACGGTGATGCGGCCCTCGCCTCGTTGCGGGCGGCCGGATTGGCTAGCGCGCTGGTCGCTGTACCGGCGGGGGAGTCCTCGAAATCGATCGCCCAGCTCGGGCAACTCTGGGCGGCCTGTGCCGAGGCCGGACTCGATCGCTCCTCCTGCATCATCGCCCTCGGTGGCGGGGTGGTGGGGGACCTAGCGGGGTTTGTAGCGGCGACCTACATGCGGGGGATCCCGTTCGTGCAGGTGCCGACGACGCTCCTGGCCGGCGTCGACTCCTCGGTGGGCGGCAAGACGGGGATCGATCTGCCGCAGGGGAAGAACCTGGTCGGCGCCTTCCACCAGCCGGTGCTCGTCCTGATGGACGTTGCGTTGCTCAGAACCTTGCCGCCCCGGGAGCTCTCCGCGGGGCTGGCGGAGGTGGTGAAGCACGGGATCATCCGGGACCCGGCGCTCTTGGATTGGCTGGAGCGGGAGGCGGCGGCGGTGCTGGCCTGTCAGCCGGAGCGGCTGGCGGAGCTGTTGGCCTGGAACTGCCGCATCAAGGCGGCGGTGGTCGGGCAGGATGAGCGCGAGAGTGGCCTGCGGGCGATCCTGAACTTCGGCCATACGATTGGGCATGCGCTCGAAGCGATCGTGGGTGGTCAGGCGGAGGCGGGCGCTGGGGATTCGGCACGGCCTGGGGCTTCCGCTGGCGCCAAGGGGCCGGTGGGCGCGTGGGTCCATGGCGAGTGCGTCGCGGTGGGAACCGTGGGCGCCCTCGTTCTATCGCAGGCGGTTGGACTCCTCCAAGAGACGGCGCTCCGCCCGCGGATCGAGGCGCTCCTGGAGCGGCTCCACCTGCCCACCCGCTTCCCGGCTCACGTGACCGCGGAGGCGGTCCTACCCTTCATCGCCCGGGATAAGAAGGCGACGAAGGGGCGCCCCACGTGGGTGCTGGCCCAGCGGGCCGGGGAGGTGCTCCTCTCCGCAGACGTTTCAGACGCAGAAGTGCTGGCCGCGCTTGCCTACCTGAAGGCGCAGTAGAGGAGGGCCCGTTCGGCCCTCAGCAGAAGGAGGCCCACGACTCAGATGAAGGAACTCTTGCAGATCGCCCCCGAGGTGGCCCGTGCACTGGCAGAGGGGCGCCCGGTCGTCGCCCTCGAATCGACGATCATCTCCCACGGCATGCCCTACCCGGA
>DATGYC010000026.1:0-20378 GCA_035298385.1 Symbiobacteriaceae bacterium | reverse complement strand
CCGATCGCTCGGCAGGAGGCCGTGAAGCGGGTCTTTGGGCGGGCGGTGGCTGATGTGCATGCCCTGGATGCGGCGATGCTGGCGATCTGGTGGCTGACGGGGAGCCAGATGGCGGCCGGGGCGCCCGACCTGGGCGCTTTGAAGGTCTGGGACTCGTTTACGATCGCGGATCAGTTCGGCGAGGAGACGTATCAGATCGTGCCGCCCAACACGGCGGATCCCTCGAACGGGATGGTCTCTTGGGCCTCTCCCCTGGTTCAGGCCCTGGTCGGGAAGCAGGTGGGGGACCAAGTCACGGTCCAATCGCCCGGCGGCGACTGGCTCTGCCGCCTCGTCACGATTAGCGAGTATGAATAGACGGAACCCCCTGGTGCCTTGATTGGCGCCAGGGGGTTCGCGGTCTGCTTAGTTGTTGGAAGCGACCTCGGCCATGGAAGGGAGCTTAAGCTCCTTGCCGACGAGCAGCTTGTCACGGGTCCCGACGAGCTCGTTGGCCCGCTCGATCGCCCAGTAGTAGGTGGAGTCACCGTAGAAGTGCTGCGCGATCGAGGAGAGCGTGTCGCCCTCAGCGATCGTGTAGGTGGCCGGAATCGGGGTCTGCCCAGCGACGACCGGGCTGGTGTCGGTGGCACCACCGGCGTCAGTGGTACCGGCCGGAACGGTCTGCTCGGTGGTCGGAGCCTTAGCCGTGTCCTTCTGCTGGAAGACGGTCCAGCCCAGGCCCACCAGCATGGCCAACATGGCCAGGGCGGTGAGGCCCATCAGCCCCCGGTTCTTGTTTGTCTTGGTCTGCACAGGAATCCTCCTTCTCAAGATCAGGTCCCTCCAGGGGTCCTTCAGCAGAGAGTTTGGACAGTTCTGCGAGGTCCTATTCACCGGAACCAAAAAAAAGTTACAACTCCCCCTGTGAAAAGAACGAACCCCCCGGTAGTCGGGGGGTTCATCATGCCGTTACTTCAGGTTCTCCGGGTTAAGCCCCTTCAGGTCATCAACCACGAAGATGCCATCCTTGCGGACCAGCTCGCCATCAAAGTAGAGCTCGCCACCGCCGTACTCCGGCCGCTGGATCAGGACCATATCCCAGTGGATCGCCGAATCGTTGCCGTTGTAGGCGATCTTGTAGGCCTGACCCGGGGTGAAGTGGATCGAACCGGCAATCTTCTCATCAAAGAGCGTATCCTTCATCGGATCAAGGATGTACGGGTTGAAGCCGATGGCGAACTCGCCGACGTAGCGGGCGCCCTCGTCCGTGTCAAAGATCCGGTTGATCCGCTCGTTATCATTCGAGGTGGCCTTGACGATCTTGCCATTCTCAAAGGTGAGCGAGACATCCGTGAAGGTGAAGCCCTGGTAGATCGTCGGGCAGTTGTAGGTGATCGTGCCGTTGACCGAGTCCCGCACCGGGGCGGTGTAGCACTCCCCGTCCGGGATGTTCAGCTCACCGGCGCACTTGATCGCCGGGATTCCCTTGATCGAGAAGGAGAGGTCGGTGCCGGGCGCGACGATCCGGACCTTGTCGGTCCGCTCCATCCGCTGCTTCAGCGCCTCCATGTTCCGGTCCATCTTGGCGTAGTCCAGGGTGCAGACCTCAAAGTAGAAGTCCTCAAACGCCTCGGTCGAGGTGTTCGCCAACTGGGCCATCGACGGGGTCGGCCAGCGAAGGACGCACCACTTGGTCGTATTCACCCGGACGTCCGAATGGACCGGGTGATTGAAGCGCGTGGAGAAGAGCTTGGCGCCCTCGGCGCCCACGTCAGCGAGTTCAGCGGCGTTCGCCCCGCCACGAATGGCGATGTAGGCGTCCATCTCCTCCATGCGGGCCTTCTCAAACTTGGCCCAGAGGTCGACCTGCTCCTGCGAAGCGCCACGCTGAAGGGCGCGCATGACGTTGTGGTTCTTCAGGGTGACCAGGGGGATGCCGCCGACGGCATAGGCCTCGTCGACCAGGGCGGTGGCGATATCGAAGTGCTCGCCGAAGATCTCAATCAGGATCTTCTCGCCCTTCTGGAGGTTCGTGCTGTAGCGAATCAGATTACGAGCCAGGGTACGAACGCGGGGATCCATTCCGAAGACTCCTCCTCTATCCATAGGCAGGCGTGGGCCAACATCGTTCTATTCTGCCCATCCCACAGTTTCCCTGCCACTCTCTATCCAGTGACGAAAATCATGGTCAGCGATCGAGTGACTTCTCTCATCGCCGACATTGGGTATTGACACTGATTCTGATTCTCATTCACAATAAGGAGCGAGAAGAACCTCCTCCGATAACCCTAGAGAATGGTGGGTCGCCTTCATGCGGATAAAGCGGATCGCTCGTCTCTTCCTGACCGTTCTGCTCCTCACGGTAAGCCTGACTGGCCTGGCATCTGCGACCCCATCAGGTGATCTGCAGGAGGCAGACCAGATCGTAGCGCAGGCGCTGACGCAGGCTAAACAGGGCGACCTGAGCGCCGCGAAGGCGACCTACGACTCCTTCCACGAGCGCTGGCGCATCATCGAGGAAGGGATCAAGGCCGAATCGATCACAGCCTACCGGACGATCGAAGAAGAGATGGCTACGGTCGCCTTCGCCCTCCTTCAGAACCCGGTCGACGGCAGCCAACTCTCGAGCGGCCTGCAGCGGCTTCAGACGGCTAACCAGACCTTCATTACGGGCGGTTTCCCGGCCGACGGCGGCCAGAAGCAGCAGAGCAGCGGCAACATCAGCGGTCTGCTCACCCTCCTCGAGCAGGCAAAGGCCCAGGCTGAAGCGCACGACGTGGCCGGCGCTGCTGCCTCAATCGAGCAGTTCCGCCACTCCTGGCTGGATGTCGAGGGGATCGTCCTGACCGCCTCGGGCCAGGTCTACGGGGATGCCGAACGCGATATGGTCACCCTCTCTGCCTACCTGACCAGCAAGCAGCCGGATCTGACCAAGGCGATCACGCTGATCGACCAGATGCACAACTACCTGGCGCCCCTGGTCAGCAAGACCTCGTACAACGTCTTTGACGCTGCCACCATCGTCCTGCGTGAAGGGCTGGAGGCACTCCTCGTCACCGTCGCCCTGCTCGCCTTCCTCAAGAAGGCTGGGCACCCGGAGAAGGGCCGCTGGATCTGGGGCGGCGTCGGCGCCGGCCTCCTCGTCAGCGCCGTGCTGGCAGTCGCCGTCAAGTTCCTGATCGGCACGGGCGCCTTCGGCTCGAACAACTTCCTCATCATGGGCTTCTCCGGGCTCTTCGCCGCCAGCATGCTGATCTGGGTCAGCTACTGGCTGCACAGCAAGTCCAGCCTGGTCGAGTGGCAGCGCTACATCCGGGAGCAGTCGACGAGCGCCCTGGCGACCGGAAGGCTCCTCTCGTTGGCCACCCTCTCCTTCCTGGCCGTCTTCCGTGAGGGGACAGAGACCGTGCTCTTCTACGTCGGCATGGCCTCCTCGATCGCTATGAAGGACCTGCTCCTTGGCCTCGCCCTTGGACTTGGGATCCTGGCAGTGATCGCTGTCGTGATCCTGAAGTGGGGAATTAAGGTCCCGATGCGCCCCTTCTTCCTGGTCTCCAGCCTGCTCGTCTTCTACCTGGCCTTCAAGTTCACCGGCATGGGCGTGCACGGCCTCCAGTTAGCCGGGCTCCTGCGGGCGACGGTCGTCCCCTACCTGCCGACGGTCGACTTCCTCGGGCTCTACCCAAACTGGGAGGGCACGATTCCCCAACTGCTCTTACTGATGGGTGGACTCGCTACGTTCGTCTGGCAGCACCGGCGCGACCGGATTGCGAAGGCGGCCCTGGTAGCTACACAGTAGCTCTCCTCTATTACGTACATGTAGAAAGGGTTGCATACACATGAAGATCCGCTCACTGATGCTGGCGCTCGTCGCCGTCCTCGCTCTCGCCCTGACCGCCTGCTCCGCCGCCTCCGGTACCGAGATCAAGTCGGGCGCCCAGAAGATGCAGGCCATCCTCACCGACGTCAAGTCCGCTGTCGACGCGAAGGACGCCGCCAAGGCGACGACCGAAGCAGAGGAGATGCACGAGGCCTGGGAGAAGTTCGAAGACGCCGTCAAGGCGAAGGATAAGGACCTATACGAGAAGATCGAGGAGCCGCTCGGGGCGATTCGGGCTGGTGTCAAGGTCAGCCCGCTGGATCAGAAGGTCCTGACCGAGCAGATCGCCAAGTTGGACGGCCTGCTGGCCGGTCTGGTCAAGTAAAGCAAACGAAACGGCCCCCTCCGCTTAGTCGGAGGGGGCCGTTCCTATTTCGCCAAGAGACACGTTCATTAGTTTAATATGTGAAAAATTTTACTTATAAAATTTTTATCTGTACCCCCATATTCGGCAGAAGGAAATACGCATGTTTCGTAGAATCATTCTATTTATTCAGAAGGGGGTTTGATCCATGAAGCGTTCCGTACGATTGACAGCGCTTGCCGCCGCCCTGACCCTGGCCGTCACGGGTCTCGCCGCAGCCGCTCCGCAGGGTTCCGACTCGACCCAATCGTATCTGGTGAACTTCAGGAACTCATACTCAGCCTCGAGCCTTGCGATCGCCGGCGTAACCGTCGATCAGGCTTGGGAAGAGCTCGGCGCCGCCGTGGTAACAGCGAACGCTGCGGGGCTGAAGGGGCTCCAGACCAACCCGCAGATCGCACTCGTGGAGAAGAATCGCACGGTCAAGGCCTTGAGCCTGCCCTATACCGACACCACCTCGTACACCTGGGGTCTGGATGCGGTCAACGCCCCCGAGGCCTGGACCGCTGGGGCGACGGGCGCCGGCATCAAGGTCTGCGTCCTGGACACCGGCATTGACTACAACCATCCCGAGTTCTTCAAGAACGGCGTCTCGATCGTCAAGGACTCCCGGAACTTCGTCCTCGACGGCCACAAGGATGCCACGGACGGCGCCGGCCACGGCACCCACACCGCTGGCACGATCGCTGCGCAGCTGACCAACCCCGCCAAGGGTGTTGCCCCGAATGTTGAGCTCTACATCGGCCGCGTGCTCGGCGATGACGGCTTCGGTACGACCCAGGGCGTGATCAACGGCGTCAACTGGTGCGCCGACTCCGTCAAGGCCAACATCATCTCGCTCTCGCTCGGCTCGGACGAGGGCTCCAAGACCGAGGAGAAGGCCTTCGACCGTGCTTGGGCCAAGGGCGCCCTCTCGATCGCCGCCTCGGGCAATGATGATCACAACCCGGTCGGCTACCCGGCCGCCTACGGCTCGGTCGTGGCCGTCGGCGCCGTCGATCAGAACCTGCAGCTGGCCTCCTTCTCCAACATGGGCCCGGAGCAGGAGCTCGTCGCACCGGGCACCGCTACCCTCTCCTCGGTCCCCCTGGGGTCCGGGCGTGTGACCGCCCTCACGGAGGCTGGTGACGCTTACGTCTCGAATTCGGCTGAGTTCGCCCCGGCCGGCAACGTGACAGGCCCGCTAGTTGAGTGCGGCATCGCTGATTCGACCACCTCGTGCACCGGCGCCCCCGCCTCGGGTCCCTGGATCGCCCTGATCAACCGTGGCGTCATCTCCTTCGGCGCTAAGGTGACCAACGTGATGGCGCAGGGCGCCAGCGCTGCGATCATCGCCAACCGGCAGGCGGCTGAGGCCGGCCCGGACGACGTGGGCAACTTCACCCTGGGCGCCCCCGGCAACTGGATCCCGACCGTCTCCGTCTCCTACAACAGCGGTGTGGCGATCCGGGCGAACGGCCTGGAGACCGCCAACGTGACGATCATCGCGACCGATTATGACTACCTCCAGGGCACCTCGATGGCCACCCCGCACGTCTCTGGCGTGGCGGCTCTCGCTTGGTCGATGAACCCCGCCCTGACCAACCGTGACGTCCGGGCGATCCTCCAGCAGTCCGCCATGGACCTAGGCGACGCCGGCCGTGATACCACCTTCGGCTACGGCCTGGTGCAGGCTGACGCTGCGGCCGCTCTGGCGGCCACCTGGGACTCCAGCGCCAAGAACCCGGGCCGGGGCACCGGCAAGTAACCACCCATAAACAGACCCCCCTGGGCTTGCTGGCCCAGGGGGGTTTGCTATGCTATTCGGCCAAGGCCGCCATCTGGTCGACCAGTTGGCTGAAGAGATCCAGGGTCTGCTGGACCGGCGCCGGCGTATTCATGTCAACCCCCGCACCCTTGAGCAGGTCGATCGAATACTTTGAGCCGCCACCCTTCAGGAAGTTCAGGTAGCGTTCCACCGCCGGTTGCCCTTCCTGGAGCACCTGCTGGGCGAGCGATGTCGCCGCCGAGATGCCGGTGGAGTACTGGTAGACGTAGAAGGCACGGTAGAAGTGGGGAATCCGAGCCCACTCCATGGCGATCGCCTCGTCCACGACCATCCCCTCGGTCCCAAAGAACCGCTTGTTCAGGTCGTAGTAGATCTCGCTCAGCGTATCCGGGGTGAGCGGCTGCCGCTCCTCGGCCAGCTCGTGCACCTTCTGCTCATACTCCGCAAACATCGTCTGCCGGTAGAGGGTACCACGGATCGACTCCAGCTGATGGTTGATGACATACATCTGCAGCTTCTTGTCGTCCGTCGACTTCAGCAGGTGATTGGTCAGGAGCGCCTCGTTAAAGGTTGAAGCGACCTCAGCCACGAAGATCGTGTAGTTGCTGTAGATGAACGGCTGGTTCTTCTTGGAGTAGTAGGAGTGCATCGAGTGGCCCAGCTCGTGCGCCAAGGTGAACATCGAATCGAGCGTCCCCTGATAGTTCATCAGGATGTACGGATGCGTCGTGTAGGTGCCGGAGGAGTAGGCCCCGGAGGTCTTGCCCGTGTTCTCATACCGATCGACCCAGCGCTTGGTGGTCAGGCCTTCTCGCGCCAGACGACCGTACTCCTCACCCAGGGGCGCCAAGGCGGCGATGATCGTCTCAACGGCCTCTTCGTAGGGGATCTGCTTGTTCATCTCCGGGACGAGCGGGGTGTAGATATCCCACATCTGGAGCTGATCCACCCCGAGGAGCTTCTTGCGAAGCTGGAGGTACTTGTGGAAGGCGGGCAGGTTCTTGTTAACCGTGGCGACCAGGTTGTCGTAGACCGACTCCGGGATGTTGTTCTCCGCCAGGGCAGCAGCCCGTGCGGACTCATAGTTCCGGGCGCGAGCGTTCACGACATCCTTCTTGACGGATGCCCCAAAAGTAGCGCCAATCGTGTTCTTATATTTGGTATAGGTCTCATAGAGTGCGCGGAAGGCGCCCTCGCGGACGTTCCGGTCCGACGACTCTAGGAAGCGGATGTACCGCCCGTGGGTCAGCTCGACCTCGTTCCCTTCCTCATCCTTGACCGAGGGGAACTCGAGGTCGGCGTTATTGAGCATGGTGAAGATGTTCCGGGGCGCCCCCGCGATCTCGGAGACCTGGGCGAGTAGCTCCTCGATCTCCGCCGAGCGCACGTGGGCCTTCTGCCGGTATGTATCTTCCAGTTCGAACTTATAGAGCTCCAGGCCGGGTGTGGACTGCAGGTAGGCGTTCAGGGTCTCCTCCGGCAAGGCCAAGATCTCCGGGGTCATGTAGGAGGCAACCGCCCCAATCTGAGCCCCGAGCGAGGTGACCTTCTCCATCAAGGCCTGGGAGGCGGGGTTGGAGTTATCCTCATCCCGCTTCATGTGAGCGTAGACCGCCACCTGCGAGAAGAGCAGGTAGATCTCATCCCGCTGTTGAAGGGCGCTAAGGAGCGTCGCTCCTGATTCGCCCAGCTTCCCGTGGAAGGCTGAGAGCGCTGGAATCATCGCCTCAACCTTGGAAAAGTCCGCCTCCCACGCCGAAGCGTTTGCGTAGATCGCCTCTAGGTCCCAGGTGTGCTCTTGCTTTACCTCGGACCGCTTCAATACACGCTGCATGGACGTCGCCTCCGTTCTGTAAACGTTGAAACATGTAGCCCCATTCTACCATATCCGCAAAAAGGCGTCCCCATGCCCGTGAGAAAACCTTCAGACGTAAACGGATCGCGTTCCGTACCCGTCTAATCTTGATGGGCCCCTTCCGTAACCTTTGGCCCCTCCGTCTCGTTAGAGGAATCGGGTGCTTGATTTGTAAGGAGGATCGGTTGTGCAGAAGCCACTCAGGTTCTGGGGGTTGTTACTCGGGGTTGTTGCGGCGGGAAGCATGGCCACCTGGGGCCTCTTGCTAGTCGGCCAACGATACCTGGGGCGCCCCGTCGCCGCTGCGCCTGTCATTACACCAACGATCGACCAGAACGCCGTTAGCAATCTGACCCAGGAGACTCTACCGGCGCCGACCACCAGTCCCGCGATTGACCCAGAGCCCACGCCCACTGCGGGGACGGGCCCGAACCTGGAGCCAGTGAAGAAAGTCGTCATCAACCAAGAGCCGCCGGTTGGGAAGGCGGTACCTGCGGACTGGGCCAAGGGGCCGGATCTCTTCGCTGGCGTGACCGCGGCCTTCAACGGCTTTCCTGGCGCCTGGTCGGTCGCCGTTGCGGACCTGACGACCGGAGAACGCTGGAGCGTCCGGGGCGATCAACGCTATCACCCCGCATCTACCATCAAGATGCCGGTGACGCTCTACGCCATGACGCAGCAGAAGGCCGGCCGCTTGAAGTGGAGTGACGTGATCCAGTACACCGAGGGCGACTTCGAGTCCCCCGGCGGCGGAGCGTTCGAGACCTCCCCCTTCGGCGAGTGGTACCCGGTCGAGAACCTGGTGAATCGATCGCTAATCTACTCCAACAACATCGCCGTCAACATGCTGGGCCGGCATCTGGGCTGGCAGAATGTGCGCGACTGGACCAGGACGATTGACGGCGAACTCTTCCGGGAGGAGGACGCCTCCCCCTCCACGTCCGCTTTGAGTGAGCTTGGCTGGTGGCGCTACCTCTACAAGGTCAGCCTAGATGACCCAAAGACGGCTGCGCTGGTACTGGGCCCGCTGTCGAAGGTGGAGTTTGACGGTCGAATCGCTGCCGGGTTACCCGCCGGCGTCAGGTTCGTCCACAAGTTCGGCTCCCTTGACGGCAACTACCATGACGGCGGCATCGTCTGGGCGCCCGGACACCCCTACGCCCTAGTGATTATGACCAATGGGGCAGAGGTCGATGAGGCCGATACCTACATTCCCTTGGTGACCAAGGCCATTCATACGATCATGAGCCACTAACGGTTTGACGGTGGTCACCTCACCGAATAGACAGACAATGACGCGGAAGCGCGGGCGACTTCTCTCGCCGTGCTTCCGCGTCGCTGTTTAAAGCTGGCCCCCCGCTCATTTCGCCCCAAGGGGAGAGGAAAATCCCCCCTCTCAAGCGGAAGAGAGCAGGTAATCGCTTCCAGGCGTAGGGGGCTGAGCTCATGCAGCGCTTTCAGACGGTTTCCGACCCGAGACTCTCGGTCTGGCAATCCGTGATTGCTGAAGCGTCCGGGGAAGAGAGCGCCATGACGGAGACGGCAACCCAGATCGCTCTGCAGGGGGGCGCCGCCGCCCCAGAAGAGGGCGATGCCTACCTCTGCAGCCTCGCTTTCAACCTCGCCGAAGCCCGTCTCTCCGGCGCCCAGCGGCGCTCCGCCACGCTGGAGGAGGAGATTCGGCGCTACTCCGATGGCGACTTCGGCTTTGCGCGCTGCATCCTGGCCTACCTCTCCCACATGGCTCGACCGATCGCCTACCGGGACTGGCAGCGGCGCGGCCAGCAACTCGACCAGTACGGGGTGATCCGGTGGCGCCTTCCGGCCGATGCCAAGGTCGCCATGATCGGCGACTGGGGAACCGGTCAGCCGGACGCCCGTGCCATGCTGACGGAGATCCTGCGCAGCCACCGCCCCGACGCCTTGATTCACCTGGGCGACGTCTACTACTCGGGTACGCCCTTCGAGTGCGAGACCCACGTCCGGCAGGTCTTTGCTGATGCCTTTGCCGCGACCGGTCGAGCGATCCCGGTCTTCTCCCTGCCGGGGAATCACTGCTACTACGCCCGGGGACGGGGTTTCTACGACGTCATCCTGGATCAGATGAACCTGACCGATCCAACCTGGCGACAAGAGGCGAGCTACTTCTGCCTGCAGACGGCCGACGATGCTTGGCAGTTCCTCGCCATGGATACCGGGCAAGGTGACGCCAACCCCTTCCAGACCTATCTGGCGCCCCGGGCGCCCGCCCTCCGCCCATCGGAGGTCACCTGGCAAACGGAGAAGCTGGAGCGCTTCGCTGGCTCGACGATCCTCCTCTCACACCACCCCCTCTTCACCCAGTCTCGGCGCATCAACGGGGACGGCGATTGCCGCTGGCTGAACCACCACCTGCTGGCCACCTTCCAGTCCTACTTCGACCGCGTCGCAGCCTGGTTCTGGGGACATGAGCACAACCTGATCCTCTTCCAGGACGGGCTGCTCGGGCTGGCGAAGGGACGGCTGATCGGCTGTGCTGGTTTCCAGGAGGGCGGGCACGATCCCTATGCCCCGATCGAACCGACCTGGGCCAACCTGGTCCCCTACCATGCGGAGATGCCCCGGCTCACCCGTGAGGGCGACTACTTCTACCACGGCTACGCCATCTTGGACTTCGCCAGGGCGCACTGGGACGCCCCGATCACGGCGACCTACTACGAGTTCCCCTCCTGGGAGGGGGCGCCCCCGACCAACCCAGTCGGCCGGCCGATCTACCAGGAGCAGATAGCGCCAAGGAGCGGGGGCAACTAGCCCCCGCTCTTGCTTACATGTGGTACAATCGGACGGATAGACTCATGTCAAGGAGCGATACATAGTGGCGAAGACCCATCCGGTTTCGATTTCGAACGAGACCCATGGCCTAGCAGGCGACCTAATTCTGCCGGAGGAGGCGTCCCCGGAACAGAAGGTAAACGCCGCCGTCATCATCGGCGGACCGGGCCCGCTCCCGCTCACCCGCTACGAAGGGCGGGAGCCGAACTGGCCGGTCCAGTGGGCGCACGCCCTGGCGAAGGCGGGGCTGGGCGCCCTGACCTACGACCAGCGCGGCGGTGGCCTCTCCTCCGGCGAGTACCACGAGGCCGACTGGGAGGCCTTGTACGATGATGCCAAGGCGGTCCAGGAGATGTTGGCCGTCCAGCAGGAGGTCGGCAAGGTAGCCGGGATCGCCTGGGGCGACGGAACCCAGTTCGCCCTCCAGCTAGCAGCCGAGGGTCGGCTGACCGCCCTGGTTCTCCTGGCGCCCGCCTTCCACCCGACCGAGGAGCGCTACCTGCATGACCTGCGGGAACTGGCCGCCCGGAAGGGCCTCTCGGAGCGGGTCGTTCAGATTCGTCACGGCCAGTGGAAGCAGGAGATGATGGGCCTGCTCGCCAAGGTCCAGGCGGGCGAACACTACACCGTCACGGAGGTTGGGGGCAAGCAGATCACCTCCAACCTAGTCCGCTTCCTGCAGCACACCGCCTACAACCCGGGCGCCGTCGCGGGCCAGGTGAAGGTACCGGTCCTGATCCTGCACGGCGAGGCCGACGCGGCCGTGGCGCCCCGAGAGTCGGCCGCACTCGCAGCAGCGTTGGGCGGGCCCGTCACGCGGATCACCTACCCCGGTCAGGGCCACTTCCTCTACCGGCACGGCCAAGCGATGCAGGATGCAGCAGCCTGGCTGACCGAGACGCTGGCGGTTCACTAAGCAAAAGAGCCCCCACCCGACGCACAGCGGGTGGGGGCATCTGTTTGTGCGCGATTAGATCTCCAGCTCGTCCTTCAGCCAGGCCAGCTTGGCCATCTCCTCCTCGATGCGAGCCATCGAGCGGGTGAGCTGCGCGAACTCCGCCGAGACCTCCGCCAGCTTCTTGGTGTTGACCTCGAACTCGGCGGCGGCGTCGATGCCGTTCTCCGGGCGGGAGACGAAGATCTCCTTCAGGAGACCCTTGATAATCGCGTCAACCTCCTGGACACGGGCGGTGGTGGTACGGCGCTCACGGACGAGGGCATAGCGCTGCAGAATCGCCTGTTCGGCCTGCGGGGTCGTCATGGTTAGATCCGCTCCTCTTTCGATTGACGTTGATGGGGTAGCATAGGAGAGATGCGGCTCAACCTCGTCAGCCTGAGCGGATTCGGTCACCGGAGCGTGGCTCTCGGCGACAGGCAGCTCATCAGCAACGGGGGCCGCGGACTCGTTCGCAGGGGCTTGGGTGGCTGCCGGGACCGGTTCAGTCAGTGCGGCGAATTCAGCCGCCGACAGACCGTCCTCCGCCGGGGTGGGCTCTACGGTGGCAGGCTCCGTCCAGGCAGAGGCGGGTTCTGCAGTGGCGGGCTCCGCCCAGGCGGGCGCCGGGGCTGCATCGGTGGTCGCCGTCCAAGCGGGCGCCGACTCGTCGCCCTCGGGGGCAGCGCTGAACTCCTCGACCGGGGCGGGGAGGTTCTCCTCCGGCGCCGAAGCCCAGGCCGGACCGGCCAACGCCGGACCAGCGGGGAACGAGAGGACCTGCACCGCACGCGTGAGGCGCATCAGCCGCTCGGCATCCGGGCGGTCGCCGTTCTCGGTCGGCTCAACCAGTAGGGCGAGCTTCTTCTTAGCCAGCCAGGCGTACTGCTGACGCAGGCGCCAGACCTCGCGCACGCCGTCGCGGTCAGCCCCCATCGTCACCCAGATGGTGCCGACGGCCTCGGGCTCCACAATGCGGAACAGGGCGTCATCACCGTAGAGCACCAGGTCCGCCTCGCCCGCCGCTTCGATCCAACCGGCCAGTTCGCTCAGGTCGGTCGTCGCCGGGTAGGCGGTCTGGGCGAGCGGCTTCCCGTAGAGGAAGACCTTCCAGCCTTGGTACTCAGCCGGGAGCGCCCCTACATGCTCATCCGGGGTCCGGTTCGAGCCAGTCCCGCGAATCATTAGGTCAAGGGCCACTTCAATCCACCCTCCTTCAACCAACGGAACGCGTCGAATCATGGTATAAGATCCTTGCCTATCTTATTTAGGCGTACCGGACGCGAACTCCTGTAGAACTCTGGTAAAATGATGATGAACTGGCTGATCGCCCACCCCCTGACGTGGGCGCCAAGGAGGCTTTCCACCAATGCTTCAGAAGCTGCAACAAGTGGCCGGCGAGGGGAACCTGCGGATCACCCACGCCTACCTGGGTCACATCAAGAAGGAAGAGGAGCAGAAGCGGCTCTTCCATGCCGAGACGCTCCCGTGGGAGGAGGTCGACGGGGCGGTTCGGTCCGTCCTGGAGGGCCATCTCTACGGCATGATCGAGGGGACGCTTGGCGAGGTCAACTTCCCCTGTACCTATACCGGCGACGTCCTCTCGGTCCTCAAGGTCGCCTCCCCGGAGTATGACCGGACCCGCAATCGCCCGGCCGTCGAGGTGCTGGAGGCGATCCGCGATCTGCAGAACGTCAAGCCGGACGAGATGACTGAGTGGGGCAACATCCTGGCCTACAAGGTGATGGCATCCGGGGCGATCTCCAACCACCTGGTGGCGGTCCTGAAGTTCACGATCACGCCAGCGATGGGCGCCGAGCCGATCCCCTTTAGCTTTGCCACTGTTGTCGATTTGGACGACCGGGAGGAGTCTCGCTTTGACGAGGGCCGTTCCCGGTTCATCACGCAGCTCCTGACCAACGTGATCAAGCGGGCGAACGTCGCCCGGGCGGTCCTCTTCCCCTGCCTGGATGATGACGGCCGAGAGATGGCCGACATGCTGGTCTACGCCGCCTCGGGTGCAGCAGCCTGGTTCAACGCCCTGGAGGCGAGCCGGCGCCTGCCGCCCCGCCGGGAGGGCGCCGCCCTGGTCCGGATGATCACGGAGCAGTCAAGCGGTGGCGACGTCCCGCACGACCTCTTCGCCAAGATGGAGAAGCAGTTGGTCGAGGAGGCCGCGAATGGTCTCTCGGCCGAGTCGGTGGCGGTGGCGGTCGAGAAGGCGGTCGGTCACGGGATCGACCGGTTGGGCTTCCAGGCTCGCTGGGAGTCCTCCTTTGGCGGGCTGGAGTACCGGCCTTCCTTTGACTCACTCTTTGGCGACGGCGAGACGTACAAGCCGACGAAGCTGAAGATGCAGGCGGGGGAGATCACGGTGACGCTGACGCCGGGCGATCTGGAGAACTTCCGGCAGGTGACGGCGGGAGACGAGACCTACATCCTCTTCCGGGTGCCGGAGCGGGCGAAGGTGCAGGTGGGCAAGGACCTGGCGCTGCAGATCAAGCCGGTGGCGGTCGATCAGGTCACTCGCTGGCTGGCGGGGGAGAAGGAGTAGTTCCTTCGGCTGTGGTTTGGTGGCGCTGTGGTTTGTGGCGCTGTGGTTTGTGGCGCCGCGCTCCGGGCGCCGGGGTCACCACCCCCCTAATACGTAACGGTTCGCCCCCGGCACCCATCGAGGGCGCCCGGGGCGTTACGTAAGGAAGGCCCTGTGGCTTCGCCCCAGGGCCGGATTTTATTTTTCTTGGTTAGGCTCTGCGGGCTTCTTGGGGAGGCTACAGTCTTCGGCCCGCCGCCGCAGTCGTGGTGCCACTCATCCTTTGGTATGATGGTGATAGGTCTTACTGTTCACAGGAGGCAGAGCTTTGTTCGAAAGTAAAGCGCTCCGGCTTCAGCAGCATCACGACCTCTATGCAACGGCCACCCTCCCGCCATTCCAATACGACCGAGTCGCCCCCCGTCTTTGGGCCGGGCGAAACCCGCTGACGGCGATCGACATCGAGAACCTCCAGAGCGCCGGGGTGACGCACATCCTGGACCTGCGAGAAGCGCACGAATGGGCGCCCCCACGCTTCGGCCAGGCGGCCCTGGCGTCGATCGAGCAGGCCGGCCTCACCCGGCTTCACCTACCGATCACCGACATGGGCGCCCCTCTTCCCGCTGACCTGCAGGCGGCGGTCCAGTTCATCGACGGGGTGCTGGCAGAGGGCCGGACCGGGCTCTACGTCCACTGTCGGGCTGGGATGGAGCGGACCGCAGCGATCCTGATCGCCTGGTGGGCCCGTAAGCATAAGACGACCTACGAGGTCGCCCTGGCCACCCTGCGGGAGGGGCGCCCGATCCTCAAGCCCCTGCCGGCGCAGGAGGCAGCGGTCCGGCGCTGGCTGACGGAGTCCCCCGCTACGTAACCCCCCTCGATCCGAAAGAGGCCTCGATCCTCGCCTGACTGACCGAAGCTGGCCCCCGGGTGCCATCACCGAACTGTACCCCAGCTGTCACCGAGCTGTACCCCAGCTGTCACCGAGCCGTATCCTAGCTGTCACCGAGCTGTACCCCAGCTGTCACCGAGCCGCACCCCGGCTGTCACCGAGCTGTACCCCAAAAACGAAGGGCCTCCCCGCCAACCGGCAGGGAAGCCCTTCTATGCTAGATCGACCAAACCCAACCCCACATACCATCGGGCTCAGCCGACACAAGCCGATACTTAGTCCGCCGCCCCATCGACCGGGGCGCCCGGCAGCTTCGACATCCCCTCGAGCCGGCGCCACTTCTCCTCGATGTCGCCCTGCGCCTCGGAGATTAGCTCCAAAGCCGCATTCGGATCGATCTTCTCCAGGAAGCTATAGCGCGTCTCGTTCTTCACGTAATCCTTCAGCTCGATCTTCGGCGCCTTGGAATCGAGCTGGAGCGGGTTCAGCCCCTGCTCCTTCCGGCGCGGATCGAAGCGGTAGAGCGGCCAGTGGCCGGACTCGGTAGCCAGCTTCTGCTGGTTCATGCCATGCGCCATGTCGTAGCCGTGCGCCACGCAGTGCGAGTAGGCGATGATGATCGACGGGCCGTCATAGGCCTCCGCCTCCTGGAAGACCTTGACCGTCTGGGCATCGTTGGCGCCCATCGCAATCTGGGCGACGTAGACGTTGCCGTAGGACATCGCAATCGTGCCCATATCCTTCTTACCGGTCTTCTTGCCGCCGGCGGCGAACTTGGCCACGGCGCCCTTCGGCGTCGCCTTGGAGGACTGGCCGCCCGTGTTCGAGTAGACCTCGGTATCCATCACCAGGATGTTGACGTTGTGCCCCGTCGCCATCACGTGATCCAGGCCAGAGAAGCCGATGTCATAGGCCCAGCCGTCGCCACCGATGATCCAGAGCGACTTCTTCACCAGCATATCGGCCACGGCGAGCAGGTCACGCCGCTTCGGCGCCGTCTCGCTCTGCAGGCGGGACTTCAGGGTCTCCACCCGGGCGCGCTGCATATCGATGAGGGCCTTGCTCGACTGGTCCGCCGTCAGGATGGCGTCGACCAGCTCATCACCCAGGAAGGCGCGCTCGCTATCCAAGAGCTCACGAGCGTACTCGGACTGCTTCTCGACCGCGACCTGCATGCCCAGGCCGAACTCGGCGTTATCCTCGAAGAGCGAGTTGGCCCAAGCCGGACCGCGGCCCTGATCGTTGGTCGTCCAGGGGGTGGTCGGCAGGTTGCCGCCGTAGATCGAGGAGCAGCCGGTGGCGTTGGCGATCAGCATCCGGTCGCCGAAGAGACGGGTCAGCAGGGAGAGGTAGGGCGTCTCGCCGCAGCCAGCGCAAGCGCCGGAGAACTCGAAGAGCGGGGTGACGGTCTGGAGGTTCTTGACCGTGTCCAGCTTGAGGGCGCCCTCCTCCACCTCGGGCAGGCTGAGGAAGTAATCCCAGTTCTCGATCCCCGCCTCGCGGATCGGGGCGACCGGCTCCATGTTGATCGCCTTGTGGCTCGGGTTCAGCCGATCCTTCGCCGGGCAGACCTCGACGCAAAGGGTGCAGCCCGTGCAGTCCTCGACCGAGACCTGGATGGTGTACTCGTGGTCGGGAAGCTCCTTGAAGCGGGCGCTCGTGTGCAGGAAGGTCTCCGGGGCGTCAGAGGTCAGGGCCTCCGGCGAGAAGAGCTTCGCCCGGATGACGGCGTGCGGGCAGACGTTGACGCACTTGCCGCACTGGATGCAGAGGTCCGGATCCCAGACCGGCACCTCGGTGCAGATGTTCCGCTTCTCGTACTTGGTGGTGCCGGTCACGTAGGTGCCGTCGACCGGGATCGCCGAGACCGGCATCAGGTCGCCCTGGCCCGCCATCAGCGGCGCCGTCACCTTCTGCACGAACTCGGGCGCGTCCGCCGGGATCAGGTTGGTCGCCTCGATCAGCGAGGTGATCTCGGCCGGGATCTCCACCTTGTGAAGGCCAGCCAGGGAGGCGTCAACGGCGGCGAAGTTCTGGTCAACGACCTGCTGACCACGCTTGGCGTAGGTCTTCTCGATCGCCTTCTTGATCTGCTTGATCGCCTCATCCTGCGGCAGGACGCCGGCCAGGTAGAAGAAGCAGGTCTGCATGATCGTGTTGATGCGGCGGCCCATCCCGGTCGCCTTGGCGACGGCGACGGCATCGATCACGTAGAGGGAGGCCTTCTTCTGGATCAGCTGGGTCTGAATCACGCGGGGCAGCCGATCCCAGACCTCCTCGGTCGGGTAGGGGGCGTTCAGGAGGACCGTGGCGCCCTCCTTGGCGTTCTCCAGCACCGGCATACGATCGAGGAAGGTGAACTGGTGGATACCGATGAAGTCGGCCTGCTGGATCAGGTAGGGCGCCTCGATCCGCTCCGGGCCGAAGCGCAGGTGTGAGGTGGTCGTGGATCCGGACTTCTTCGAGTCATAGACGAAGTAGCCCTGGGCGTACTGGTCCGTCCCCTCGCCGATGATCTTGATCGAGTTCTTGTTGGCGCCGACGGTGCCGTCCGAGCCGAGGCCGAAGAACATCGCCTGGACGTTCTCCTTCGGATCGGTGATCCAGGTCGGATCCCACGGGAGCGAGGAGTCGGTCACGTCATCGATGATGCCGATCGTGAACGGGCTCTTCGGGCGGGCCTGCTTCAGCTCGTCGAAGATCACCTTGGCCATCGCCGGGGTGTACTCCTTGGAGCCGAGGCCATAGCGCCCACCGATGATCCGCGGCAGGGTGGTGAAGGGCGCCGTCCCGCGCATCACACCATCGGCGACGGCGGTCAGGACGTCCTGGTAGAGCGGCTCGCCGGCGGAGCCCGGCTCCTTCGTCCGGTCGAGGACCGCGATCGCCTTGACCGTGGCGGGCAGGCCCTTGATGAAGGCCGAGGAGTCCCACGGCCGGAAGAGGCGGACCATCAGCAGGCCGACCTTCTCGCCCTGCGCCACGAGGCGACGGACGGCGGCGGCGGTCGTCTCGCAGCCCGAGCCCATCTGGATGATGACGCGCTCGGCGTCGGGGGCGCCCACGTAGTCGAAGAGGTGGTACTGGCGCCCGGTCAGCTCGGCGAAGCGGTCCATCATCCCCTGCACGATGCCCGGGGTGGCCATGTAGTAGGGGTTGACCGTCTCGCGCGCCTGGAAGTAGACGTCCGGGTTCTGGGCGGTGCCGCGCAGCGCCGGCCGATCCGGGGTAAGGCCGCGCAGGCGGTGGGCGCGCACCAGGTCATCATCGATCATCGCCTTGATCTGCTCGTCGGGGATCAGGCTGATCTTCTGGACCTCATGCGAGGTACGGAAGCCGTCCATGCAGTGCAGGAAGGGGACGCGGGCCTTCAGCGCCGTCGCCTGGCTGATCAGGGCGAAGTCGTGCGCCTCCTGGACCGAGTTGCCGAAGAGGACGCCCCAGCCGGTCTGGCGGACGGCCATCACGTCGGAGTGGTCGCCGAAGATCGAGAGGCCCTGCGTCGCGATCGCGCGGGCCGCGATGTGGAAGACGGTCGCCGTCAGCTCGCCGGCGATCTTGTACATGTTCGGGATCATCAGGAGCAGGCCCTGGGAGGAGGTGAAGGTCGTCGAGAGGGCGCCGGCCTGGAGCGCACCGTGAATGGCACCGGCAGCGCCGGCCTCCGACTGCATCTGGGTCACCTGCGGGACGGAGCCCCAGATGTTCTGCTTGCCAACGGCCGACCAAGCGTCCGAGTGCTCACCCATCGGCGAGGACGGGGTGATCGGGTAGATAGCGATAACTTCGTTCGTCCGGTATGCAACATGGGCTGCTGCCTCGTTGCCATCAACAGTGACGCGACGTGTAGTCATGAGTACCCCTCCCAGAAGGGATGGCAATAAGTGTGAGCCATCTCACTACCATGTTACAACGTTGCGACTTGAGGGATAATCAAACGGATGACCGATCCGGCATCAGTTCTGATAGGGTCTCGACCGGTACGGAGTAGTGCGTCAACCGGAGATGGCCCCGATTAGCAAACCTTTTATCATAACACAGATGTCAATAGTGCGGAGAAATGATGATTGAGGGGCTGGATTTAGGCGGCGTACTGCTCTGAGGTTCCTCGTCGTTTTGCTCGCCTTGTGCATGACGATGGGCACCCCTGAGCGGCTGACCGGCATCGGTGGTAGCTGGTAAAACAGCAAGAAGGGCGACTGCACATCTGCACAGTCGCCCTTCTTCTTTGCTGTCTATACGGAACGGAAGCCTGTAACGTGGCGCTTCGCCTCCGTCTGCAGGAGCGCCTCCTGTCCCTCGTTCAGCTCGGCCCAGATCTCCGCCGGTACGGTCATGTGGTAGCGCTTCCCCGACGCCTCTGCGTAGATCACGTGGCGGATGATCGGGGCGCCCGTCGCCGTTGGGCCGACTGGCACCAGCTCCTGCCGCTCCTTCATTACAACCCGGGCCCGCAACTTCACATGCCTGCTATGGCCGAGGCTTCGTACTAAGCCGTACAGTGCAAACAGAAGGACAAGGCCGACACCGATCCCTGTGAACAGCTGTAACCCGTCGCTGATCCAGCCGAGCATGAATAGGTCACTTCCTAATGATATAGGTCACACAGACCATTCTAGTCCGGCGGGCGCCCGTCGTACAGAGTGAATTGCAAAGAAATCTAGGACGGCCCACCTATAGGTACGTTCGAAATCCGACCTCTATTCCGCGAATAGACAGAGGCCCTCGGCATCGTGCCGAGGGCCCTCTCACTACTCCCACGTCTGGCTCGTCTTCTCCCCGTCGCAGGAGAGCAGCAGGCCCTTCCCCTCCTGCTCCGAGCGGATGTGGACCGGGCGCCCCCAGAGCTGGACCACGTACCGCAGGGTCCGGTCCGCATAGGCTGCATCCAGGTCCCGCCCATCGTGGTGATGCTTCAGGAGGAGCTCCCGGCGCCCGTGGAAGTCGCCATCCTCGACCGTGATGTAGGGCTGGCCAAAGTTGGTCATCGACTCGCAGATGGTGTTGCGGACCTTCTCCCACTGCTTGTCGGTGATCGTCCAGGCGTCCTCCTCCAGCTTGAAGACGAAGAGGTCGAGCTCTTCGCAGAGCTCCTCGGTCAGGTAGTTCCGGATGAAGGAGACGTCGTTCTCCATCTCCCGGACCTCAAAGATCTTCTCCCGGCCGAATCGCTTCTCGATGTCCTCAAAGATCTTGAGCCCCACGTAGTAGGGGTTGATCGAGGAGCGACCGGGGACGCAGACCCCGCAGTGGAGCTTGCCGAACTCGATGAACTCATCATCGGTCAGATCGAGCTCCCGCATGATCCGGTTGTGCCAGAAGGAGGCCCAGCCCTCGTTCATGATCTTCGTCTGGATGA
>DATGYC010000025.1:0-3877 GCA_035298385.1 Symbiobacteriaceae bacterium | reverse complement strand
TAGTAGCGATAGTTGAACAGCTCCGTGATCGGGTCCGTAATCGCCAACAGGCGGGCCTTCTCGTAGAGCTGCGCGTTGACCAGGCGGGCCGATGCCCCCTTGGCCGCCGTGTTCAGCATCGTCAGGTCCCACTCGGTGAAGCCATCATCCTCGGCCCGCTCCACATAGAGCAGCCCCAGGACTCGACCCTCATAGGTCAGGGGAATGAAGGCTGAGACCCAAGCTCCCTGTGCGATCACGAAGGGCTCGGCCCGCTCCACTAATCCGCCTCGTGCCTCCGCCCGCAGGATCCGGTCGGTCGGGAGGCGGGGGGTGCCGCTGGATGCCGCCAGACTGAACGCACCGGTCTCTTCATTCTTGAGCAGAATCTGCATGGCGTCATAGCCCAGGGCGCCCAGCCGGTCGAGCACCGCCGCCAGCACCCCACCCGGCTCCAGGGTCGTGGAGACGGCCAGGGCGATCTGGTAGAGCGCATTGAGCCGCTCCTGCGCCTCCTTCAGTTCTAGGTTCTTCGCCGCCAGGGAGTGGGTCCGCTGGGTCGCATAGCCGAGGGTTCCCGCCACGGTGAACAGGGCGATCGCGATCCAGAGAAAGGCGAAGCTGATGACCGGCCCAGGCTTCAGGCCCTCCAGTCGAATCTGCAGGAGGAGGAGGCCCAGCAGGAGGACCGAGAGCCCGGCTACCGCCCAGGCGATCCGTCCTGGCCACTGCCGGGCCGCCCGGATGACCGCAATGAGGAGTAGCCCCATCCAGAGTGGGGATGGGGCAAAGAGTGCCAAGAGAGCCGTGGAGACCAACAGGAGTGGAACCCAGACCGGATGCCGCCACCAACCCCCGCGGTTCGGCATCGCTCTCCCCCCAATCACCAGACACTATTATATTCAAATATTCTATGCGATACTGAACTTTCCCTGCAGAGAGATTTAATAAAGTATGACCGCCCCTACTTGGCGATTGGAGGGCCATGCGTATAATGAAAGCAAGGAGTCTTCCGTTAATTCGTTAGGCAACCGCCGAGGACGGTGCCCAGCGAGAACGAGGGAGGGTGGACCGCATGGAACTGGTCGCCCGGAATCGGTTGGGGATCACTCGTCTCCTAGCCGCCGCCGAACGTAGACTCCCAGTTGAGGCGATCCGCTTCTTTGAAGAGGTACTCGCCGAACCCGCCGTCCTGCAGACCGGGCGCCTCTGTGGACCCGGCTCCTGGCCTGAGCTGCCGACCCTGATCCAGATCGATGCCCAGACCTCGACCTGGCAGGCCCGTGTCGGTGGCTGCCTCGTCGCCCTGGCGCCAGACGAACTGCTCGACCTGCTCCGGCGGGAGCCGATCTGGTTCCTGGCGGTAGCGGGCGCCCCACTCGAGCCCCTGGAACCCGACCCCCTGCTCGCAGATCGCGCCGCTCGTCTCCTCGATTCGCTCCAATCAGAACGAGTCCGCCGCATCGCCCTGCTCGATCAGATCGACGCCGCCCTTGACGCCGGCGACCGCGACTCCTACGACCGCCTCCAACGCCTCCTGCAGGCGATGACCCCTCACCCGTAAACCTGTGGCAAGCAGCCATCGCTGGCTGCTTGCCTTCGTCTTCGATTGCACACGTCCCCTTCTGTTCGTGTTAGAATGGAAGGAGTATCTCACGGTAGGGGAGCGATACCGGTTGGATCACGCTGAAGCCACGCCGATGTTCGCGCAGTATCTGCGCATCAAGGAGCAATATCCGGATACGATCCTCTTCTACCGCCTGGGCGATTTCTACGAGACCTTCTTCCAGGACGCCGAGCTTGCCGCCAAGGAGCTGGAGCTCACCCTGACCGGCCGCGAGGGCGGTAAGGTGATGGGGCGGGTGCCGATGGCCGGCATCCCCTTCCACGCCGCCGAGAACTACATCTCCCGGTTGATCGAGAAGGGCCACAAGGTCGCCGTCTGTGAGCAGATGGAGGATCCGAAGGCGGTCAAGGGCCTCGTCAAGCGGGACGTCACCCGGATCATCACCCCTGGGACGCTCGTCGATCCCAAGCTACTCAAGGAGCGGCAGAACAACTTCCTCTGCGCCGTCGCCCTCGGGCGCAGCGGCTATGGCCTCGCCGTCACCGACCTCTCGACCGGCGAGTTCGCCGCCACCGAGTTGACCGGGCCGGAGGCCTCCAAGCTACTCTTGGACGAGCTCTACCGGCTGGAGCCGGCGGAGCTGCTCTACGATCCCGGTCTGGAGCTGGAGGGGCGGATCATCCCGGCCATGAAGGCCGCTGGCGTCTCGCTGAGCCCGTGGGACCCCGGCCACTTCCTGCACGGTGAGGCCTACCGGCGCCTGACGCAGCAGTTCGGGACAAGCACCCTGCATGGCTTTGGCGCCGAGACCGCCGAGATGGCTACCTGCGCCGCGGGGGGCGCCCTCGCCTACCTCGCCGAGACGCAGAAGACCTCACTCTCTCACATCACCGGCCTGACGCTCTACACGCCCGGCGAGTTCATGGCCCTCGATCCCGCCACCCGGCGGAATCTGGAGCTGACCCGCTCGATCCGCGATGGCGGGCGCAAGGGGACGCTCCTCTGGGTGCTCGATAAGACCGTCACGGCGATGGGCAGCCGCCTCCTCAAGTCCTGGATCGAGCGACCGCTCCTCGCGGTTGGCCAGATCACTGCCCGGCATGAGGCGGTCCAGGACCTGACCAACAAGCCCGGCCTGCGGGCCGATCTGCGCACCAACCTGAACGCCGTCTACGACCTGGAGCGGCTGGCCGGCCGGATCGCCTACGGCAACGCCTCCGCCCGGGACCTGATCGCCCTGAAGCACTCGCTCGTGATGCTGCCCTCGATCCGCGTCGCCCTGGAGGAGGCGGGCGCCCAGCGCCTCTTCGCCCTGCGCGACGCCCTTGACATGCTCGACGACGTGCGGGACCTGATCGACCAGTCGATCCAGGAGGAGCCGCCGATCGCCCTGACGGAGGGCGGGATCATCAAGGAGGGGCACAACCCCGAGGTCGACAAGCTGCGTGCCGCCGCCCGCGAGGGCAAGTCCTGGATCGCCAAGCTGGAGATGAGCGAGCGGGAGCGGACCGGGATCAAGAACCTGAAGGTCGGCTACAACAAGGTCTTCGGCTACTACCTCTCGGTCACCAACGCCAACAAGCAGGCGGTGCCGGAGCACTTCATCCGCAAGCAGACCTTGGCGAACGAGGAGCGCTACATCACGCCCGAACTGAAGGAGATGGAGTCGACCGTCCTCGGCGCCGATGAGAAGCTGATGGCGCTCGAGTACGAGCTCTTCCTGCAGATTCGGGGTCAGGTGGGCCGTTCGGTCGACCGGATCCAGCAGTCGGCGCGGGCGGTCGCTGAGCTGGACGTCCTCTCGACCTACGCCGAGGTCGCTTCGCTCTACGGCTGGACACGGCCGCTCGTCGACACCTCGACCGAGCTAGAGCTGCGGGCGGCCCGTCATCCGGTCCTGGAGCGGGTCCTGCCCGAAGGCTCCTTCGTGCCGAACGATGTGGTCCTGAACACGACGGACCAACGGCTGATGCTGATCACCGGCCCGAACATGGGCGGCAAGTCGACCGTGATGCGCCAGGCGGCGCTGGCGGCGATTCTGGCGCAGGCGGGCTCCTTCGTGCCGGCCTCGGCGGCGCACATCGGGCTCTGTGACCGGGTCTGGACGCGCGTCGGCGCCTCGGATGACCTCGCGACGGGCCAGTCGACCTTCATGGTCGAGATGACCGAGGTCGCCAACATCCTGCACGGGGCGACCGAGCGCTCCCTGATCGTCCTCGATGAGGTGGGCCGCGGCACGGCGACCTTCGATGGCCTCTCGATCGCCTGGGCGATTACGGAGTACATCCACAATCGCATTGGCGCCCGGGCGATGTTCGCCACGCACTACCA
>DATGYC010000024.1:0-2061 GCA_035298385.1 Symbiobacteriaceae bacterium | reverse complement strand
TCGGCGGGAGCCTCTACCGGCAAGTCGGGCGCCCCAGAGAGACTCAGCGCCTCTTCCGTGGCGGTCCCGGTGCCGAATGACTGCGCCGCACCCAGCCAGACGATCGACCCCGTCAGGACCGGAATTCCCCCCGCAGGCGTGCCGCCAAAGGGCTCAGCCGTCACCTTAACGGGCAGGTTCGCCGGCAACCCACCATTGAACTGCTCGCTCAGGGCCGTCATGGACGGGGGCGCCCCCGTCGGCCAGACCTGCTTCTCCGTCGCCAGGCCCAGCGTCGTGGTCAGGCACCCATGCCCCAGCGCATCGGCGTTGAACGGCCCCACCGAGAGATCGCCCAGCCAGGCCTCATAGTAGAAGCCATCCCGCCCCGTCCGGTCGTGCAGGGGGCGCCCGTTCTCCAGCCAGAGGGAGAGGGCGATGCGCCCATCCGCCCCGTTGATCAAGGCGTAGCCCCGTAGTCCATCACCCGGCCGCCGTACAAACCGGCCTGCCTCCGCCGTTGGCGTCAGGTAGGCGATTCCCAGCGCCCCCACCAGACTCTCCATCAATGGCCGTCCCTCCTGTTCTTGCTTGACTAACCCCTGCGGCTCTCCCTTGTTCTGCCTTCATCTGTATGCGAAGACCTCGTCGCCCCATGTCTGTGTCCGGTTGTGACGACTTTTAGCACGGGGATCGAATTTCCGTCACACCGAGAAGGAATCGCGGCGTACTCTTTCGAATAGATGTGATGGACTGAATAGATCGGTTTGTGTGCGATTACAGACCCGCACGGTAAAGCACGTCCCCCACAGGAGGAGGCAGACGATGGCCCTCGACTTTGACCTTAGCAGTGAGCAGGCGATGATCCGGACTCTGACCCGTGAGTTCGCTGATGAGAGGGTCGCCCCCGGCGCCGCTGAGCGCGACAAGACCGGGGAGTTCCCGCTGCACCTCGTCAAAGAGATGGGCAAGCTCGGCCTCTTCGGCATCCCCTTCCGTGAAGAGGTCGGCGGCATGGGCGGTGACACCGTCAGCTACGCCCTCGCCGTCGAGGAGATCTCCCGCGCCGACGCCTCCCTCGGCATCACGCTTGCCGCCCACTGCTCGATCGGGATGGGCCCCGTCTACTACTTCGGTACGCCGGAGCAGCAGCAACGTTGGCTCCCCGGCGCCGCTAGCGGTGAGTACCTCGCCTCGTTCGGCCTGACCGAGCCGAATGCCGGCTCTGACTCCGCCGGCACCCAGACCCGCGCCGTTCGCGATGGCGACGAGTGGGTGATCAACGGCGCCAAGATCTATATCACGAACGCCGCCTACTGCGGCTTCATCGTCTGCACGGCGGTCACGGAGCCCGGGATCGGCCATAAGGGCATCTCCTCCTTCATCGTGCCGCAGGGGGCGCCCGGCTTCACGGTCGGACCGGCCTACGAGAAGATGGGGCTCCACTCCTCGGACACCCGCCCGCTCTTCTTCGACGACGTCCGCATCCCGGCGGCGAACCTCCTCGGCAACCCCGGTGAGGGCTTCCGCCAGTTCATGGTCACGCTCGACGGTGGCCGGATCTCGATCGGGGCGATGGCGGTCGGCATCGCCCAGGCCGCGCTCGACGCAGCCCTGGCCTACGCCAAGGGGCGGGTTCAGTTCGGCCAGTCGATCTCGAAGTTCCAGGCGATCCAATTCAAGCTCGCCGACATGGCGATGGAGATCGAGCTCGCCCGCACGATGGTCCTGAAGGCAGCCTGGCTAAAGGATCAGGGGCGCCCCTTCACCAAGGAGTGCGCCATGGCGAAGCTCTACGCCTCGGAGGTCGCCACCCGGGCGGCCAACCAGGCGATCCAGATCCACGGCGGCGCCGGCTACATGGAGGAGTACCCCGTCTCCCGGCTCTGGCGGGACGCCAAGCTGACCGAGATCGGGGAGGGCACCAGCGAGATCCAGCGGCTCGTCATCGCCAAACAACTCGGCTGTTAGGAGGCAATTCATCATGGTTAACTCGTCTATCAAGTCGAACATGGCTGGCACGGTCTGGAAGGTCCTCGTCAAGGAGGGCGACAAGGTGGAGGCAGGCCAGGAGGTCGTCAT
>DATGYC010000023.1:0-13865 GCA_035298385.1 Symbiobacteriaceae bacterium | reverse complement strand
CTCTACCGTAAGGAGACACCTGACGGCCATTGGTGCGTCATCTACGGGCACCGTCTGCGCGTCCACAGCGTCGGGATCGGACCTGGTGCTAAGCGCCGTTATAACGAGGCCGAGGTACAGCGGCTCGTTCACGAACTCTGGGGCTAAACGAATGGAGCCCCGCTCCAGGCAGAGCGGGGCTGGTCAACTCTGGATAGAATGACCCCTGGTTGCCCATACTGCCTCGCAGGAGGTGAGCGTATGGCGCATCAGGAGATCCTGTGTACCGTCGACAGCTGCTTTTACAACGACAGCGCCCGTGTCTGCAAGGCGGCGAAGATCATGGTCCAGAACAACTTCGTCCACCTAAACGACATCAAGATGGAGGTCGGCTCCATGGACAGGGCCGCCTCTAACTCCAATGAGACCCTCTGTCAGACCTTCATTTCGAAGGAGAAGGGGCCCAAGCCGGGGATCGAACGCCTCCCCTAAGTCATCCACATGAGCGGGAGCGCCATTCCGGTGGTGCTCCCGTCTCCCTTTGATCGGCCACCGTCGAGAGTCATTATCAATAGTGCCCGAACGGCGACCGGCTATACGACTCCCAGCAAAAGATGGTCTCGGGCGGGCGCCCAGAGCACGATAGAAGTTGCATCGCAGGTAGATCACATCGGAAGTTGTCGGACTCCTGCCCCTGTGGTATAATCGAATGGCTTAAACGACCGAGGAGGGCGATTCGCCGTGACCTTCCTGATTGTGCTCTACGTGATTGCGGCTGTTGGCTTAGTCGCCTCTGTGCTGGCCCAAGAGGGCAAGTCTGCCGGCCTCGGTGCCGTTGCGGGCGGTGTGGAGACGACCTTCAGCAAGAAGAAGGGGCGGGACGAGCTCTTCTCCCGGTTTACCACCATTCTTGCTCTCATTTTCCTGGCCCTGAACATCGCGATCGTCTGGATCCAGAACCGGTAATCCAGTCAACTGCAAAAGCCGAGCCACTGACGGCTCGGCTTTTTGTACGTTAGTTTGAAGTGGTAGGTGTGTTCCGCTCATGGCACAGTTCCACATGCGGCGCCCAGCGCCGATTCAGATCGCCGGTGGCCCAGAGGCCGTGCTCATCCTGCATGGACTGGCCGGCTCTCCCGCTGAGATCCGCCCCCTGGCCGAGTTCCTCGGTCGGGCCGGCTTCACGATCTCGGCCCCACTTCTGCCCGGCCACGGCACGCATCCGGAAGAACTCCGCAAGGTGCGCTACCAGGACTGGGTCCAGGCGGGTGAGGCCGAACTGAAGCGGTTACAGGCCCATCATCCAGTCGTGCACGTGATCGGCTTCTCCATGGGCTCGATCGTCGCCCTCCATCTGGCAGCCCACCATGAGGGGATCACCACCGTCACGACCCTGGCCAGCCCGGTCAAGATGAGTGATTGGCGCCAGTCCTTGGTCCCAGTGCTGCGCTTCTTTGTGCGAGACTACCCGGCCCGGGTCTCGAATCCGGAGATCGCCCGGCAGGTGCAGAACTACGACTTCTACCCGGTCTCGGCCATCCATCAGTTCCTGCGCATGAAGAGCCGGGTGCGGCGCTTGCTGCCTCGAATCCGCCAGCCGATTCTGATCGTCCAGGGGGAGCAGGACCGGGTGATCGCTCTGGACAGTGCGGCCACGCTCTACCACGAGGTAAGCTCGGTGGTGAAGCAGCAGATCATGCTGCCCAAGCGCCGTCACTTCCTGGCCCTGGAACCCGGGCGGGAGGAGTTGTTCCAGCAGATTCAGACCTTCCTCACCGCCAAGCGAGACCGTTGAAATGCTCTCGCTAGACGAACCACCGCAATATCGTCTAAGATCAGTGAGACAACTTAATCTGCGGGAGAACCGAGACACCTCACGAAGTGGGGCGGCAGGGCGCCGGTCGTCTGAGAAGCGCCCACCAGGCTATCTCACCCGAGAACGTTCGGGTAGTGTGTGCCCGTCTCAAACCCATCTACGCCTGCGGGGCAGGCGTAGATGGGTTTTTTTGCTTGGTTGCGGTACCTTAGTAGCAGAAGGAGGGGAGACCGCGTGAACCTTGCCTTGGCTTCCATCTTCTGGCCCTTCCTGGGCGCCCTTGTCATGATGCCACTCTACCCGCTCTTCCGACGGAGACTCGGCTGGGCAGCGTTGGTGGTCGCCCTGGGTGCGCTTGCCCTGGTCCTCATCACCCCTGCAGGGCTGTCAACGACGCTCCCGTGGGTCCCACAACTCGGGATCAACCTGACCGTGGCGGTAGATGGCTGGGGCAGGATGCTCGCCTACCTGATCACCGGAATCGGCTCGCTGGTCCTGCTCTACAGCATCCTGTACCTTGACCAGCGGGAGGATCTAGGCAAGTTCTACACCTACCTGCTCCTCTTCATGGGCGCGATGCTGGGGGTCGTCCTGGCCGGCAATCTGGTCACGCTCTACATCTTTTGGGAGCTGACCTCCGTCTCGTCCTTTATGCTGATCGGTTTCTGGTGGACCGGGCTGGGCGGCAACTACGGCTCGCTCAAGTCGCTCCTCCTGACCGTGGGCGGCGGCTTCTGCATGCTGGGCGGCATCCTGCTGCTGGGCCAGATCGGCGGGACCTACGAGTGGGGCGCCCTCCTCGCGCAGAAGGAGGCGATCCTCGCCCACCCAAGCGCCGGAATCGCCCTGGTGCTGATCCTGCTGGGCGCCTTCGCCAAGTCTGCCCAGGTCCCGTTCCACATCTGGCTGCCGGACGCAATGGCGGCACCGACCCCGGTCTCCGCCTACCTGCACTCGGCCACGATGGTCAAGGCTGGCCTCTTCCTGGTCGGGCGGATCTGGCCGCTCTTCGCCAGCCACCCCTATTGGCTCCCGATCGTCTCGACGGTGGGGTTGCTCACGATGGCACTCGGTGCCTTCCTGGCCCTCCAGAAGACCGACCTGAAGGCGATCCTGGCGCTCTCGACCGTCTCACAGCTCGGCCTGATCATGTCGCTCTTCGGCCTTGGGACGTCCGAGGGGTTGGGCGCCGGGGTCTTCCACCTGCTCAACCACGCCATCTTCAAGGGCCTTCTCTTCATGGTGGTCGGCATCATTGACCATGAGACCGGGACGCGGGATATCCGGCGACTCTCCGGCCTGCGCAAGGCGATGCCGGTCTCCGCCGTCCTGATGGCGATCGGTGCCGCGTCGATGGCCGGTGTGCCGCTCTTCAATGGCTTCCTCTCCAAGGAGGCCTTTCTGGACGCGGTCTACCACTCACCGCTTGGCCTGACGGGCGCCGTCGTGGCGACGCTCGCCTCCATGCTGACGACGCTCTACTGCTTGGTCCTGGTCCTCAAGGTCTTCTTCGGCGAGCCCGCCGAGGATCTGCCTAAGCATCCGCATGAGGCGCCGAAGCTGATGCTGGCCGCCCCGGCGGTGCTGGCTCTGCTGGCGATTGCGATCGGCGTGCTGCCCGAGCTCGTCTACGGCATCTTGGCGGATGCGACGGGGGCCCTGGTCGTCAGCTACAGCCTTGAGGTTGGCGGCTTCCATGGGGTCTCGCCGGCGCTGATCATGTCGGCCACCGCTCTGGGTGGTGGGGCGCTACTCTACACGCAGCGGGGCGCCCTGGTGGACCTCTTCCGCCGCTGGACACCGCAGAACCTCCATCTGAACCGGCTCTACAACGCCCTCTGGTGGGAGGAGCAGTACGTGGAGCGCGGCGCCAAGCGCTTGAATGGCCTGCAGATGACCGGGCTCCTGCGGGACTATCTGATCACGACCTTCGTGGTGATCATCGCCGCGGTGCTCGGGACGGTCTGGTACAAGGGGATCCGGTTTGGTGAGCTTGACCTCGCGCCGATCGCCCTGCATGAGGCGATCCTGATCGGGCTGATGCTCGCTGGTGCCATCTTGACCGTTCGAGCCAGGACCCGCCTGACGGCGATGGTCGCCATCACGTTGATCGGCATGCCGACAGCGCTCTGGTATGCCCTGATGCGGGCGCCCGACCTGGCGCTCACGCAGCTCGTCGTGGAGGTCGTCTCGACCGTCCTCTTCCTGGTCGTCTTCGCCCACCTGCCGCAGCTGAAGGTCTACCCACGCACGCCCCGCATCCAGGATGTGAACGTGGTCGTGGCGACTGGTGTGGGCCTAGTAGCTGGATTGATCACGCTCTTCGCCAACGGGCATCGCATCTTCAAGCCAGAGATCGCCCAGTTCTACCTGGATAACGCCTACAAGGGCGGTGGCGCCCACAACGTCGTCAACGTCACCATCGCTGACTTCCGTGGCTTCGACACGATGTTCGAGATCACGGTCCTGACGATCGCGGGCCTGGCGATCTTTACCTTGATCCGCCTGCGCCAGCCGAAGGGAGGGGAGCGCAAGTGACCGAGTCACCGATCCTCCGGACGATCGTCCAGACCTCGCTCTATGTGATCAAGCTCCTCGCCCTCTGGATCTACATGCGCGGGCACCAGGAGCCGGGCGGCGGCTTCGCGGCGGGTCTGATCGTCGCTGCGGCGATCGTGCTGCAGGGCCTGGCCTTTGGGATCAAGGAGGCGGAGCGCTTCTTCCCGCTCCCGCCCCACATCACGACGGCGATCGGCCTGACGCTCTCGCTCTCGACCGTCATTGGGCCGATGCTCGTTGGCCACGCTTTCATGGATCATACGTTTGGCTATCTCTACCCGCCAATCATCGGCAAGTCCGAGTGGGCGACGGCGGCACTCTTCGATCTGGGGGTCTTCTTCGTCGTGGTGGGCGCCCTGAAGTCGATCATTCTCTCGATCGCCTCTGAAAAGTCGGCGGACCAGCAGATCTCGGGTGAGGCCGAACTGGGTGCCAACTCGGCGGGAGAGGGGGAGGCGGGCTAAGTTGGAACTCCTGACAGCTTTGGCGGTGGCGCTCCTCTTCGGCATCGGGGCCTACCTGCTCCTGACCCGGAACATCATCCGGGTGATCCTGGGCGCCTCCTTGATCTCCTACGGCCTGAACATGATGCTGATGTCGACCGGCCTGCTTAAGCGGGGCCAGGCGCCGATCCTGGTGGAGGGCGCCCTAGCGGGGGGGAACCTCCTGCGGGGCCCAAACGGCAATGTCCTCGGAGGTTCCCCCCCGGTCTATGCTGATCCGGTCCCGCAGGCGCTGATCCTGACGGCGATCGTGATCGGCTTCGCCGTGACCGCCTTCCTCTTCGTCCTGGGCTACCGGACGGTGCAGGAGCACGGCACGGATAATCTCTACGAACTGCGAGGCGAGGAGCACGATGAGTAACCTGGTCGTCCTCCCGGTCCTCCTGCCCCTGACAACCGGGATCTTGCTCCTCTTTCTGCATGGCAGGCTACGCCTGCAGCGGGTGATCGCGCTGCTCTCCCTGGTGGTGGGGCTCGGACTGGCCCTCTTCCTCGCCAATCGGGTCTGGAGCAGCGGCATCCAGGTCGGCTTCGCCTCCGCCTGGAAGGCGCCGTTCGGCATCACCCTCGCCGTCGATCTCTTCGGGGCGATGATGCTCGTCCTCTCCAGCCTGGCCAGCCTCCTGGCCGTCTGGTTCGGCATGCACTCGCTGGATGCCGGGCGGGAGCGCTTCTTCTACTATCCGCTGACGCAGTTCCTTTTGGTCGGGATCAACCTCTCCTTTGTGACCGGGGACCTGTTCAACCTCTACGTCGCCTTTGAGGTGATGCTGATCGCCTCCTACTTCCTGGCGACGCTGGGTGGGGCGCCCGGGCAGTTGCGAGAGGGCTTCAAGTATCTCGTGCTGAACGTGATCGCCTCGACGCTCTTCCTGCTGGCGATCACGCTGCTCTACTCGAGCACGGCATCGCTCAACATGGCGGATGTGGCGGCCAAGGTCGCCCAGGTCCATGATGAGCCGATCATCACCCTCGTCGGTGTGCTCTTCCTGCTCACCTTCGGCATGAAGGGCGCCCTCTTTCCGCTCTTCGTCTGGCTGCCGGGCGCCTACCGGCAGGCGTCACCAGCAGTGGCAGCGATCTTCGCCTCGATGCTGACCAAGGTGGGCGTCTACGCGCTGATTCGGGTGATGACCCTGATCTTCAACCACGATCCGGCCTTCTTCAAGCCGATCCTGCTGGTGCTGGTCGGCGGGACGATGCTGCTCGGCATTGCTGGTGCGATTGGGTCCAAGGATGTGAAGCTCGCCCTCTGCTACCAGTTGATCAGCCATGTGGGCTACATGGTGATGGGCCTGGCCCTTGGAACGGAGTCTGGCCTGGCGGGCGCCCTCTTCTACATCGCCAACCATGTGCTGGTGATCGCAGGGCTCTTCCTGCTGGCGGGCGTGATCGAGGCGGTGACTGGGACGACGGCATTGTCTGGCTTCCGCGGGCTCTTTGGCTCCCATCCGGGCCTCGGCTACCTCTTCCTCGGCTTTAGCTTTGCGATGGCAGGCATCCCGCCCTTCGCTGGCTTCTTCGCCAAGTTCGCCCTGCTGCGTGAGGCCTTCGCCCAGGGTTCGTACGTGCTAGGCGGGGTAGCGCTTCTGACGGGCCTGCTGACGCTCTTCGGCATGGTCCAGCTCTTCCGGCGTGGCTTCTGGGGTGAGCCGATGGGCGAGCGGCGGGCTGTGCCGAACTACCGGGCGATGCTGGCCCCGGCCGTCCTCTTGCTGGTGCTGATCTTCGGGGCGGGTGTCGGCGCGGGGCCGGTCTACCGGTACGTCGCGGCGGCAGCGCAACAGTTGGCGGATCCGTCGATCTATATCCAAGCGGTGATGGGGAGGTAGGGAGTGATGAAGCGAGTCCTTCGTCCCGTGCTCCTCGTCGCCCTCGCCGTGCTCTGGATGGGGTTGCAGGGGACCTTCACCTTCGGGGAGTTCGTCTGGGGCCTGCTGATGGCGCTGATTGTGCTGGCCCTCTTCCCGTTGCCGGTAGAGCCGCACGACCGGCCGGTCTTCCGTGGGGTGGGTGACCTTGGCCGGTGGCTCTGGGCGCTGGTCAAGCTGCTGGGCTACTTCAGCTACGAACTCGTGAAGGCTGATATCCAGGTGGCGCTGATGGCTCTGCGGCCGCGCATCAAGGAGCGGCTGACGCCGGGGATCATCGGGATGCGGCTGACCGGGAAGAGCTCGGGGCAGATCTCGCTCCTGGCGGCACTGATTACGCTGACGCCGGGGACGATCTCGATCGAGTGCTCGGCGGACCGGGAGTGGCTCTACATCCACTGCATCGACGCATCAGATGAAGAGGGCGCCCTGGCGGCGCCGCGCCAGTTCGAACAGATGATCATGGAGGTGCTACGCTGATGGAACACCCCCTCTGGTTCAGCTACGCCCTCTGGGTTGGAATTGGTTGCCTTGCGGTTGCGCTGGTGCTAGTCGCTGTGCGGGCGATTCTAGGCCCGACGGTGGCGGATCGTGTTGTGGCGGCCGATGCACTCTCGACGCTGCTGATGTCGCTGATCATCGCCTCCTCGATCTGGCTCGATGAGGTCTCCTACCTGGACTATGTGCTGGTCTTAGCGGTCCTCTCTTTTGTGGGGACGGTCGCCTATGCGAAGTATCTGCAGAGGGGGGTCATCATTGAGCGGGACGTGGACTGATTGGCTGGTGGCAGCCCTGCTGGTGATCGGTGGCCTCTTCTCCCTTGTGGGGGCGATCGGGATTCTGCGCTTCCCGGATGCCTTCAACCGGATGCATGGCTCGGGGGTCTCGGCTACCGTGGGCCTGCCGGCGATTGTGGTGGCGGGGACGATCTACTTCTCGGTCCATCATGGGCTGACGGTGAAGCTGCTCTTCTTCGTGCCGTTCCTGCTCTGGACGGGGGCGGCGGGGACGTTCATGCTGGGGCGTGCGGCGCACCAAACGGGGCCAGGGTTGGCGCCGGGGACGGTGCGGGATGATATGGAGTCGTTGGCTGGTACGGTGAAGGCGAAAGAGTAGAGCGAAGGGCGCTCCCGCGTGGCGGGGCGCCCCTTCCGTATCCCAGACGAAGGCTAAGCCCGAGGCCCCGCCAACCGGATCGCCTCCGCCACCCCGCCAAACCGAGCGAAGTTCTTTACAAAGAGCCCGGCCAGTTTCGCTGCCTCCTGCGCATAGGCAGCAGGGTCCGACCAGGTAGAGGCTGGATCTAGCAGCCCCGTCGGGACCCCCGGGCACTCCTGCGGGATCAACAGCCCGAAGTGGGTCTCCGGCGCCCAGGCTACGCCATCCAGGGCGCCCTCAATGGCCGCCGTCACCATCGCCCGCGTGTAGGGCAGGCTCATCCGGCGCCCTACCCCGTAGCCACCGCCGGACCAGCCGGTATTGACCAGGTAGACCTGGACGCCATGTGCATCGATCTTCTGGCCCAGCAGCTCCGCGTACTCCTCCGCCCGGCGGGGCAGGAAGGGGCCGCCGAAGCAGGGCGAGAAGGTCGCCTGCGGCTCGGTGACGCCCCGCTCCGTGCCGGCCAGCTTGGAGGTGTAGCCGGAGAGGAAGTAGTAGAGCGCCTGCTCCCGGGTGAGTCGGGCGATCGGGGGTAGGACGCCAGAGGCATCTGCGGTCAGGAAGACGATTCGCTCTGGGGGGCCCGCCACGCCAGGGATCAGGGCGCCCGGGATGAAGTCGACCGGGTAGGCGGCGCGCGTATTCTCAGTCAGGGAGCCGTCCGCGTAGTCGGGCTGGCGCGTGATCGGGTCTAGCACGACGTTCTCGAGCACGGTGCCGAACCGGATCGCGGCGTAGATCTGGGGCTCCTTCGTGGCGGAGAGGTCGATGCACTTGGCGTAGCAGCCGCCCTCCATGTTGAAGATGCCATCGGCGGTCCAGCCATGCTCGTCATCGCCGATCAGACGGCGGGTCGGATCGGCGGAGAGGGTTGTCTTGCCCGTGCCGGAGAGCCCGAAGAAGAGGGTGACATCGCCGCGGGCGCCCACGTTGGCCGAGCAGTGCATCGGGAGATGGCCCTCCGTCGGCAGGAGGTAGTTCAGGACAGAGAAGATCGACTTCTTGATCTCGCCTGCGTAATGGGTGCCCCCGATCAGGACCATGCGGCGCTCGAAGTCGACGATGACGAAGCACTCGGAGTTTGTGCCGTCGCGTTCGGGCTCCGCCTGAAACGTGGGCAGGCAGAGCACAGTAAAGGAAGGATGCGGCAGCTCGCCCGTGGGGCGGACGAAGAGCTGGCGAACAAAGAGGCTCTGCCAGGCGAACTCGTTGATGATCCGGATCGGCAGTTGGTGGTCGGGGTCGGCACCGGCGTAGCCGTCAAAGACGAAGAGCTCACGCCCATGCAGGTGGTCAAGCATCCGGGTGAGGAGGCCATCGAACCGCTCGGGGGCGATCGGTTGGTTGACCGGGCCCCAATCGACCGCCTCGGCGCCGCGCTGCACGATGAACTTGTCCTTGGGGGAGCGTCCGGTGTACGTGCCAGTGGTGACTTGGAGGGCGCCCCCCTCCGCCAGTTGGGCCTCGCCACGCTGCAGGGCGAGCTCCACCAGCTGGGCCACGGGCAGATTCCGGTGGACCTGTTCGAGGTCGAGGCGGGCATCCAGGGAGAGGGAGGCGGTCATGCCGTTCAGTCCTTTCCAAGTAGGATCACATGCCTGGTCAAGGCGCGTAGCAACAAGCAACCGATTGGTCGGTCACGGGCCAAAGATTCGCGCGCAAATCTGACTGTACGCTATTATCCTACCTGATGATGCGTCCTTCGTCATCAGTGAAACGCTAGGGAGAGTTGATGGATGGGGAATTCGTGTATCGGGCGCTCTGGCATGGACGTCCAAATGCGTAGGAGGCGAGTGACGTGGGAGCCTATCTCTTAATGACGCGCAAGGGGCAGAAGACGGGCTGCTTTGCGACCGCGGCTGCTCAGATTGCGGTGCGACGCGGGGCGGGGGGCGCCCTCTCCCTGCCAGAGGTGACGGGAGAGCCAGCCAAGGCGCTCCTAGAGATCTACGATATCGACGTGGAGTCGGTCTCGCCGCTGGGCGAGGCTGGGGGCCAGGCGCTCCTGCGGGTGATCCTGCAGGGTGCCGAGGACCTGCCGGATGAGCTGCCAGATCAGCGGAACCGGTCGGAGCGGCTGATCTGGGTCAACCCGGCCCAACTCGAGAAGGCGCTGGCGGGAACGCCTGCCCTGCTCCAGGCGGTACAGGCGGCGCTGGCATAGCAGAAGGGAGGGGACGAGCCCCTCCCTTCTCTTACTTATGCAGGCGTTCCGTTGCCCAGTCCCGCCACTGTGTGGAGAGGGCGGGGAGAGCGACGAGTCGCTCGAGCGCTGCCTTGTCATCCCGCTGGCGGTAGAAGATCTCGTTCGCTTGCGCGATCGAGAGCGAATCGGCAGGGCGCTCCCGTAGGGTCATGGCATCGCCGGGGGCGACGGCGCCCTCGGTCAGGACCCGGAGGTAGAAGCCGGTGAAGCCGGTCCGGGTCGCCTCCTTGAGGATCTCCTGCCACTGGTGCCGCTTGATCAGCGTGTCGCAGGGGACCCGGGGTTGGCAGACCTGGACGACGGCGCCGCCAAGCTGGTAGATCTCTCCAATGAGGACGGTCTCTTCGGTGCAGTCCGTCAGGGTGAGGTTCTCGCCGAAGATGGGGCGGGCGAGGGGGCGCCCGGCGAGGCGATCCCAGTACGCGTAGTGGGTGAGGGGGTAGCAGCAGACGGCCTTCTCGGGGCCGCCGTGGTACTTGTGGTTGGCGACGTCATCGCCCGTGAAGCCGAGGGCGCCCAGGTGGACGGAGCTGGTGACGGGCTCCTTGGCGAAGGCGGTCCGGAAGCCGTTGACCGACTGAGGTAGCCCAACGTTGAGTGCGTGCACGTTCATCTGGGTGGAGCCCTCCTTTCCTCCATCGTACTGGGCGAGACCAGACTGGGCAAGCCACAAATTGACAGGGGTGTTCGCCTCGGTCAGACTAGGTCTACAGAACCGGGAAAGGTGAGACGTCGATGGAGCAGCAGTATGAAGTCCGCCGCACGCAGTGGCAGGATGAACCGATCATTGAACTTGTAGATCAGCAGGCTGGCCTGACGGCTCGGCTTGCACCACGCTTGGGTGGCAACCTCTTCAGCCTCTTCTCGGCGCCGCATCAGCATGAGCTCCTGTGGGCGCCGGAGAGCCCGAAGGCGCTGGTCGAGCGCCCTACCCGCTTCGGCGTTCCCCTCTTGATGCCGCCTGGACGGATGAAGCAGGGGCAGTTCACCTACGGAGGCCATACCTATCAGTTCGATCGCAACCGGGGCGAGCACCACAGCCATGGTCTAGTCCTGACGACTCCCTGGGAGGTGGAGGCGGAGGAGGCAGGGCCAGCGGGTGCGGCGGTCACGATCGGCGTTCGCTCCTGGCAACACGTTGATCTGCTCCGGCAGTTCCCGCACGCCTTTCATCTGCGGGTGGAGTATCGACTCGTCGAGGGGATGCTCCGCTGTACGGCCTCTGTGCGAAACGAGAGTGACCGATCGATGCCGTTCGGGATGGGCTTCCACACCTACCTGAGCGCACCGGGTGACCCGATGGCCTGGACGGTCCGGCTGGGGGCGAGCCGGCGCTTCGCCCTGGAGGATGGGTTCCCCACGGGTGCTGTCCTGCCGGTGTCGGGCGCGTTCGACCTGCGGCAGGGGCGCCCGGTAGGTGAGTCTCCCTTGGATGACGTCTACACGGACCTTGAGCGTGATGCTGAGGGCTGGAGTGGTGTGGAGCTTGCCTCCGCGGAACGCGGCCTGCGGGTCTATTGCGAGGCGGATGAGCGCTTCCCGATCTGGGTGCTCTTTACGGGCAGGGTGGGTGAGGGGTTCTTGGCGCCCGAGCCCTATACGATTGCGCCGAACGGCTTTAACCTGCCGCAGGCGGTCTCCCGGATGTGGGAGATCGCCCCTGGTGCGGAGGTGCCGGTCGGCACCTGGCGGATTCGATTGGCATAGGAAAACCCCCGGGGGGCGCCCCGGGGGTTCTTCATTTAGCGCAGTTCCTTCAGCTTGAAGGTGAAGGGGATCGACCGGCCGGTAGCCAGCTTGACCGTAAGAGTCAGGTCCTCGGTCGGCTTCAGCCCGTCCGTGGAGAGACGGACCGCCATGGTAGCGATGTAGGTCGAGCCGTCCGTCGCCGAGGTGTAGGTTGGGCTCGAGACGAGGCTGGCTGTCTTGGTCGTCGCCCCCTGGGTCACAGTGAAGGTGGCACCGGTCAGGAAGTCAGCCTCGGTGCCGTCAAGTTCAAGCTGAATCTCGGCCTTCCGGTTGATCTCCTTGGCCACCGCCTGCTGGAAGCTGACGCTGGGGGTGAAGCCAAACTCATGGACCGAGGAGATGCGGCGTGCCACGTACAGATACTCGGTCCAAAGGACGGCGTAGTTGCTACCGCTGACGGCGGCGTAATCCGGGTTGATCCGCTCATAGCCATCGGCGATATCCCGCCCGTACTCCGCCGCCTCCTGGACTTGGCTGGGCGTCAGGTTGAATAGGATGCCAGTCTCCTGGAGCGTCTGGCCCTGTTCGGCAGCGGCCCGGAGTGCCTCAGCCGAGGCCAGCTTGACGGAGACCGATAGCTCCTGCCCGCGACGCCTGACCGTGATCTTGACGGTATCGCCAGGGTTCTTGGCCGCCAGGAAGGCGAAGATGTCATCGGTGGTGTAGATGGGGGTGCTGTCTAGCTTGACCAAGTTGTCGCCAGCAGAGAGCGCTGTCAGGCCGGCCGGGCCGTCTGCGATGATGTTCTGGATGCTGACGCCCTCAGCGTTGGGCAGGCCGAAGTAGGCCTCCCAGCCTTCATCAAGGGAGAGGCCGAGGGTCGCACGTTCAATCCGTCCGTCCTTAAGGAGGCGATCTGCCAGCATCTTTGCTGTGTTGATCGGGATGGCGAAGCCCAAGCCCTCCACGCCGATGTCGGCCATCTTCGAAGAGTTGATGCCGATCACTTCGCCAGCCATGTTAAAGAGTGGGCCGCCACTGTTGCCGGGATTGATGGGGGCATCGGTCTGGAGGAAGGGATAGCCGGAGCCAAGGGCCCGACCGGTGCCAGAGATGATGCCGGCACTGACGGAGTTGCCCAGCCGGAAGCCGAGCGGGTTGCCGACGGCGACGACGGGCTGGCCGACCTCAACGAGATCAGAGTTCGACTGGGGAAGCGGCTTCAGGCCCTTGGTCTTGACCTTGATGACGGCGATGTCGGAGGTCGAATCGGCAAAGATCTGGTTGGGGGAGACGACCTCGATACTCTTGTCAGCGTAGAGCACACGGATCTCGGCGGCCTCTGCTACAACGTGGGCGTTTGTGATGATCACCCCGTCCTTGTAGACGAACCCGGTCCCCGCTGCACGGTTGCGTGAGGTCTCTCGGTCGGCCTGTAGCGTGTTCAGAATGCCTACCACGGATGAGCGAACCTGTTGGACCAAGGGGCCGATCTGATTGGTACTCTCGGCCGCCAGGGCAGCGGGAACGACTGTGGTGAGTAGAAGCAGTAGGGTGACTAGGATCCCTAGGAACTTGTAGCGCTGTGAACGCATGGCGGGTGCCCTCCTCCGATGGTCGTGCTGATCCCGCTAAGGGAATTGCATGGAGGAGTCTGTTTTACCTCTATTTTTAAAAGGTTTCGTTCATAACTAGAGGGATTGACGATGATGCAGGCGGCTGGTAGTATACGTACTTGTCACCCCGCTTCGGGGCGCCCTCCGGGAGAGGCTCTCCTGCGGGGCCCAAATCGCACTCTCCTCAAAGAGTGCCTCCCGGTTCGAAAGAGCCGAGTGAACGACCTCGAAAACAGAGGTTGACACACGAAGTGGTTGCTGATATGATGAATAAGTCGTCTCCGCCGGAAACGAACGAGAGCGACGAACCTCCTTACCGAGGTCGGACCTTGAAAACTGAACAGTGCACTTACCAATCAAAACCCGTGAGGGTTGAGAGAACAAGCCAAGCAAACAAACGTCTCCTTTAAGGAGATAAGAGCTACAAATTTTCTTCGGAGAGTTTGATCCTGGCTCAGGACGAAC
>DATGYC010000022.1:0-11761 GCA_035298385.1 Symbiobacteriaceae bacterium | reverse complement strand
CCTGGATCCCCTCGTCGAGGCCGCACAGAGTCAGCGGGCCCGCGAGTTGCTCTTCGCCCAGTTGGGTTGGAACGCGGGGACGGCCCTGAACCAGACCCTGACCGATCTGGTCAACCTGCACGGTCAGATCGCCTACTTTGTCGAGCACCCGCCCACCACCTTTGCCGAGTTGGATGACGCCCTGGAGTCGGTCCAGCAGGTCACCACCGTGGTGCAGGGGCTCCGCACAGTACTGCGGAATCTGGGCGTCGAGCCGGAGCTACTCGGCGCGCTGATCGATCGGCTGCTTGGTTACCTGACGCTGACCTACCTGTACAAGCGTTCCCCGCTCTTCTATCGGCTTGGCGAACTCCTGGCCGTGATCGGGACGGCCGACCCTGATGCGGAGCCGCTCTCGCTCAAGCAGGACGCCGACGGCTGGCCGATCCTGATGCCGACCTACCGACCGGAGATGCGCTGGTCCCAGTTCGCCGCCCTCCTGCGTGACCCGGTGGCGGCCCTGCGGGCCGAGTACCTGGCGACGGACGAGACGCTCACGCACGCGGAGCGCGTGCGCCACCTCTCGGACAAGCTCTTCCCGCGCCTGGCCGCCCTGCTGCGTGCGCTCAACGTCAAGGCGACCTACGGGCCGCAACCGGGCCTGCCCACCTTTGGCACCGTCGGGGATGAGATGGTGGGGGGGCTCTTGCTGGCCGAGTGGGCGCCCCCCATCGGTGAGGAGGGTCTCGCCGTTCGGGTCGCCCTCTCGCTCGTGCCGGTCGGCGAGATGCAGATGGCCCTGCTGGTGCTCCCCTTTGGTGAGGCGCAGGTGAGTACGCAGATCAGCGGCTGGGAGATCGCCATCGATCTGGGCGCCGAGGCCCCGCCGTTCGCCTTTGGGCCAGAGGGTCTCACCCTGCTCGATGGCGCCGGTCCGGCCGTCGCTGGATCGATCACCTTTACCAAACTCCGGGATGAGGAGGCGGGCGGTGCACTCCTGATCGGTGCCGCCAACGGGAGCCACCTCGAGGTTGGTACCCTGAAGGTCACCCTCTCCTTCGATCTGAACCTGGAGCACCCGTCCTTCGGCTTCCTCTTCGAGGTGGACGAGGCCGCCTTCGTCCTCGCCGCCAGCGATGGCGACGGCTTCCTGAAGCAGATCCTCCCGGCCGAAGGGCTGCGGGCGCCGTTCGCCCTCTCGCTCGGCTGGTCCAACGACCGCGGCTTCCACCTCGGTGGCAGCGCCGGTCTTGAGGTCCTGGTCCCGTCCGAACTCGACCTCTTCGGCCTACTGAAGCTGCAGGGGATCCACCTGGGGCTGAAGGGCGACCTGCAGAGCGGCGCCATCGAGGCCCTGACCGGCCTGAACGCGACCCTCAAGCTCGGCCCCATCGAAGCGACGGTCGAGCGCGTCGGCCTCGCCGCCGATCTGACCTTCCCGAAGGATGGCGGCAACCTCGGCCCGGCCAACCTGGACCTGCACTTCCTGCCGCCGAAGGGCGTCGGCCTGAAGATCGACGCCCAGGTGGTGGGGGGCGGTGGCTACCTCTTCTTCGACAAGGAGCGCGGTCAGTACGCCGGCCTCCTGGAGCTGAAGATTGGTGAGCAGTTGCGGGTCAACGCCATCGGCCTGCTCACCACCAAGCTGGAGGACGGCAAGGACGGCTTCGCCCTGCTCGTGATCATCACGGCGGACGGCTTCGTGCCGATCCAGCTCGGCTTCGGCTTTACCCTGACCGGCATCGGCGGCCTCTTGGGCCTGAACCGGACCGCCTCGATTACGGCGCTGCGGAGTGGCCTTCTCTCCGGCGGCCTCGCCTCCGTCCTGGCGCCGGTCGACCCGATCAAGAACGCCCCGCGGATCCTCAGCGACCTGGCCAGCTTCTTCCCGCCGGCGCGCGGGCAGTTCCTCTTCGGCCCGCTGGTCACCATCGGCTGGGGCACCCCGACGATCGTGACGATGAACGTCGCCCTCCTGCTGGAGCTGCCCAAGCCGACCCGCCTGCTCCTCCTGGCGCAGATCAAGGCGCTCATCGGCTCACAGGAGGCCGAGAAGGCGCTCGTCAAGCTGCAGATGAACGCCCTGGGCGTGATCGACTTCGACAAGGGGACGGCGGCGCTCGACGCCTCACTCTACGACTCTCGCCTCGCCGGCTTCATCCTGACCGGCGACATGGCGCTGCGGGCGGGCTGGGGGAATGACTCGACCTTCCTGCTCTCCGTGGGTGGCTTCCACCCGCGCTTCGTCGCCCCGACGGACTTCCCGAAGCTGCGCCGCTTAGCGATCGCCCTCTCGGAGTCGGACTCGCTGCGGCTGCGGCTGGAGGCCTACATGGCGCTGACCGCCAATACGGCGCAGTTCGGCGCCCGGCTCGATCTCTTCTTCGCGGTCGGCTCACTCTCGCTCGCCGGTATGCTCGGCTTTGATGCCCTGGTCCAGTTCGCCCCCTTCCACTTTGAGGCTGATATGGCGGGCATGCTCGCCCTGAAGTGGAACAGCGAGCCGCTGATGGCGATCGCCCTGGAGCTCGCCCTCTCCGGCCCCGGCCCGATCGAGGCCCGCGGCAAGGCGACGGTCAAGCTGCTCTGCTTCTCGCAGACCGTCTCCTTCCACGCCAGCGTGGGCGGCTCGAAGCGGCAGGCGCTCCCGGCCGCCGTTCCGGTCCGGGATCAGATCATCGCCGCCCTGCAGGATCAGCGGAACTGGCGGGCGGTCCTGCCCGCCGGTGATGGCCTCGTCTCCCTCCGACCGCTCGACGCGGGTAACGTGCTCCTGGCGCACCCGCTGGGCGCCCTCTCGGTTCGCCAGCAGGTGGCGCCGCTGGGGCGCAAGCTGGAGCAGGTCGGCGCCGCGCCGATCAGCGGCCCGAACGAGATCAAGATCGAGTCGCTGAGGCTAAACGGCACCGCGATCGACCGCTTCACGCTGGTGACCGATCCCTTCGCCCCCGCCCAGTACTTCTACTTGCGCGACGAGGAGAGGCTGACCGCCCCCGCCTTCCAACCGATGGACTCTGGCGTCGCCATCAGTCCGACGGAGGCGAGTAGCGGCGCTGCGGTGGCGGCCACCTCGGACTACCTGACCTTCATCGTCGATGATGGACCAGCGCCGCTCCCCGCCCTGAAGGTGGCGATCGCGACACAGGGGGATGAGGTCCACGTGTTGACGGCTGGACCGGACCCGCTCGATCTCTTCGTTCCGGTTCCCCGCCGTGGCAAGGCGCGCTTCACCCGCCCGACCACGGTTGCCTGACGGAAGGAGCATTGCCGATGAGCAACCTGCACTATCGCTTTCTGCCCTGGGTTCGGGAGGGCCTCGCCGGCCTGATCCCCGCCGCTAACACCGCCCCGCAGCCGACTCTTACCGTCGAGATGGGGGTGGGCGGCGCCACCGCCAGCGCCCAGGTTCGACTCTACGGCCCGGGTGAGGTGACGGCGATCGATCCGCACGCCATCATCCGGCAGGAGCCGCGCCCTGGTACGGCTGACTTCGAGCCAACCTACTTCGCCGCCCTGGAGTTCGATCGCCCCGACTTCCCCTGGCTCTTCTCACCGCAGGCGCCGGCGAACGGGCGCCTGACGCCCTGGCTCACCCTGGTGGTCCTGCCGGAGCGGGCGGGGATCGACCTGACCAACGTACCGGGCCAGAGCCTGCCCGTCCTGACGATCACGCAGAACGCCCACCTGGAGCTGCCGGACCTGCGAGAGGCTTGGGCGTGGGCCCACGCGCAGGCCCTCGGTGACCTCTCGGCGGCGGACGTCACGAACGAGCTGAAGAGCCAGTCGGAGCGGACGGCCAGCCGGCTCTTCGCCCCCCGCAAGCTGGCGGCGAAGACCGCCTACATCGCCTGCCTCGTCCCGAGCTTTGAGGTCGGCCGCCTGGCTGGCCTTGGCCTCGACCCGTCCACCGTGACCGATCTGCGCTTCGCCTGGGATGTGACGAAGGGGGCCGCCCTCGGCACCGTCACCCTGCCCGTCTACCACCACTGGCGCTTTGCGACCGGGGAGGGCGGCGACTTCGACCGCCTCGTGCGCCGGCTCGTCCCGCGCCCCCTGGGTGCGGCGGTCGGCACCCGCCCGCTCGACGTCAGCGCGCCGGGCGCCGGTCTGCCCTCCGCGGCTGCCTCGATGGCGATCGAGGGCGCCCTGCAGAGCGACCAGACCGAACCGAGTGACTGGAGCCCCGAGGAGCAGGCCGAGTTCCAATTGGCGTTGCGCGCCCTGCTCAATCGCGTCTCGACCGGCGTCGGGCGCGACCCGATTGCGGGCCCGCCGATCTGGGCGGGTCTACAGGCCGGGCGGAGCCGCCTGAGCGGCGATGGGCTCGACCCCCTCTGGCTGGCCGAACTGAACCTGGATCCCCGCCTGCGGGCGGCGGCTGGCCTGGGCGCCCTCGTCGTCCAGACCGAGCAAGAGCAACTGATGGCCGCGGCCTGGGAGCAGCTCGGGGAGCACCGCCGGACGAACCAGCGCCTGCGCCAGGCCCAACTCGCCCGCGCGACCAGCGGTCACCTGCTGGCCAAGCAGGTCGCGGGACTGAAGTCGGGCCATCTCCTGCAGCTTCTCCAAGGGCTGCACGGGGAGTTGGCCGCGGCCCTGAATGCGCCGAACTCGATCGCCGAGCGGGCGGCGGGGAGCTACCTGCCCGACGGCCTCTTCTCGCCCGCCATGCAGCGGCTCTACCGGCCGCGCGGCCCGCTGGGCAAGCGGCTCCTGCCCAAGGGCGAGCGCTTCGTTCGCCCCGTGGTGGAGCGGCTCAACCAGCGCAAGGTGAAGGTCGCCCCGCCGCGCACGGCGCCCGCGGGGACGGTCACGGTCGATGGCTTGAGTAAGTCATTCTCGCACCGCTATACGACGCTGCGCTTTAGCCGGCTCACGGCCAAGGCGATCGCGACCGCTGGTGGCTTCCGTTCCAGCAGCCCGATCACGCCGCCGGAGGGGACGGTGAAGGCCTCCTTTACCGCCACGGCGCCCGAGAGTGACGCCAAGCTCTCCATGATGATGCTGCCCGAGCGCGATCGCTGGGACGAGCGCGACTGGGCGGAGACGGATATCCCGGAGCCGCCCGCCCCGCCGGTCGACCCGGCCCTGCTCGAGCAGATGAACGCGAACTTTGCCGCCGCGGCCTCTGCGACCCAGACCTACCTGCTGACGCACTGGTCCAACCCAGCCCAGCCGCGTCGCCGTCCGATGGGCACGCTGGGGATCCCTTCGATCGTCGGCCAGCAGCTACAGGCGGAGCCCCTGATCGTCGAGGCGCTGCAGGCCGAGGGGATCGCGCCCGCTGAGGCCTGGGAGCGGCACGACCCGCTCGAGCCCCTGGCGTTCATCCCCCGCTTCGATACCCCGATGCACCAGCCCCTCGCCGCCCTCTCCACCGAGTGGATCCTGCCGGGGATGGGGACGGTCCCGGCGGAGTCGATCTCGCTCTTGAAGCCGAACGCCCGCTTCGTGGAGGCCTACATGGCGGGCCTGAACCATGAGCTCGCCCGCGAGCTGCTCTGTCGTGAGTTCCCGGCGCCGCAGGATGCGACCTACTTCGCCTCCTTCTGGTCGAGCCGCGCGGAGATCGAGGACCTGGATGGCTGGGACCGCACCAGCAAGCTCGGGCAGCACCGCCACCCGGCGACGCAGCCGATGCGGGCGGTCCTGCTGCTGCGGGGCGCCCTGGTGCGCCGCTACCCGCGCGCCGCCATCTACGCCGCCAAGGCGATCCTCGGTCCGGACGGCAAGCGGGTGCCCGGTGCCACCGTCAAGCTCCCGCTCTTCCGCTCGACCCTGGAGCCGGACGTCCTGCTGGTCGGCTTCGACCTGACCGACGACGACCTGCGTGGGACGGCGGACGGCCTTGGCTGGTACGTCGTGATCCAGGATCAGCCCGCTGAGCCTCGCTTCGGCCTGACGCCGGAGCAGGCGGCGGACGCGACCCACTTTGGTGGGGCGGTCAACCTGACCGGCCTCAGCTGGAGCCCGACGGGCGCCCACTTGGCGGCCGAACTCTTCCGCCGGCCCGTTCGCGTCTCGATCCACGCCTCTCGCCTCCTCCCGCCGGAGGAGTAGCCATCAGCCACGCCCTGTGGAGGGAGACCAAGCATGACTGCGCACGCACAAGAACTCGGGGGACTGGGCGCCCAGCTACCCATCGCCCTGTTGCCGATTCGGATCGAGACCCGCTTCTTCGACGCCAGTGATGAGTCCTGGCAACTCCGGATCCGGGTCTACCCGGACGACCTGCACGTCGACACCCATGAGGCGAAGCTGACCCCCGCTGAGACCGCTGCCCGGGCCGCCTTTGATGAGGCGATCGCGCATGCCGACTCGGAGGAGACGCGCCGCCGGGCCTGGGCCACCCTCGCAGACCGCTTTGGCCCGCAGCGCGCTGCCTGGATCCTGCTCGCTAGCCCCGACCTCGAGGAGCAGGATCAGGCCTGGAGCCGGGCGCCCTTCACCCGGGCCCTGCCAGAGCGCTGGGTCGCCGCTGGCTACCGGGGCGGGGAGCGCATCTTCCAGGTGGAAGGGGCGCAGATCCCGCACCAGCTCCCGGTTGGCCCGGAGCCGGGCTATGCCGATCGGGTCTTCGCCAGCGACCGGACCCCGATCGACAAGGGCATCGCCTGGATGATCGACTTTGATGAGGCGGTCCGGGTCGGCATGGGCCTCTCGGTCTACCTGCCGAAGTCGGCTGCCACCGTCGACCAGCTGATCGTCTACGGCGTCCGCACCAGCGTCGCCCCGGCGGAGCAGTCCGTGCCGGTGGGGACGGCGGGCGCCCGTCGACTGGAGAGCCTGCTCAACGCCCACCACTATACGGACGGCCTCGCCTTGGTGCCGCAGGGGACCCCGACGAACCAGACGGAAGAGGCCCGCCTGACCGGCTTCGATGATCGCACACATACGCAGAGCTGGACGGTGGAGCGCGGGGGCGCCCTCGTCGGGGCGAACGACGGCTCGGACGGCGATCGCTTGGCGCGCGCCCTGGGCCTGCCGGTCGCCACCTTCGCCCACATCCTCCACGCCGACGGTGTGGAGGGGAAGGAGGCGGGGGCGATGAACGGCGCCCTCTGGCCCGCCACCTGGGGCTACTTCCTGGCCCACCTGATGGCCGGCACCCTCTCTGATGTGGCCCTGAATCAGGCGCGCACCTTCTTCGTCGAGAACGTGCGGGGGCGTGGCCCGCTCCCCGCCTTCCGGGTGGGGGAGCAGCCCTACGGCCTCTTGCCGACCACCTCGCTCGATCGCTATGAATCGACCGCCCGGCCGGACCTGCTCTTCCTGACGGTCCAGCCCGGCACCGACGGCGCAGTCGGCCTGCTGCAGATCGGCTGGGAGGCCGGGACGGATGGCCGGCTCGCCAGTTGGAAGGAGCGCGCCTTCGTCACCCTGCCCCAGACGCAGAACGTCCAGGGCGCCGGCATCGCCGCTGCCAAGGTGAGCGACGGGGGGCGCCCGGACCTGGCGCTCTTCACGCTCGACCGCAAGTGGGGCTCGAACTCCGTCTGGTCCAAGGTGGGCACCAATAGCATGATCGGCACCCGGGGTCAGCCCCCGGCGCTCTACACGGGCGACGGCCTCTCCTGGCTCTTCGCCGTCGACTGGACCGGCGTCGTGCGCTACACCTGTTCGGCCGATCCGGCCTCGGCGCCCTCGGGCTACCTGACGCTCTCGGCCGATCCGAAGCGGTTCAAGGCATTGGCAACGACCACGAAGTCCGATGGGGGCTGCGCCCTCTACGGCGTCGGGACGGACGGCTTCGTCTACCTGAAGGAGCAGAACAAGAGCCGCCCGCTCAGCTTTGGTCACGGGAATCCGCCTGCCTACGGCTACACGGGCGTCGCCATCGCCGTCCTGCCCAATGGGCGTGGCTACTACACCCTCAACTCGAACGGGCAGGTGAGCGCGTGCGGCAACGCCGTCCACTACGGCAACGCACCCTGTACCAATGATGATCCGGCCGTCGACATCGCTGTGCTTCCCTCCGGCAAGGGCTACTACGTCCTGACCCGCAACGGCGGGGTCTTCCACTTCGGGGAGGCCCGGCTGGGCGATTGGCAGTTCAACGGGATGACCCCGACTGCACCCTTCCGGGCGATTGCGGCCCACCCGAACCCGAACGTGGTCGGTTACTGGATCGTCGACACCTACGGCCACGTCTTCGCTTGCGGGGGGGCGCCCTACCACGGCTCCCTGATCTACATCCCGATCGTCGGTGACCAGGCCGTCGGCATCGTGCCGCGGCCGGCCGGTGACGGCTACTGGATTGCGACCGATGCGGGCCGTGTGCAGAACTTCGGTTCGGCCGGTCACCACGGCCACCTCTGGGGCCAGAAGATCAACGGTAAGGTGACGGCGATCGCCCCGACCCTGAGCGGGAATGGCTACTGGCTGCTCGGCTCGGACGGGGGGCTCTTCACCTTCGGGGATGCCTGGTTCTTTGGCTCGCTCGCCAATGAGCCGAAGCCGAGCGGCGAGTCGATCATCGGTCTGGGGGTCGTTCCGAACGGCAGCGGTCTCTGGATGTTCGACAGCCTGGGCCATGTGATCCCGGTCCCGGCCTTCTGGTCGGACTGGAACCGCTTGGGCAACGGCGACCTGAAGCTGATCACCCTGGCGGCGGCGACGAACCAGGACGGCCGGATGGAGCTCTTCGGCGCCGCCGAGGATAACACGATCTGGTCCTGCTGGCAGCACAGCGCTGGTGGTGCCTGGTCCGGCTGGGTCCGGATGTGGGAGACCGGCCACAAGGCGACGCAGCTCGTCGCCGGTCGGGACCGGAATGGGCGCCTCGTCTGCTTCCACGTCGGGATGGACGGGCATGTCTACGGCTCCAATCAGAACTCCCCCGGCAGCACCTGGAACGGCTGGCGCCGGATGGGGCTTCAGGGGGAGACCGCTGGGGCGATCGCCCTGGCGCAGCGCTCGGACGGCGGCCTTGAGCTCTACCGGGCGACACCGGACTCCACCATGCGGATCTACCAGATGGAGGAGACCGACTGGACCGGTCAGTGGACGCCCTGGCGCACCTTCTACACCGGCAGCGAGTACGCCTACAGCTTCGCCGTCGGGCGGGACCCGCAGGACCGGATCCTCCTCTACAAGCGCGACGTGGTCAAGGGCCCGCTCTGGAAGTCGGTCTTCCACGAGGCGCCCGGGAACCGGGGCTACATCCAGTGGGCCTGGAACCTGGACCTGAAGGGCGTCCCCGGCGGTGGCTGGAGCCAGCCGATCGAGGTCCCGGGCTGGCTGGGGCGTGAGGCGAAGGGGGCTGACATCGCCGTCGGTGATCTGACCGGGAGTGGCAGGCCGGACGTCGCCCTCTTCTTCCTGACCCCGTCCGAGGGCGGCGGCAATACCGCCTGGCTCAAGATCGGCCATGATCTCGGCGTCGACGGTCAGCCGCGCGCCTGGGACCCGCCCCGCATCGTACCGGCCCTGACGACGGAGAACGACGTCGTCGGCGGGGGAGTTGCGGCTGGTGATGTGAGCGGCGACGGCAAGGCCGACCTGGTCTTCTTTGCGGTCGAGAACAGCGTGGGCGAGAACCGGGCCTGGTACCGGCTCCTCTCTGGCTTTGATGGGATGGGCAATCCGACCTACGTTGGTGACCGCTACCAGGTGCCGAACTGGGGGAGTTGGGAGAACCAGGGCGCCGCCGTCACGCTGGCCGACCTGACCGGGAACGGGCGCCCGGACCTGATCGTCTTCGTCACCGACAACCCCACGGGTCCCAACCCCGCCTGGTACCGCGTCGGCTGGAACATGCGGCCCGACGGCTCGGTCGAGGGCTGGTCCGACCGGATCCTGCTGCCGGGTACCTTCGCCGATAAGGTCCTCGCCTGTGGCATCGCCTCCGCGCAGCTGAACCCGGCGCACCTGGCCGACTTCCTGCGCGAGGCGCGCGCACTCTGGCGCCGCTCCCTGCCCAACGTGCCCCAGATCGATCCGAACGCGGCCGCAACCGTGGACCCGGAGGATCGCCTCTTCAAGCTCCTCGGGCAGGAGGCGGTCTCTAGCGCCTACGGGGTGCGTCCTGTCCTGGGCGCCGCCTACTCCGACTACCTCCTGAGCTACCTGAACAAGGAGATGGGGGGCGACTGGCAGCAGAAGCACCTGGAGCTCTCCGCTGGGGCGATGGAGGAGATCGGGATCGGCCCGACCCAGCGCCAGGCCCACTCGCTCTTCGCGCCCAAGGCGCCGCTCCTGCTGGCGCCGCTGGTAGCGAAGGCGGGGGGCGCCCAGCCGGGCGAGTATCTCGACTGGCTGCTGAACACCGACCTGGATGGGCTGCTGAAGCGGCAGGAGCCGGTCCTGCTCTTCACCCTGCTCCGCCACGCTGCGCTGCGGGCCTATGCCGACGCCGGTGCGAACCTCCTGGTCACGGCGGGATTGATGACGGCCGAGCAACGGGTGGAGCCGGAGCTGATCAACATCCATCCGGATCCGACCAAGACCCCGCCCCTTGTGATGCAGTGGATGAACCAGCAACTGGGCGCCATGACCGAATGGAGCGCGCTGGGTCAGTACCTGAACAAGGTGAAGTGGCGCGCCCTCTCGGGCACCCGGCCGCCCGCGGAGTACACGACGCCGGAGTGCTACCCCTTCGTCGAGTTCTGGCGTTCGGTCGCTGGGCTGAAGGGGCGCCCGGCGGAGGCGCTCGAACTGCTCCTCGCCGAGTCGCTGGACCTGGCCACCCACCGCCTGGACGCCTGGACGACCGGCATTGCGACCGAGCGCCTCTGGGAGCTGCGCCAGCAGAACGCTGCTGGGCTCTACGTCGGTGGCTATGGCTGGGTGGTCGATCTGAAGCCGACCGCCGGCCGGGAGAAGGATGGCTACATCGCGGCGCCCTCGCCGGCGCAAGCGGCTGCCGCAGCGATCCTGCGCAGTGGCTACCTCTCGCTCGAGGACCGGACCGCCAAGAACCCGTTCAGCGTCGATCTCTCCTCGGCGCGGGTGCGCCTGGCGACCGAACTGCTCGATGGGATTCGGCAAGGGCAGTCCCTCGGCGCCCTGCTGGGCTACCGGCTGGAGCGCGCCCTGCATGAGGGCCACCCGACCCTGGAACTAGATGAAGCGATCTACGGGCTGCGGCGTGTCGCCGCGATCGGTCCGGCCGGTCGCGTCCCCACGGGGACCGCGCTGGAGTCCGTCCCGGCGAACAACGTCGTCGACGGTCTCGCCCTGCAGACCCGTTATAAGGAAGGGAGCCGCTTGAACCGCTGGGATGCGGAGACGATCCCCTTTGGGGCGCCCGGCTCCCACCTGCCTGCCGTCACCTCGGCGGAGGGCAAGGCGATCCTGGCCGAACTAAAGGAGCTGGAGGCGGGCTACGAGGCGGTCACCGATGCCCTGATGGCCGAAGGGGTCTTCCAGATGGTCCAAGGGAACCTGGGCCGGGCTGGTGCCGCCCTCGACACGATCGGGCGCTGGGAGAACCCGCCGCCCGAGCTCGAGGTGATTCGCACGCCGCGGACCGGTGCCACGGTCACGCACCGGCTGATGCTCCTGCTGCCCGGGGAGTCCAGCGCTCCCGCTGGCTGGACCGAGACCGCCCGTGCGAAGGCCGAGCCGGCGCTCAACCGCTGGATCGGGCAGCTCCTGGGCAGCCCGACCGGCGTGACGGCGATCGGTCGCTACACGGGTCCGGATGGCGCCCCGCTGGCGGGGTACGCAGCCGAGTCCGTCGACCTGGCCGATCTCGCCCTGGCCCCGCTCGATCTGCTCTACCTCGCGGAGGAGGGCGGTCCCGGGCGCCTGGAGATCGAAGAGCGGATCGCGGCCTTCC
>DATGYC010000021.1:0-1702 GCA_035298385.1 Symbiobacteriaceae bacterium | reverse complement strand
GCCCCCCTGTATCCAAACGCCACGAAGGGCTCTAGCCCCAAGGAGGGGGGCTACAGCCCAGCGCTGACGTCACTGGTAAGAATTGCTTCTATTCTACCGAGGGGAAGAGGTCTGGTCAACGGCATCCAACCCCTGCAACAGCTAGGCCATGTTCTGCTTGAACAGGGAGGGTGGCCAGGGTATGGCGAAAAAGTGGCTGTGACGCATGTGCGTCACAGCCACTTCCGTATCGGAGGGGGGTCTCAGGCGCCCTTTTGCACCGCCCGCTCTGCTGGCCTCCGGTAGAACCAGAGCGTAGCCAATCCACCGAAGACGAAGGCCGAGGCGAAGCGGATCGCGAGCAGCAGAAAGCCATTCGCCCCCGCCCCGAAGAAGAGGGCCGTCTCCTCAAAGATGGCGTGGCAGATGCCGACAAAGATCACCATGACGGTCATCTGCGCCTGCGTGAAGTTGGACTCCTCTGCGGCCTGGATGATCAGGCCAGAGCCATAGGTGACGCCCAACCCGATCGCCGCCACAACCGGGAAGCCCGCCTCATCTGGTAGACGCAAATAGCGTAGCAGTGGCTTGGCCAATCGGTTCAGCTTCATCAGGTAGCCGCTGTCCTTCAGGATCTGCAGAGCGATCAGGAGCAGCGGCACCCACCAGAGGGTCAGGAGCTTCGAGAGTCCGTCCAGGAAGCCAGACCAGATCCACTGCAGCATCCTAAGCCACCCCCGATAGGAGCAGATTGAGCAGAATCCCGACCACGATCATCGCCACGAAACGGGCGCCGAGCATCCACTGCGCCTTGGCGCCCGTCTTCGCCATCAGCGCCGTCTCCGAGATCGCGCTGTGACAGATCATCATCATCGCCGCCAGGATCGTCTTCTGCTTCACCGTCAGGGTAGTCAGGGCCGCCATCGTACCCAACCCCGCGTAGACGGAGGAGAGGTTGGCCGAGACCAGTACCAGGGCGCCCTCCCCCGGCACCCCAAAGAGGTGCATCAGCGGGGCCAGGGCATTTGAGATGTAGACCATCCAGCCGGTGCCCTCCAGCACCCGGACCAGAATGGCCACCGGGATGATGACCTTACCGAGCTCCCAGAGGACCTTGACGCCGGAAAAAGCACCTTTGCGTACGGATGCGACAAGGTCCACGGTCGATTACCCCCGGTTAAACTTGTTCATCGTGGTCCGGGTCCCCTCCGCCAGCCAAGTCTCCATCGCCTTGACCGCCTCCTCGATGGCGCCCACCACCTGGGGCTGCTCGTCGGTCGAGAAGGGCGCCAAGACCCAGTCCACAACCTGCCAGCCCGGAGCGGGGCGATTGACACCAATCCGTAGGCGCGGGAACTCCTGCGTACCCAGCACCTGCACCAAGGACTTCATCCCGTTATGCCCGCCAGGGCTGCCGGACTCCCGCACCCGCAGCTTACCGGTCGGCAGGTCCATATCATCATAGACGACCAAGATGTCAGCCGGGTCGATCTTGTAGAAGTGTGCCGCCGGCCCAACCGACTGACCGCTCAGGTTCATGAAGGTGAGCGGCTTGAGCAGAATCACCTTATCAGACCAGTACTTATGCTCGCCGTAGATGCCCTGAAAGCCGGACTTGGTCACGTCCACCCCCGCCTTCTTGGCGAAGGCGTCCAGCGCCATCCAACCGATGTTGTGCCGGGTCTTCTCATAGCGGGCGCCCGGGTTGCCCAGTCCAACGATC
>DATGYC010000020.1:0-4460 GCA_035298385.1 Symbiobacteriaceae bacterium | reverse complement strand
CGCTGGCTGAACGCGCCGGACATGAAGGTTCGCCGCCGCGTCGAGCAGGCCCTGCTCCAGATCCTGACCGGAGAGGCCGAGCACCCGGGCATCGATGCCGACCTGTCCAAGATGAACATCGAATACTAGCGTTTGGACGTTTGGGACGAGAGGCGAGGCACTGGGGGCGATCAGCAGCCGCCGAGGACCGTGCGATTGTAGCCCCGCAGAAGGTTGCTGATCGAACCGATGATCCCAGCCGATCTGCTCTGGCAGGGCGCCCGATGGGATGCCTCGATGCATCGGCGGACGGGCCAGATCCCCGCCTGGGCCGGGAGCCGGCTAACAGCCACCGCCTAAATAGTCGTATGGATAGGGGACGCACCAACTCTGGTGCGTCCTTCTCCGTTCTGCAACCGAACCGAAGGACGGAACGTCCATCCATATTGAAAGAGAATCAGAACAACATCACCTCAAGTCTCGCTTCAATAAGGAGGAACGCCAGACCATGCGCAGAAGGCTCGTCGCCGTTGGGTTGCTCCTGCTCCTCGTGACCGGCTGCGCTGCGAATGAACCGCCTCCCCAGTCGGGGGGCGCCCAGTCTCAGCCTTCAACCCAGCCCTCAACCCAGCCGGCCCCTTCATCCCCGCGTGCCACACAACCGGAGAACCCAGCACCCGCAGGGCCCACCCCCTTTGAGATCCGCTTCAACGCCTGTGAGGCCCAACTTCCGGCGCCCCCGGCTGAACAGCGGATCACCGTCCGCCTCGATGGGCGCCCTGACCTCCAGAAGGCGATCTACCTAAACGGAACCTACTACCAAGAGGTCGCCCGTTGCCTCCAACCTGGTCTTGACGCCGGCAAGCCACTCCCGATCGTCGATGGTCGCCTCCTGCTCGCCCCGGCGCGCTACTTCATCGACATCGCCGGTAGCTACGCCCAGTGGGGCAACGACCGGATCGACTATCAGCCAAAGGTCGAAGCGATCAACGGTCGAGTCTACATCCCCTTCGACCTGGACCACTATGCCAGCTCTTGGTTTGACGAGGCGAACCAGACCCTCGTCCTGCAGAGCAGGCTTCCGCTACGCCCCTCCCCCACCAACCTGCCCATCAACCTGAAGGAGCGCATCACGGGGGACGGGACAGGCTTGCGCGGCGGCTTCGGCGCCTTCGGCCTCATGGGCGGCGTTCCGCCCTTTGGGCGTTCAGCGGGCGTCTGGGCCTTCGGCAAGACCGGCAGCGGTCTACGCTTCAAGGAACTGCTCATCAACGACTTCCGGCCCCATATCGAACTGGCTACGGAGGGCGGCGAGGAGCTCTTGGTGGGACCGCTGCAGCCCTACCAGCAGATGACCGGCTTCTGGCTCCACCTCCCGGGCCGGACCACGCCGATCCTGATCGGTCATGCCGGCGACGAGTTCAACCTGGGCTCCCCGACTCCGGCAGAGGCGTTCGAACGCTACCGCCAGGCGCTCGGAATCCCTGCCAAGGTTGCCCTGCCGATCAACATCAGCGGGGAGCGGGCCGAAGGCGCCTTCGACCTGGCCGGCCAGCGCTTCTTCGTCTACTTCCAGCACCAGACCCAGACCGCCGAGCCCCAGTACGCTGGCTGGGTGATCGAGGGGATCACCTGGGGCCAGGACTGCGAGCACTTCGAGTACTGCCCACCCGCGTGGCGATAGCCGAAGGGCGCCCCCGCTCACAGCGAGGGCGCCCTCTCCTTATGCCAGGGCCCGCACCCTTCCCCCCCGTCTCACCCACCAGAGCAGGAGAAGGAGGGCGAAGAAGAGCCCCAGGGCCCCATCGACCAAGAAGCCCGTCGAGCCATTCGAGCGCTCGATCACCGCGCCCGTGATCAGGGAGCCAAACGGCGTCGAGCCAGCAAAGACCAGCTGGTAGAGCGACATCAGCCGCCCACGCATATCATCCGGCGATAGGATCTGAATCGTCGTGTTCGTATCCGCCGTGTAGAGAATCTGGCTCCAGCCCATCACGAAGAGGATGATCATCGCCACCCAGAAGGAGTGGGCGAAGTACATCGCCGCCGCTGCGGCACAGAGCACGAGACCCGCCGTGATGAGCGGCTTCAGGTTCGGGCCGGAGCGGCTCCGGAAGGCCAGGATCAGTGCGCCCACCAGCGCACCGGCGCCCAGTGCCGACATCAGGTAGCCATATCCGGCCGCACCGATGTTCAGAACGTTGTTAGCCAAGATCGGGACCAGCACCGAATAGTTGATGACGAAGAGGCCGACCGCCAGGAGCATCGCGATCAAGAAGAAGATAACCGGGTTATCCCATGTGTAGCGCAGCCCCTCGGCCACATCCGCCAGAAGCGAGCGCTTCGGGCGCGGCTTCGGTAGCCCTTGAGCCGTCATCAGAGCAAGCGAGACCAGCACGGCGACGAAGGAGATGCCGTTGAGCAGGAAGGCGATCCCTTCGCCCCACTTGGCGATCATCAGGCCAGCCGCGGCGGGACCGACGAGGCGGGCGCCGTTGAAGATCGCGGAGTTGAGTGCCACCGCGTTCGCCAGGTCCTGCTTGGAGCCGCCCACCATCTCGACCGTGAAGGCCTGTCGGAGCGGGACGTCCAGGGTGTTGGTCAGACCGAGCAGCGTAGCCAGAACCGCCACATGCCAGTACTGGACGGTCCCGGTCAGGACCAGCGCCGCCAGGACGAAGGCGAGGAGCATCATCATCCCTTGGGTGAAGAGCAGCGCCTTCCGCTTGGGCAGCCGGTCTGCCAGGGCGCCCCCGACGAGGGCGAAGAGGAGCGTCGGCAAGAACTGCAGGGTTGCGATCAGGCCGAGTAGGAAGGCCGAGTCAGTCAGGCGCACGATCAGCCAGGACTGGCCCACCGACTGCATCCACGTCCCGCAGAGCGAGATCAGCATGCCGACGAAGAAGAGGCGGTAATCTCGGTGATTCAGGGCGCGGAGTCCGTTGGGTAGGTGCATGGGGGCGCCCCCTTGATCGCTATTACCACTCAGATTACTTCGGTACACGGAACAATACAAGAGGCACTGATCGAAACAATTCCCGACCCATCGCTCACTTCCTTCTCCTGCCACGCTGTAGCGCTGGCAGGAAGAGGGCACCCTCCCCGGCGAACCATTAAGGTCGTTAACCGCCAAACAAGGAAGGTGGGCTTAGGATGCCCCGGATACTCCGGCCTCTGACCCTGCTCCTCTCCGTCATCACCTATATCATCCTTCTCCAGGGCGCCCTGGTGACCAACACCGGCTCCGGCCAGGGCTGCGGCCAGAACTGGCCCCTCTGCCAGGGCACGTTCATGCCTGCATGGAACTACAACTCGATCATCGAGTTCTCGCATCGGTTCGTCACCGGCATCTGCGGCATCGGCGTTCTGCTCCTGATCTACCTCGTCTACCGCTACCAGCTCTCCCGCCGGATTCGGTTCCTCTCGCTCGTCACCCTGACGACCGTGCTCATCCAGTCCCTCCTTGGCGCTGCCAACGTCCTCTGGCCGCAGCCGAAGTGGATCCTCGCCCTGCACTTCGGCATCTCCCTGATCTGCTTCTCGGCCGTCCTCCTGACGACGGTCGATCTCTTCCAGGCCGGCAAGGCCTCCCCGGAGCGGAACGCCATCGATCCCGGCTTCCGCCGCTGGACCCTCCAGACGATGCTCTTCTTCTACATGATCGTCTACCTGGGCGCCTTCGTACGCCACACCGGCGCCGCCCTTGCCTGCACCGGCTTCCCGGACTGCAACGGCGCCCTCTTCCCGGGCTTCAGCGGCCAGGTCGGTGCGGCCTACGCCCACCGGGTGGCCGCCTTCCTGGGGCTGATCCTGATCGTTCGCTTGACGCTGATGGCCCTGAAGCAGCCCTCGCGGGCGGTCCGGCGGGCGGGCATCATCGCCCTGATCCTGGTCGTCGCCCAGATCTGCTCCGGTGCGGCGATGGCGCTCGGCCAGTACCACCTCCTGACCCAGATGCTGCACGGGGCGATCATCTCAGCGCTCTGGGGCGTCCTCTCCGTCCTGCTGATGCTCGCCTGGGATGCGAATCCCGCGGTCACCAAGGACTGATCCAGCTACAGACGAAACCGGCCTCCCAAACGGGGGGCCGGTTCGCTTTTGCGATCGGATCTGTAAAGATAAACTTTATACGATAAACCGCGAACTTTTCACTCGCCCGACCCGTTTATATGGGTGAAAGGGGGTGAGCAAATGCCCGATCCCAAGAAGCAGCTGACCGCTGAGGTGAAGCTTGCGAAGTACAACTGGGAGGTACCGCTGAACAGCCGGAACAACATCCACCTCAACCCGCTGGTCTATGGTCAGTTCAAGCTGATCTCGCCAGTCAACCACACCCACGTGACGGCCTTCTTCCTCGATGAGGAGGAGACCGAACTCGGCCTCTTCTGGGCCGATTCCGGTACGGACACCTTCAAGGTCCACGAGTCGACGTCGGAGAACACCGCATCGATCGCACTCGGCCTCCTGGTCGCCAAGTATCC
>DATGYC010000019.1:0-25514 GCA_035298385.1 Symbiobacteriaceae bacterium | reverse complement strand
TGCGCCTTGATCCCATGGGTCAGGAAGACAAAGAGACGAGCGGCCAGCGCAAAGGCGAGGGCCGCTAGGGCCAACCTCCAGGCCAGCCCCGCCCCCAGGCCAGGCAGGACCGAGGTGACCGCGTAGTGCGTGTGATGGGCGCCCCAGGCCGTCGTCGTCCAGTCGCCCACGAAGGCGCCGACTAGGCAGGCGAGCAAGGCGTCGTACCGGACCAGCCCGACGGTCGCTACCTCCAGGCCAAAGACCGTTCCTGCCAGCGGCGTGCCAAAGACGGAGCCGAACCCCGCTGAGACTCCCGCCATGAGCAGCAGGCGCCGATCCTGCGCCGAGAGCCGAAAGAGGCGGGCGACCGTATCCGCCAGAGAACCGCCCATCTGGACCGCCGTCCCCTCTCGGCCAGCCGAGCCACCCGTCAGGTGGGTCGCTAGAGTCCCCAGCAGAACGAAGGGCGTCATCCGGAGGGGGACTTGGACTTCCTCCCCGTTGATGGCGCTGATGATGGCGTTATTCCCCTTGGCCGCCGTCTGGCCCCACCGGGCGTAGAGCAGGCCCACCAGGGCGCCCGCGACCGGGAGCAGGTAGAGCAACCAGGGTAGCCCCTCCCGCTGGCGAGTGACCCAATCAAGCGAGACGAGAAAGAAGGCCGAGGCCGACCCCGCCAGAGAACCAGCCACCAGACCCAGCAACGTGCTACGCAGGAGGTGGGCGCCCCTCTGACGCAGGCGTGTTTGATCAACGTACAAAGTAAAACCCTCCCCGCCTTCTTCGATACCCGCAGGGCGCATCATTCTCCTGCCTAATCCGCCGGAAACTGAAAAAGGCGGCGGGAAGCAACTTCCATCCGCCTCTGCAAACCGTCATAATGGACAGGAAGAACGCCGCTCCACCTGAAGGAGGCACGTTGATGCAGATTCTCGCCTTTGTCAACCCTGTCCTGTTCAAGCTGGGCCCCCTTGAGGTCCGCTGGTACGGGCTAATCGTCGTCTCAGCCATCCTGACGGCGATCTGGGTCACGGAGCGCAACGCAAAGTCCCGCGGGCTCGACGCGGAGTTGGTCCCGGATCTCGCACTCTGGGTCGTCCCGGCCGGCATCATCGGCGCCCGACTCTACGAGTGCCTGATCCTGCAGTGGCCCTACTACAGTCAGCATCTGATCGAGATCCCGCAGATCTGGCTCGGCGGCCTCGCCATCCACGGTGGCGTCCTTGGCGGCGGTCTAGCGGCCGCCATCATCATGCTCCGCCGGAAGCAGCCCTTCTGGGCCTGGGCCGACTGCATCGCTCCCGGACTGATCCTGGCTCAGGCGATCGGCCGCTGGGGTAACTTCTTCAACCAGGAGGCCTACGGCAGCGCGGCGCCAGACTGGTTGATCAACCTGATGCCCGGCTGGTTGAAGGACGGCATGACCATCAGCGGCACCGTGATGCACCCGACCTTCCTCTATGAGTCGGTCTGGAACCTGCTCGTCGCCGTCGTCCTGATGGCCTACTTCCGCCGCAATCGGGCTCGGGGCACAACCTTTGCCCTTTACCTTATCCTCTACGATCTGGGCCGATTCGTGATCGAATCGATCCGGGAGGACTCCTCCTTCATCTTCGGGACGATCCGCACGGCCCAGTTCACGGCCGTCGTCCTGGCTCTGATTGGTGTGGTCCTCTTCGCCTTCTTCGCCCGCCGGTCTAAGCCCGTGCAGGAGCAGCCGGAATGAACCGCTGGACGATAGCCGTGGTGATCGTCCTGGTCGCCACGATGATCGATGCGTACGCCTGGCGCTGGAAGGATGATCCGCGGCGTAAGTGGTGGCGGATTCCGGCGTGGTTCTGCGTGCTAGGCGCCATTCTGGCGCTCATCTGGGCGGGATAGAGCGATCTAGACGATCCTCGGACGTATAGACGGCCCGGCCATCGATTGGCCGGGCCGTTCCCACAGGGGGAGGGGTTCAGATGCTGCCGGTCCCGTCCATGACGAACCGCGATGATCTGGCTCGCTGGCACAAGCTCTGGCAGGAGGGCGCCCACGGGGCGCTGCTGAACGAGATCGGCCAAGCGATGAAGGCAGGGGAGCTACCAGCGGAAGGGTATGGGCTGGGCGCCCTAGCCTGCATCGCCCTGGAGCGGTTTGACGAGGCGGCCAAAGCGGGGCAGAACGGGGTGACCTTAGCGCCCCGAGAGGCCTGGCTCTTCGGTGCGCTGGCCGATGCCTACCGTGGGCTGGCCCGAGCAGCCACGAGGGCCGCGGGCGCCCCGGCGGCTGGCACCGGGCCGAGCGACTGGGCCAAGGCGATCACTGCCGCTGATCAGGCTGTACGACTCGCCCCAGCAGAGCCCGCCTGGCACGCCCTGGGCGCCCGCCTGCGCCGTGAGGCAGGTTTTACCGCAGAAGCCCTCCAGAGCGCTGAGAGAGGCCTTCAGCGCCATCCGGACTCCGTACACCTGCTGGTGGAGCGGGGACTTGCCAGCGGCGCCCTTACAGACCTCCGGCAGGCCCAAGCGATCGCCCCGACGGACCCCTGGCCCTTCGAGGCCGAGGGGCACTTGCATGGACTCGCTGGCAACGTTGCCGAGGCTGCCGTGGCCTACCGCCGGGCGCTCCGGCTCGCTCCCGCCGGCCCCGCCGCCGAGGCGATCGAGGATCAACTCGCCCGGGCGATCGCCCCTAGGGCGCCCCTGACTGGCCTTCTGCGCCTCCTCCTCCTCACCGCCCGGGTGACGGTGATCGGCTGGGTCGTCATCCTCTTCGGTTACTACATCTTCTTCCGACTCCTCCAGATTGGTTGGAAGCTAGCCCCTGTCTTGAAGCCGTTCGGGCAAGGGCTCCTCCTTGCGACCGCCGTCGGGGGCGCCCTCCTGGTCGCAGGTGGCCATCTGACTCGCCTGCTCCTGCGCCAAGGGAAGCGCTAAAAGAACGAAACGCCGTCAGGATCAACTCCTGACGGCGTTTCGCTTTAGAGGGGCGCCCCAAGGTAGTAAAGGGCTGGTACCAGGTGCGGCAGTCCACGCCGATTGACCAGGATGCGCCGGACACTCTGCTGGTCGTCGCTCGGCTGGGCGCAGAGCCGCAGGGTCGAGGCGTACCAGCAGAGCCCTTCCGGCTGCTGTAGCCCCTTCCCCCACCGCGCCTCCAGATCGACCAACGATGTGCCTAAGCCGATACCGGATGGACTCTTACCGGCGAAGGGGGCATCGAAGGACCACTGGAAGACTCGTCCATCCCCGCCGCAGGTGTAGTTGAAGACCCAGAATCCGTCCACCTGCTTGTAGGCACAGACGGTAGGTGGGCTGACCCGGACGAACTCCGCTTGGCCAGAGCGCGCCGGACCGGTCCAGCGATAGCCACGCGGACCATCCCACTTGTACGCCCCCAGATTCTCCTCGCCGGCGGGGAGGGCCGGTAGGTCCGCCCGCAGATCGGTCAGGCAGGCCTCAGCCCCGGGCGCCTTCCGATCGGCGGCCTGCTGACAGGCAGCGAGAGCCGCCTCTCGCTTGCCATTGCCTAAGAGGGCAAGCGCGTAGGCCAAGTGGACTCTCCCCGAGGTCCCCTTCTCCCCCAGCAACTGGGCGAGGCTCTCCTCCGCCTTCGCATACCGCTTGGCCATCAGGTCGCCCAGGGCGCCCTTGTAGCGGGTAGCGGGATCCGGTAGGGCCGCGGTCCGGGTATCTACCCCCGTCCCCCCCGCTGCCGGCGGAACCGCTTTGGCGCTCTCGACAGGTGGCGACAGGGCCGGTTCCGCTGGTCGCTGCGCCCCTCCGGCACAACCGGCCAAGAGCAGAGCACAGAGGCCGAATGTGATCCGTCGACGCATGACCCTTCCCCCCTAGGCGGCCATCCAGCTCCGAATCGCCAGGAGGGCGATCAGGAGCGCCAGGAATCCATGGACCCAACCCCGGTTCCGCATCCGCTCACCCAGGGCCGACGGTCGGGCCAGAAGGTACTGGCCCAGGGCGCCCAAGCCCACCAGAGAACCGTACATGTAATGCATCAGATGCGCCCGATAGGTTAGCGATAAGAAGAAGAGTCCGAGCAGAAGCATGGCAGCGCCGATCCCGGCCGAAAGGCGCAGGAGCTGCAAGTACCGGTCGGGCAGAACCGCCCGCTGACGGGCGCCCCGGAAGGCCCAGCCGAGGAGCACAAGGTTGATGACGGCGAGGAGCGAGGCGCCGATCTGCTTGATGAGCAAGAGATCCACCTAGACGACCCATCCTTTCGAACTGCGTTAACAGAAATAGTTCTCCGATCAGACTATCTATTCCTACCCGTCTTTTGCGGCCAACCACTGTCCGGAACTGGACGAAGGGGCCGCTCCCTCTGCCGTTCGGGGCCAAATTAGCGTAGAGTGAGATCAAGAACAAGACTGTAACTTGGAGGGATTCACATGTCTGTGATCCTGGTCGCAGGCGGGACGGGCTTCCTTGGCTCCCACATCGTCCAGCGGTTGCTGCAGGGTGGGCATCGGGTGATGGTCCTCTCCCGAAACCCGGCGGACCTGCCGCCAGGCGTAGAGGGGCGCCCCGGCGACGTGCGCGACCAGGAGCGGCTCAACAAGGCCCTTCAGGGCATACAGACGTTGGTGATCGCCGTTCAGTTCCCAAATGCTCCCGTCGAGAATCCCAAAAAAGGCCTAACCTACGTCAAGATCGACGGCGAGGGGACGGAGCGGCTGGTCAAGGCCGCCCAACAGGCCGGGGTGAAGCGCTTGGTCTACCTCTCAGGTGCCGGAGCCGGCGAAGGCCGGACCGAGCCCTGGTTCATCGCCAAGGAGATGGCTGAACGGGCGGTCAGAACCAGCGGCATCCCGTTCACGATCATCCGGCCCTCCTGGGTCTACGGCCCGGAGGATAAGTCCCTGAACAAGTTCGTGACCTTCGCCCGCCTCCTCCCGTTCGTACCCGTCGTCGGGAACGGGCGTACCAAGGTGCAGCCGGTCCACGTCGATGATGTGGCCGAGGCGGTGGCCCGGGCGCTCGAGGTGCCAGCGGCGGTCAACCAGACCTACGGGATCGGCGGACCCGCAGCGTTGACGATGGACCAGATCATTCGGGAGATGCTACAGACGATGGGCAAGCGGCGCCCCCTGCTGCACAATCCAACGTGGCTGATGAAGCTGGTGACGGCCCCGCTCACCCTCCTGCCCACCCCGCCTCTCTCGCCAGCGGCGGTAGACTTCGTCGTGCAGGAGGCGCCGGTCGATAACGGGCCACTGCTAAGGGACCTTGGGCTCCAACTGACTCCTCTAGCGGAGGGCCTCGGCTACCTTCGATCATAGCGAGAGACCCCCTGCTGGGCAGGGGGTCCTTTTTGGTGAATTGCGACTGGTAGTAAGCAGGGGATCGCGGTATGATAGAGAAGTGTGTGTGTTAGTACCAGATACTAAAATGGAGGGATGGAGATGACCTTCCCCCAGTTCGTCCCCTGTGGCGACCGGGCGCTCCTGATCTACCTGGGCGCCCGCATTGATCCAGACCTGAACCGTCGCGTTCGCACGTTGGCCGACCAACTCCGGGGCGCCCATCCGGCGATCACCGAGGTGACCGCTGCCTACCACGCCGCCCTGGTCGAATACGACCCGGTCCGCCTCCGCTACGAGACGCTGATCGAACTCGTTGAGCTGGCGATCGGCGCCCTGGCAGCGATGCCAGCGGCTCCCGGACGGACGGTCACGATCCCGGTCGCCTACGGCGGCGAGCATGGCCCCGATCTTGACCGGGTCGCCACCACCGCCGGTCTCACCCCCGACGCCGTGGTCGAGACGCACGCGGGCAACGAATACATGGTCTACGCCCTCGGCTTCAGTCCCGGCTTCCCCTACCTAGGGGGCCTGAATCCGGCTCTGGCGACGCCGCGCCTTGACTCCCCCCGGGTTCAGGTCCCGGCTGGAGCGGTCGGGATTGGTGGTGATCAGACCGGACTCTACCCGCAGCCCTCCCCCGGCGGCTGGAACCTGATCGGACAGACCCCGCTCCGCCTCTTCGATGCAAGCCAGGACCCCCCAGCGCTTCTGGCGCCCGGCGATCGGGTCCGCTTCCAGCCGATCAGCGAAGCGCAGTTTGGCGCCCTCTCTGCTGGCGAGCGAACCCGGATCGTCACCCCGGAGCCTAAGGAGGCACAGGCCGGCCTGCGCGTCCTCCAGCCTGGTCTGCTGACGACGATCCAGGACCTGGGGCGCCGTGGCTATGCGCTCTACGGCGTCTCGCCCGCTGGAGCGGTCGACTTCTGGTCCCTGATGGTCGGTAACTGGCTCCTGGGCAACCGGGCCCGTGGCGCTGCCCTGGAGATCACCCTGCAGGGTCCCGAGCTCCAGGTGACCGGTCCGCTCGCCTTCGCCATCACGGGCGCCCCGATCGAGGCGACCCTCTTCCCGACTGACGGCTCGGCGCCGCAGGCCCTGGCGCCCTGGCAGTCCTACCTAGCAGGCCCAGGTGACCGCATCAGTCTGGGTACCGTCCAGCAGGGGTGCCGTAGCTACCTCTGCCTGCAGGGCGGGGTCGGGCTGCCGCCGGTCCTGGACTCCCTCTCGGAGGATCTCTTCGGCAAGGTCGGGCCGCTGGGGCGCCCCCTGCAAGCCGGGGACTGGATCCCGATCGACCTGCCCCTGCACGCCCCCGCCGAGATCGCTGGGCGAGCACTCCCGCCAGCCCACCGCCCCGACTGGGCGGCCCCGGTAGCGGGGAGCGTCGTCACCCTCCGCTTCGTCCCCGGCCCCCAGCCCTTCCCGGCTGAAGCCCTCGAAGCTCTAACAGGCGACCCCTACATGGTCACGCCGACCACGGACCGACAGGGGATCCGCCTTAGCGGCGCCCCCCTCGTCCATGGCCCCGGTGGTGCCGACATCCTCTCTGAGCCGATCGCCCCCGGCTCGATTCAGGTCCCGGCCAACGGCCAGCCGATCCTCCTACTCGGGAATCGGCAGACGGTGGCTGGCTACGCCAAGATCGGCGTCGTCATCTACCCGGATCTGGCCCGGGCCGGTCAACTGCGCCCCGGCGATCACGTTCGCTTCACCCCAGTCACCCTGGCAGAGGCGCAGGCGATCACCCGCCACGAGCGTCGCCGCCTGGCCGTCATCCGCCGCCTGCTCGAGCGGGGCGAGGGGATGGCCCACGTGGAAGGCGTAGCTCGACCGGAGCCCACACCGCCGCAGCCAGAGGAGACTGTGCCGGAGGTCCTGCCGGAGCCGGAGCGCTTCCCGGCGCCCGCCCTGGCGCCCCGCACCTTCCGCGTCAGCATCAGTGGCATTGAGTTCACGGCTGAGGTAGAAGAGGTCGAGTAGCTTGAGACTGAAAAGGGGACGCGACCTGTGTCGCGTCCCCTTTTTTGCTACCCTGCATGCTACTCGCCTAAGCGAAGAGCTTCGCTCCCCACTGCGTCCGCCAGTCGGGCGCCAGGACATCCGCGTACCGATCGTCCCACGCCTCTAGGCTCAGGGCCGTCGTGATCTCACGGGCCTTCGTCCCAACCGTCGAGGCCGAGGTCTCGAACTGCTCGGCGATCTCGGTCTGGGTGATCGACTCACCAGTCACCTTGGCGCGGTACAGGTAAGCGATCGCCGCCGCCCAGGGCTCGGCCTTTGCGACCTTCGGCTGCATCGCCTCGGCGGCGTCAACCCAGAGCCGCAGGAGCCGCTGACGCGCATCCCAGGTCCAGCCAGAGGCCGAGGCCGCCAGCTTCTCATGGACGGCCTGCCAGCTAGCCGGCGCATCCGCCGCCAACTCTGTACGGCCACCCGAGACCGGTCCGGTGATCGTCGGCACGTGAACAACCTTGCCGTCATCCTCGGAGACGGAGAGGGCGCCCTCCAACTCGCGCACCAGCGGCCAGCGCAGGCGCAGGAAGTCGGTCATGGTCGCCTCCGGCTTCGCCCGGCGCAGCCGCTCCAACTCCGCCTCCAGCAGCGGCCGGATCAACTCCAGATCCGGTCCACGATGCAGGTCGAAGGACGGCCGATAGGTTGTACCAACGGCGAGGAAGCGGCCAGCCAGAATGGCACCCGGCTCCTCAACCGCTGCACCACTCATATCGATGACGAGCCGCTCGCCGGTCAGGGCGTCAGCCACCGTCATGTGGTTCCCCGCCACCAGGTCAATCCGGTAGAGCGACGGAACCGTCTTGCGCCACGCATCCAGCATCTCCTTCTGCGGGCCAACCGGCATCTGCTCGACCAACAGGTCAGCCATCGACTCGCCCGCCGGCGGGGTCTGATAGCCGAAGAGCAGCCAGTCCAGGAAGGAGAGGTACTCCGCTTGGGGGAGATCCAGCAGGGAGAGATCCTCGCCAAAGAAGTGGGTCCGGGCATAGGTCATCTCGGCTAGGCCTAGGCCTCCCGGTAGCCGGGAGAGCCCACGCAGGAGGTTCGTATAGGTCTCCTCGGTCTGGGAACGGTTCCGTGCCCCGGCCTCATCCTGGGGCAGGCAGCACTTCTTGTACTTCTTGCCGCTGCCGCACGGGCAGGGATCGTTGCGTCCAACCATACGTGAGCGTGACTCCTTCGCAGAAAAAGAAGATGTTACACAGGCGAACATATCACACTTTGCCTCATTTGTGCAACGGTCCAGCACTCGATGGCTTATCATCGGGGCGCCCTTCTGGTATCTTGATACTGTCGTCCCTTCTCGATGCAACCCGAAGGAGGCTCCACGCCTTTGACCGAGCATCTTTTGATCGGCCTACTCTGGCTGCTGCCCAAGAACTGGGTCTCAGCCATGGCCGGGCGCTTCGCCAAGTCCCGCCTCAGCCGTCCCCTGATCCGCCCGTTCGCCCAGAGATTCCAGATCAACCTGGAAGAGGCCTCCCTCCCGATCGAGGCCTACGAGACCCTGTTGGACTTTTTCGTGCGCGAGTTGAAGCCCGGCGTTCGTCCCATCGCAGCCGACGAGAACCTGATGGTCTCCCCGGTCGATGGCCGGGTTGCCCAGTTCGGCCGTCTGGACCGCGGTGAGCTGATCCAGGCGAAGGGTCATACCTACACGGCCGCAGCCCTGCTCGCCAATGAGGCGGAGGCCAAGCGATTCGAGGGTGGCCAGTACATCACCATCTACCTAAGCCCACAGGACTACCACCGGATCCATACCCCGGCAGCGGGTCAAGTGGTCGGGGCGACCTACATCCCCGGCAAGCTGTGGCCGGTCAACCAGGCCGGTGTCAACCGAGTCCCCGGCCTCTTTGCCATCAACGAGCGGTTGGTCACCTACCTGCAGTCCCAGCTAGGTCGCATCGCCATGGTCAAGGTGGGCGCCACCATCGTCGGATCGGTCAAGGTCGTCTATGACGAGACGCTCGGCACGAACAAGGCGGGCGCCCAGGTCGAGCTAAAGGTGATCACCGACGGCCCTCTGCTCGACAAGGGGGCTGAGATTGGCCGATTCGAGTTCGGCTCAACCGTAATCCTCCTCGTCGAACCAGGCGACTGGGAGTGGGCGCCCGAGGTGACCCACGGGGCGCGTCTCCGTCTTGGACAGCCCCTACTCCGCAAACGCGCCTAAGCCAAAGGGCGGTCACGACTTGTGACCGCCCTTTCCCTATGTCTAGGAGATCTCGGTCTCCTGGTAACCGTAGTTCGTTGCTGGGGCGCCCGGTCGGGGAAGCTTGGCCACCAGCTTTGCTGGCCCCGTGATCCCCTTCTTTGCCAAAGCGAGCCCCAGTCCCGCCAGAAGACCCGCGCCCAGCGTCAGCAGAGCGTTGCGCCGTTCCTGATCCATCTGCCAGCACTCCTTTCCCCTAGAACCAGGGCTTGCCGGTCAGGTAGAAGATGACCCGGCCTGCCAGCGTGCCCACAAAGACCAGCCCCAGGGTCGAGTGAATCAGCCGGTTAGCGAGCTTGATCGACCCCTTGTGCCAACAGATCGTTACGAGAGTCAATCCAGCGACCAAAGGAACAGCGACAGCCAGTAACAACTCCATCGAGGAGAGGAACGGGTTCGCCCCTACGATCGTCCAGCCCACCGTGAGCGCCGTGCCCACCGTCTCCGCTCCGGTCGCAGCGCCGCCCAAGATCACCCCGGCTGCGTCCTGTCCTTGCGCCAGGTAGATGATCCGGGCGATGAAGCCGATCCCATAGAGCGCCGCCGCCCCGAGCAGGCTAGCGGCAAGGTGTTGGTACATCGCCCGGAGCGGCGCCTCCCGGTGGGCGATCAGGGTGGTGATCACGCCTACCAGCAGGGCGCCCAGCATCATCGCCGTGGCGCCAAAGAGCAGGATGGTCGAGAAATGGTTCCACTGGGGGCGCCCCGGGATCATGTAGAGCTGTGACTGGGTGATGATGCCCAGAACACCAGCGATAGAGGTGAGCACCGCCACCAGGCGCCGGTGCCTAGCCCCCCGCTCGTCCCGGTACCAGAGGTAGGCATACAGGCAGAGCAGGCCAAAGAGGATCGAGAAGGCCCAGATCTCCCGGCTGACCCATGATGTGCCTAGCGCCCGCAACGCACGCCAGGCGTAGAGGGGGCGCCCCAAGTGCGTCGTTGAGAAGGCCAGGGCGAGGCCCAAGACCGGCACCCCTGTCCACGTCACAAGACGGCCCAGCCGTTGCCGAAACGCCGGCAGGCTGGTCAAGAACTCCCCGACCGTCACAATCCAGATCGCCCCGACCACGATCTGCGACAGCAGGGTAAAGACGACAAGGCTAATCTGCGCCTCATGGAAAAAGTCAACCATGCTGATCTCTCCTTAGTGCTCCTCTGCCGGTGGGGTGATCGGGACCTTGACCTCCGGTTTCGGCCCCTTCTTGGGCCAGGCGAACCGAGTAGCCGGGTGGGTGATCGTCGGGTCCGGGAAGCCCGGGGCGACCGTGACCGCCTCGCGCTTCGTCCGCTCATGCTCCGCGCGATCGCCGAAGGTCAGCGCCGTCGTCGGGCAGGCCTGGACGCAGCGGGGGAGCTCGCCCTGATCGACTAGCTGATAGCAGCCGTTGCACTTGGAGACGACGCCTTCGTTCGGGTCGAACTGCGGCACCCCGTAGGGACAGGTCCAGGTGCAGTACTGGCAGCCAATGCAGGCGGTCGGATCATGGATCACCAGACCGTCCTCACGCTTGGAGTAGGCCTGGACCGGGCAGCCCTTCATGCAGGCTGGGTCCTCACAGTGGTTGCAGGCCAGGGAGAGGTGGACCCGAAGCGCCTTCGGCCACTCGCCCATCTCAAAGGAGCGGACCTTGCGCCAGCGGATCTCTGGTGGCATGCGGTAGAAGTCCTTGCAAGCCGCCTCACAGGCCTTACAACCGATGCACTTCTCCATGTCAGCGTGGAAGCCAAGTTGCGTCGGCAAGAGCGGTCCACCTCCTCTTAGGCCTTGCGAATCCGGACGGCCTGCTGCTTGTAGTTCGGTTCACCGGAGATCGGATCGAAGGCCCAGACGGTCAAGGCGTTGACCGGACCCTCGTGGAAATGCATCGGCACAAAGACCGACTTCGGGGCGCCAATCTGCGTGATCACCGCCTTCGCCTTCATGGCGCCACGCTTGGACTCGATCACGACCATGTCGCCGTAGGCGATGCCCAACTCGGCGGCATCCTTTGGGTTGATCTCCACATAGACGGTTGGCACCAGCAGGTTCATCTCTTTAATCTTCCGGGTCTTGGTGCCGGTGTGATAGTGCTCCTGCACCCGGCCGGTGTTCAGCATGAACGGATAGGCCGCATCCGGCAGCTCCGGCAGGTCGAGTTGCTCGACCGCCCAGAGCTTCGCCTTCTTATCCTTGGTGAAGAAGGTGCCGTCCGTGAAGGCCCGCTGCGTGCCGTTCGGCTGGGCTTCGCTCACCGGCCACTGCAGGCCCCGATGCTCGACCAGCCGTTCGTAGGTGATGCCGGTCATCTCGTTGGGGCGCCCCTTGGTGGTCTGCTTGAACTCTTCAAAGCACGCCGCCGGTGTCTGGAAGGCGACCAAGTGGCCGTAGCCCATCTTCTGGGCGACCAGGCGGAGGATCTCAAAATCGGACTTCGCCTCGCCCGGGGGCTTGATCGAGGGCTGAACCAGGTTGACCCGGCGCTCAGAGTTGATCATGACGCCCTGCTTCTCAGCCCACATGGCGGCTGGCAGGTAGACGTGAGCGTACTCGTTCGTATCGACGGTGTAGTAGGCGTCCTGGACGACCAGGAGTTCCAGCTTCGCCAGCGCCTGCTTCACCCGATTCTGGTCCGGCAGGGAGAGCAGCGGGTTCGTGCAGAGCACCCAGAGTGCCTTGATATCGCCAGCGATGATCTTGTCAATGATCTTCTCGATCGGGGTCGACTTGGCCGGGAGCTTCTCATACGGCACGCCCCAGAGCGCTGCGATCTCCCGGCGCCCCTGCTCGTTATCGATCGGCCGCATCCCAGGGTAGTTGGAGGAGCCGCCCGCGGAGCGATTGCCCATGGCGTTCGGCTGACCCGTGACGGAGAACGAGGCCGAACCCGGCTTGCCCAGCTTCCCTTGGATCAGGTTCAAGTTGTGCAAGGCATGGTTCGCCGTCACACCGTTGACCGACTGATTGATGCCCATCACCCACATGGAGAGCGACCTGGGCGCCTTGCCGTACAGGCGGGCCGCGGCCACGATCTCCTCGGCCGGCACACCGCAGACCTGAGCGGCGAACTCCGGCGTGTAGCGGGTCAGCTTCGCCTTCAATTCGGGCCAGTTAGAGCAGGATGCATCAATATAGGCCTGGTCGATCAGGCCATCCTGAATCAGGACCTGGGCCATGGCGTTCAGCAGGGTTACGTCCGTGCCCGGCTTGATCGCCAGGTGGATATCGGCCATTCGGGCTGGCTGCGTGATCCGCGGATCGACCACGATCAGCTTCGTCCCCTTCTGCTCCCGAGCCCGGGTGAGTCGGCCCATCAGAATCGGGTGGCACTCGGCCATGTTGGAGCCGACCAGGAGGATCACGTCGGTCTCCTCCACATCGGCATAGGCTCCCGTCGGAACGTCCGCCCCGAAGGTCCGGTTGTGGCCGTAGACAGCCGAAGCCATGCAGAGACGGGTGTTTGAGTCACAGTGATCGGTGCCAATGCCCGCCCGCTGGATCTTCCCGAGGGTATAGAACTCCTCCAGCAGGAGCTGGCCGGTATTATACGTGGCGACGGCGTTCGGGCCGTGCTTGGTGATGATCTCCTTCAGCTTGCCAGTCATGGCGTCAAGCGCCTCATCCCAGCTCGCCTTGACTAGCTGACCGTTTTTGCGGAGCAACGGGGTCGTGCCCCGGTCCGGCGCCATGATCGCCTGCCACTGGAGGATCCCCTTGGCGCACAGGAAGCCCGTGTTGACCGGGTAATCTTTGGTTCCCCGGATGGCGACAGCCTCGCCGCCCTTGACGCCGATCTCGATGCCGCAACCGGTACCGCAGAAGCCACAGGTGGAGTAGACCCACTCGTCTGGCTCTACGTGGTTGCGATTCGGGTCAAAGGGCGCCCCAAGCGCCACACTGCCACCGGCTAGCCCGGTTGCAGCGCCCGCCGTGGCAATGGCTGAGAGCTTGAGGAATGCACGGCGGTCCAGGTGCTTGGTCATGGGGTGTCGCCTCCGTCGGTACGTGATATCGGTCACACCCTCAGTTTAAGGCTTTGCGTTCCGCACGACCATTCGGGGGGTGATGGATCTGGCGGGTAGGAAACGCCTGATTTTTTGCTCAGGTAGGCGCCCTAGGCACGCTCGCGCGAAAAGTAAGAACCCCCCGACAGGCTTTGCCCATCGGGGGGTCGCTTCTTAGCGGAACTGCAACGTATGCCTTCGCATCCCTACATTCAAGACCAGGGCCACGCCAATCAGGTTCGTGATCATGCTCGATCCACCGTAGGAGATGAACGGGAGCGGGATGCCAGTCACCGGCATCACGCCGATCGTCATACCGACGTTCTCCAGGACGTGAAAGCCAAGCATGGCCATGACGCCAACGCAGATCAAGGCGCCGTACCGATCCCGGGCTGAAGCCGAGACGTGCAGGATACGGAAGAGCAGGAAGAGGAGAAGGGCGATCAGCACTGCACCGCCAATGAAGCCTAACTCCTCGCAGACGACAGCGTAGATGAAGTCGGTATGCTGCTCGGGCAGGAAACCCAGCATGTTCTGGGTGCCATGGTAGAGCCCCTTGCCAAAGAGCCCGCCCGATCCGATGGAGATCTTGGACTGGAGCACATGGTAACCCTTGCCATTCGGATCCAGGGCCGGATTAAAGAAGACCTTCAGCCGGTCCAACTGGTAGTCCTTGAGCGGCATCCAGATGATCGGCCACTTCTCGTGGGCGAAGAACCAACCCAAGAAGGAGCCGACCGGGATCCCAATCCAGGCAAGGATCTTCCAACCAGCATAGCCCGCCATGTAGAGCATGGCGACCGTGATCACCACGAAGACGAGGGCCGTACCGAAGTCCGGCTGCAGCAGCAAGAGGATCAGGAGCGGCATCACATGAACGCCCACCGGGATCAGATCCCAGAAGGACTTGATCTCCTCGCGCTTGGCCAAGAAATGACCAAGGGTCAGGATGAGCATGATCTTGCCGTACTCACCAGGCTGCAGGTTGACAGCACCAGCACCCAGCCAGGACTGCGCACCGCCGCCGATCTTACCGATCAAGAGCACGATCATCAACAAGAAGCAGTTCAGCCCGTAGATCAGCATCCACATCCGGCCGAACTCCTCGTAATCAAAGAGCACGACGACGGCCAGTCCCACTAGGCCCAACAGGAAAGCGATCCCCTGTTTGATGACGAATAGCTTGGCGCCCTCGGCTGTCCCGGTGTAACCGGTCGCCGCAGAGGAGATCATGACCAGGCCGAACCCGACCAGGAGAATGACCGCCAGGAGCAGCCACTTATCTAAGCTGCGTAGAAGTCGAAAGTCAAAGTTCAAAGGGCCACCCCCTTCCTCTGATTATAACAGGGTTTGCCGAGTCGTCGCACAGAGAAACCACCGGCAAGACCGGTGGTTTCTGGCTTGATTACCGGGCGCTGGAGACCGTCGCGCGCTTCATGGACCGAACCGGCAGATCCACCACCAGGGCGACCTGATCGGACCGAGTCTCAATCCGCACCGCCTGGTCAGCATCCTCAACCTCCAAGTAGCGGTTGATGACGGCCAGCAGTTCTTCCTTCAGGTTGTTCAAGAACTGCGGCTCTCCCCCGACTCGGTCGTGGACGAGAACGAGGCGCAACCGCTCCTTGGCAACCCCGGCGGAGGCCTGTTCGCGGCCGAATACCTTGGAGATCAATTCGAGCATTGGCGCGCCTCCTTTCTTACCGCCCGAAGCCGACGATCCGCTTAAACCTGGCCCAGATGCCCTTCTCCTCGGCCAGATTCATCAGCGGCACCTGCTCACCCAGCAGGCGACGGGCGATGTTCTTATAGGCCAGACCAGCCTTGGACTCTTCCATGTAGATCGCCGGCTCACCCTTGTTGGAGGAGACCAGGATCTTCTCATCCTCCGGTACAACGCCAAGCAGGTCGACTGCGAGCATCTCCATGATGTCGTTGACGTCCAGCATGTCGCCCTTCTCGACCAAGGCCGGCCGGAAGCGGGTGATCACCAGCATGGCCGCCGTCTTCTCGTCACGGTCCTTCTGGGCCTCCCACAGACCGATGACCCGGTCCGCGTCACGCACAGAGCTGACCTCCGGATTGACGACGATCACCGCCCGGTCCGCCGCCGTGATGGCGTTGACGAAGCCGTGTTCAATACCAGCCGGGCAGTCGAGGATGACGAAGTCAAAATCCTCGGCGAGTTGCTTGGTCAGCCACTTCATCTGCTCCGGCTTGACGTCATCCTTATTCCTAGTCTGAGCGGCGGGGAGCAGGTAGAGGTTCTCGCACCGCTTGTCCTTGATCAACGCCTGCTTCAGCTTGGCATCGCCCTCAATGACGTTCACCAGGTCGTAGACGACGCGGTTCTCCAACCCCATCACCACGTCCAGATTCCGCAGTCCAATGTCCGCATCAACCACGCAGACCTTCTTGCCCTGCTGCGCTAAGGCGCTGCCGAGGTTGGCTGTAGTGGTAGTCTTTCCAACCCCGCCCTTGCCCGAGGTGACGACGACGACCTGACCCATCTCTGTACCGCTCCTCCTTCTTTGAACCCGCGACCTTTGGAAGCCCTAGACTCACCGCGTCGCTGGCGCTTCGATGACGATCATTCCATCACGCAGGCGTGCGACCTCCGGCACTGGTTGGGCCGGCTCTTCCTGGTCCGGCGCCCGCCCGACTACACCCGCGATGCGAAGCTGCGTGGGCCGCAGGCGAACCGCCGTTACAAAGGCACCACGGTTCCCGGTACACCCAGCGTGGGCCAGACCCCGGAGCGCTCCCATTACGACGATGTGCCCGGCGGCAACCACCTCAGCGCCCGGATTGACGTCGCCAAGGAGGATTACGTCCCCATCATGGCGGACCGCTTGGCCCGAGCGAAGAGTCCTGGTCACGACGAGCGCCGTCTCTGAGGAGGCCAATACGGAGGCGGCTGGCAGGGTGCTCGGGCCGCTAGCGGCCCTGCTCTCTGCCGGGGGGCGGAGCGGGTCCTCCCCCAGGTCCACCGCTAGCAGGCGCATCTCGGCCTCGGCGAAGACGACTTGAATGGCCGTCTGCTCCTCAGCCGTAAGGGGGCGGCCCGCCGTGCGAACCGTCACCTCGGCGCCCTGGAAAAACCGACCTGCCCCGGTCAGCTTGCGACGAAGAAGCGTACAGAAATCGGAGACTTCCATCTGCGACGGGAGGAGAACATGAAGCCCTGACTTGCTCGTACCCCTGATGACGATCTCTTGCTGCATGTGGTGCTTCATCCCAACCGGTGATTGGCTTTCCTGCCAGATTAATTCTCCGAAATGCGTGAGGTTCCTGCCTCGCTTACAAAAAAAACCAAGGACGGGTGACTTGCCCTGCGATCTGTTCGGGCGCCCGCCATTTGCACTTCGAAGGATCTTCCCCTCTTCTCTTCTAGCGAGGCACCGGAACCTCCTCCCGCCCTTGCCCACCACGGCTCGGTTGCTGTCCACCCGTGACGGTTGGGGGGTTCCAGTTCTGCGGAATATTCGCCGGATCACCGTTCGTCAGCTTGACGTTATGGAAGTAGGACTCGATCGCCCGGGCCGCTGGGCAGACAGAGGAGCCGTGCCCCGCTTGCTCAATGACGACGGCGATCGCCAACTTCGGGTCATTCGCCGGGGAGAGCGAGACGTAGAGCCCGTAGTCATCCCGGGGTGGGTTCTCCGCCGTTCCGGTCTTGCCGATCGCCCCGACAGTCGGCAATGGCCAGCGCCCATAGTCCGAGGTGCCGGTTGGACCATTAACCGCCGCCATCCCCCGCCGGAGCAGCGTTAGCGTCTCATTCGTGATCGGGAGCTTGCCCGTCTCCGTCGGCTGGGCCTCGAAGACCACCTTCCCATCAGCATCGGTCACTCGCTGCACCAGGTACGGCTTCAGTACCGTGCCGCCGTTGCCGATCGCGGAGACATACCGCGCCAGTTGAAGCGGCGTGGCCTGCACGATCTGCCCGATCGCCGAAGAGACCGTATGGCCGATGGTCCAAGGGTCGTTCAGCTCCTTCTCCCAGATCTCCGCCCGGTTCTTCGCGGTCGGCAAGAGTCCGGGCACTTCGCCGCCCAAGTCCAGGCCGGTCTTCGTTCCGAACCCAAAACTCTCCGCCATCGCCGCCATCTTGTCCGGCCCCAGTCGATAGCCGGCTTCGTAGTAGTAGACATCGCACGAGGTCCGCAGGGCGTTGATCGTATCGACCGAACCGTGCCCACCAGGGAGCCAGCAGTGCGGCTTGCCCGCCTTGTCATAGACGCCCGGGCAGTAGTAGGTCTCATACGGTCCATACGCCTTGTTGGTCAACGCGGCAGCGGAGGTGACCATCTTCCAGGTTGAACCAGGCTGATAGGCCTTTTGTACCGCACGGTTGATCATCGGTGTCAGGAGCGGATCCTGCAATTTTGCATAATCCGCCTCAGAGATGCCCCGGACGAAGAGATTCGGATCGTAGGAGGGCCGACTGGCTAAGGCCAGGACGGCACCAGAGTGAACGTCCATCACGACGACAGCCCCAGACTTGGCGTTTGGCCAAGGACCGTCTGAGCCAGACACCGTTCGAAGCCGATACATCGCCCATTCGAGAGCCTTCTCGGCCTGCTGCTGTAGGTCCATGTCGATCGTCAAGGTCAGGTTCCGACCGGGCTTCGGTTCCACCACGCTGGTCACGCCCAGGGGCTGAAAGTAGTTGTTAATGACGACCTCGCGCTTGCCAGGTTCGCCGTGTAGCTCCTTCTCATAGAAGGCCTCCAGCCCAATCTGACCGATCTGCTCGCTCGTGACATAGCCCAGGCCCTTGTAGCGGTCCAGCTCCGCCTCCGAAATCTCACCCACATAGCCAAGCAGATGCGCAGCGGACTCCTTGAAGGGGTAGACCCGCATCGGGTCGGTATGAACCTCTACCCCTGGCAACTCGTTGGCCCGCTCCATCAGAATGGCGTACTGGGCTGGCGTGATCCCTTCCTTCAGCTTAATCGGCTCGTAGTAGAGCATCAGATCCAGCTTCTGCTTCGCTCGCTCCTCCAGCTTCTGAACCGGCACACCCAGTATGCTGGCAAGCTGCGTCAGAAGTTGCTTGTTCTTGTAATGCGGATAGAAGAGGTAGGCGGTGTTAACCGCCTCGTTTGTGACCAAGAGCTTACCGTTGCGGTCCTGAATCAACCCACGCGGTGGTACGCGGCGTAGAACGCGCAGGGATTGCTCCTGTGCCCCCTGCGAGAACTGACCCCGCTCATAGAGTGCGAGCCGAGCCAGGCTGCCGACGAGCATGAGCCCCCCGATCGTCACCACCCCGATCAGCACCCAGGATCGCACCTTCTGCCGCTGCTCGTTTTGCTCCTTCTGACCGTCCATCTTCTGCCCCCCCACGGGTAACAAAACGACGGGCCTAATGGCCCGTCGTCCTTAGCGACGTAATACAATCGTTCCCCGCGGGTTGGGACGCAGATACTGGTAATACCTGTAGACCTGACTGTAGACCAGCATGGTGAGCAGTCCGTCATAGAGCGCCGAGGGCAGAATGGCTCCGACCAAGGTATGGACCGGGTCGAACCGCCAGCCCAGTAGGGCCAGGCAGAGAAAATTGAGGCCGTGGGCGAGGATGGCACTGCCTGCGCCGACCAGCCCAGCCAGGAACCAGTTCTCTTTGAAGACCTTCTCTTCGAGGAGACCGATCAGTAGCCCAACCAGGCCCATGGAGAGCAGGTGTAGCCCGATCAACCGGCCGGCCGTCAGGTCCAGCAACAGGCCGCCGATCAGCCCCGTCCCCAGCCCGATCCGCCAGCCAAAGAGCAGGCCTAGCGTCACGGTAATCTGCAGCAATGGGCTGGGCATGGCGCCCCCGATTGATAGGTACGCGCCGAGCACGGACTGGATGAGAAACCCGACCAACCCGATGGTGGCCAGAATCCCGTACCTCATCAGTGGCCCTCCCGCTCGGCCTGAGCCGTAAACATGACCACTTGCAAGGCGTCCAGCTTGTTAAAGTCGATGGCCGGCCGAACGGTAACGACCTTCGGGACGGCTCCCGTCGGTTCGCTCTCTACGTAACCAATCAGGAGGTTTGGCGGCAAGATTGCCTGTCCAGAGGTGAAGACCGGCTGCCCCGGCTTGACGGTCGGTGCAGTCGAGAAGAACTCCATTCGCACCTCACCGCCCTGGACGGTTTGAACGATACCCATGTCGCCCGAGGAGACCTTAGACCCGGCGGAGAAACCGCCATCCGTCAACAACTGCACTGTCGCTGTAAACGGGGTGGTCGAAAGGACCTTGCCGACCATGCCTTGCCAGTTGATGACGGCCATGTTGGTCTCGACCCCATCACGGCCACCTCGGTTGATCACAACCGTCCGGTACCAACTGTCTGAGGTCCGGCTGATCACCTGCGCCGACAGAAGCGGGTAGCTAGCCCGCTCCTTCATCTGCAACTCTGCCTGCAGGGTCCGGTTCTCCTGCATAAGCCGCTCGGCGGTCGCCTTATCCTGGGCGCCCCCCTCGACGGCCGCGCGGAGCCGGGCGTTCTCGTCCCGCAGTTGGGTCAACTCCCGAATCGAAGCAGCTAGGCCCTTCCCCTTATCAGCGACCCAATCCGTTGCCACCTGGAAAGGGTAGAGAAGGGTGGCGATCCCCTTCTCCATTGGGGTGACGTTAGTGCGCGGGCGGGCCGTGAGCGCCATCAGAGCGAAGATGACAGCTAGCAGGACCAGCACCGCGACGAGGCGACGAACTCCCTTCGAATTCCGCATCACGCTGCCCATGCCGCTCCCTTCGCGCTTCCCAAATTGACGCTAGGCCCGATCCGCTACACGCTTCAGGATCCGGAGCATCTTGGGATCGTCAACACAGCGGCCACAGCCCTTGGCCACGCAGAGGAGCGGATCCTCGGCGATGTGGACCGGCATGCCAGTCTCCTTGGAGATCAGGGTGTCGATCCCGCGTAGGAGGGCGCCGCCGCCGGTCATCACGATGCCGCGGTCCATGATATCCGCCGCCAGTTCGGGCGGGGTGTTCTCCAGGGTGATCTTAATGGCGTCCACGATCGAGGAGACCGGCTCCTGGATCGCCTTGCGGATCTCCTCCGCCGTCACCCGCAGGGTGCGCGGCAGGCCGGTGACGAGGTCACGGCCGCGGATCTCCATCGAGTCTTCCTTCTGGGAGGGGTAGGCCGAACCGATCGTCATCTTGACCTCTTCGCCCGTCCGCTCACCGATCAGCATGTTGTAGGTCCGCTTGACGTACTGGACGATCGACTCGTCCAGCTCATCACCAGCGACGCGGACCGACTTGGAGGTGACCAAGCCGCCGAGCGAGATGATGGCGACCTCAGTCGTACCGCCGCCGATGTCGACGACCATCGAACCGGTCGGCTCCTCGACCGGCAGGCCAGCGCCGATCGCCGCCGCAAACGGCTCCTCAATCACGTAGGCCTCGCGGGCGCCCGCCTGGATGGCAGCGTCCTGCACGGCGCGCTTCTCAACGCCCGTCACGCCAGACGGAATACCGATGACGACGCGCGGCCGGAACGGCCCACGCCGCTGATTCGACTTCTGGATGAAGTACTTCAGCATGGTCTGGGTGATGTCAAAGTCAGCAATGACACCGTCCTTCATCGGGCGGATCGCCACGATGTTCCCCGGCGTACGACCCAGCATCTGCTTGGCCTCCGCGCCGACGGCCAGGACCTCCTTCTTATCGCGGCGCACGGCCACGACGGAGGGCTCCTGAATCACAATGCCCCTGCCCGTCACGTAGACCAGCGTATTGGCGGTGCCCAAGTCGATCCCCATATCGCGTGCAAACAACGACCAGAACGCCACGGACGTGTTCCCCTTTCTAGCTGCGACCAGCGCCCACCGCATCCTGCGGTGCGAAATTCGCACCATGCTGCCATGCGGTCAACGATCCTACTGCGACCAATCTACAAGTCCTTCGTCCCGGAGACTGACAAAGCACCGATCCCCGATAATGACGTGGTCTAACACGTGAATGCCCAACAACGCTCCCGCTTCCACGATCCGGCGGGTCACTCCCCTGTCTTCCCGACTAGGGTGTGGGTCGCCACTTGGGTGGTTGTGCACCAAGATGATGCCCCAGGCCCCGAGTCGCATCGCCGATTGAAAGACCGTTTTCGGGTTAATGGGAGTCGAGGTTAGCGTCCCCTTTGTGACGCACTCTACATCGATCAGAAGGTGTTTGGCGTTGACGGCAATTACTAGCAACTCTTCGTGATCCAGGTGCTCCAACTGCGCCCTCACAAGTTCGTAGACGGCATCCGGCGTTCGGAGGGTTGGACGCTTAGGAGCCTCCTGCTCCTTCAGCCGGAATCCCAACTGCAGCGCCGCCAGAATAAAGCAACGCTTGGCAGGGCCCAGTCCCGGTACAAAACTCTTGAGATCGCCATTGCGTAACCGGAAGAGCCCACGCAGACCCGCGTTGGGCGACCGCTCCTCACACTTGGCGAGCAGGTCGATCGCCACATCGAGGGCGGACCGCCCCGGTGTCCCTGAACCGATCAGAATCGCCAGCAGTTCCTCATCATCAAGCTTTTCAGCGCCCAGGCGCAGAAGCTTCTCCCGGGGCCGGTCCGATTCCGGGATCAAGCGCATGGGCCTGGACAAAGTTGCGCCGCCCCCTTTTCTGGGGGGCGCCCCCTCCGGGGGGCAAACTCCTGCGGGGCTAAAATCGCACCGTCCTCGGAGTTTGCCCCCGCCTGCTAGAGGACCGTTACGCCAAAGGAGGAGAGCAACTGCACCAGGCGGCAGAGGGGAAGCCCCACCACGTTGAAGTAATCGCCCTGGATCCCTTCGATCATGGCACCGGCTCGGCCCTGAATCCCGTAGGCGCCCGCTTTGTCCATCGGATCACCCGAGTCGACATACCGCTCGATCTCACCAATCGTCAATGGACGGAACCGGACGACCGTCTCCTCATGGGCGACGACGGATCGCTCGCCCTGACGGAGAGCAATCCCGGTCAGAACCTGGTGCTCCCGACCCTGCAACCGGCTGAGCATGGCGATCGCATGGTCTCGATCAACCGGCTTACCGAGAATCTCCCCATCGATCACGACGATCGTGTCCGCCCCGATGATCAAGTGATCCGGGTAGGTATCAACGACCGCCGCGGCCTTGATGGCAGCGAGGTGCTCGACCAGTACAGCGGGCGAGAGCGGTTCGGCCACTCGCTCATCCACGTTGGCAGCGTGCACGGCGAATGTAAGCCCCAAGTGACCAAGCAACTCGCGCCGCCGCGGCGACGCGGAGGCGAGGATGATCTGCACGGATTCTCCCTCCGAGCTAAAAGGCTAGGAGCGCAGGGCCAGCCAGAGAGCAAAGACCAGCCCGATCGCCCCGGCAATGGATAGTCTGATCATCAAGCCGAGCGTTATCGTCATAAACGCCAAGTCGAGTACAACCGGAGCGAAGCCAAGGTTGATCGACTGATTCAGGATGGCTACCTTATCCGCAAGCGCCACGCCGATTAGCTGGCCGACCACCGCACCGATGATCGCCCAGAGCAAAACGAGCCAACCACGCCTCACGCCTGTCCACTCCCTCATTCGACGATACCAGATTCGGGAGTGGTTTCGGGGTCTACCCAAAAAAATCCTGTCAAGTTTGCGCTACAAGCTACAGCTTAGCCTATTTCCCATAAATTTACAAGCGGGGACAAGAGAGAAGGCCGCCCCATGGTGGCGACCTTCTCGAGGACCTATTGGTTGGAAGCGGTGGTGTTAGACTGCAGGCTGTTGTAGTGTGCCAACAGGCTAACGTAACCGTTCAGGGCCTTCATGTACTCGGCAGAGGTGTCCATGGTGCTGGCGGCGCCCTGCAGCATCTCTGCGTGCAGGCCGGCCTCTCTCGCCACGGCCACGAACTGCTTCATCTTCTCATCCGTGAGGGCCGACTTCTCCATCTCCGTAGCCAAGTTGCCAAGGCTCTTGCCCAGGCTGACCATATCGGCTACAGGGTTGTCCTTCCCATCGGCTCGATTCTCGATCCAGAGAGCCACCTCATGGAGATAGGTATTCATCGTGGAGTAGCCGCTCTGGACACTGTTCTTGTTGGTCTCGCCAGCCATGGCCGTGATCGCATCAGGGCCATACGGGACCTTCAGGGTGGCGATGAAGCCGTCGGTCACGACCTTCGCCGTCTTCAGGTCCGCCAGGTACTTGGTGGCCGCCTGCTTGTCCGTAAAGACGCCGCCGGCATAGGCGTAGGAGGTGCCGTTGGTGTTGATGTTAGCGAACCCCACATGGCCCTGTGCGTTGATCTCCTGGGCCTTGGTCTGGGCGCCCGTCGGGGACTTGAATGCGCCGACCTGTACGGCATACAGGTTAAACGCCTCCGGTTGGACAGCGACGACCGGGTTGAGGTTATCGGTCATGCCAGCTGTCTGATCGCTCCCCTTGGGAGCCGTTGCCGCCGTCTTGTTGCCGGCCCAAAGGTTCTTCTGCAGGTAGTCCCCGGTTAGGTAGGCGGCCGCAAGCGCGAGTCCGGCGATCAAAATGAAACTGCCGCCCCACCGGTCCTTCTTTAGCTGTCCTGATCTGCCAAAGCGATGCACAGCTCTTCCCCTCCCACACAGATGATGGGTTGTTTGTTCTCCCCGCCGGTGGGTCGTCACAAAACGGCCCGGCCATGGCCCCGGGCCCTGTGCCGCCTGTACGGGTTGTACAACTCATCTCTATGAGAAGACGGGACAAAGTATGCTCGACTAATGATCAACGTTCCCCTCCGGGACTAAAATCGCACTGTCCTCGGGAAACGTCGATCAATCGGACAAGCGATGATTCTAGCCCCGAGCAGAGAGCTCCGCGAGACGCTTTCGCGCCGGTCCAACCACAGCGAAAGAGCCCGTCACCAGAATGAGCGGTGCCGGTCCTGCCTGTCCGAGCGGTGGCTGGACCGTTCCCGCCTCGATCAACGCCTGCTGCACGCCCTGCTCGATCGAGTCGGCTGCGATCACTTTCAGACCAGGCCGTAGTTGCTTGGCCAGCTTGACCAGCTCAGCCGCCTCCAGCTTGCGCGGGCTGTGCGGCGTGACCGCCACGGCGACCGAGGCAAGGTCGAGTAGGGGCGGGATCATCTCGGCTACGTCCTTGTCAGCCAGGGCGCCCAGGAGCAGAACGACCGGCTGGCCAGGGAAGTAGGCTTTGACCGCTTCGGCCAGCGCCTGGCACTTGGCCGGGTTGTGCGCCCCGTCCAGCACGGCGATCTGCCCACCCTTCAGAAGCAGCCGCTCAAAGCGCCCCGGCCACTCCACCTTGGCGAAGCCGGCCCGGATCGCCTCCTCCTTGATACCGCAGAGCTCCAAGAGTCGGAGAGCCAGGCAGGCGTTCTGCGCCTGGTGCGGCCCGAGCAGCTTTAGCTCGACACCCTGGTAGAGGCCACGGGCGCCCAGCAGGTCTACCCGCTGCCCCTCTGGCCCAAAGTGGCGTACATGGTAGTCATCCGCCACGACCTCCTGGATGGTCGCCGAGTGCTCTAGCCCAACCTGACGGATCACCTCAAGCGCCTCCGGATGATCGGTCGCCGTCACGCAGGGGACCCCGGGCTTGATGATCCCAGCCTTGTCCCAGGCGATCTCCTTATGGGTATGCCCGAGCCACTCGGTATGATCCAACCCGATGTTCGTGATGCAGGTCGCCACCGGCCGCTCCACGATCGTGGTCGCGTCAAAGCGGCCGCCCAGCCCGACCTCCAGAACGAGCCAGTCGAGCCCCTTGCGAGCGAAGTAGAGAAAGGCGATCGCCGTCGTCACCTCGAACTCAGTCGGCTGCTCAAAGCCGTCGGCGATCATGGCGGCGACGTGGGGCTGAACCTCCTGCGTCAGATCGCAGAGGTCGACCGGGTCGATCTCTCGCCGATTGACTTGGATTCGTTCGGTGAAACGCTCCAGGGAGGGCGAGGTGTAGAGCCCCACCTTGAAGCCAGCGGCCCTGAGGCCTGCCTCCACTAAGGCGGAGACGGAGCCCTTGCCGCTCGTGCCGGTGATGTGGACGACCCGGCCCACTTGGCGATCGGGGCGCCCCAG
>DATGYC010000018.1:0-2878 GCA_035298385.1 Symbiobacteriaceae bacterium | reverse complement strand
TCATACTGGCCGGCGAAGGTCATGGTCACGGGCGTGCCCTCATCTACCGGGCCCGAGTTGCCCAGGTTGGCCACCGGCGCCACGTTCGTGACCGAGACCGAGGCGGCGTACTCGTTCCAGCCGCCATCCTTGTCGATGATCCGGCCCTTCACCAGGTGGGTGCTGGGACCGTCATCGTAGGTGCATGTGACAACGTTGCTGCTGCTGGTCGTGGCGTAGGTAGCGCCGCTCAGATCGCCGCCGTTGCAGTCAAAGGCATAGTGGAAACCAGCCGCCGTGTCTGCGGCAGACGGGTCACTGGCGCCGGTGAGGCTCACAAAGATCGGATCGGCCTCATCGATCGGCGTGGAGGCGCTGAACGTCGCAGTCGGAGCCACGTTGCGGACCGTGACGGTCGTAGACGAGGCGGCCGTCAGCCCGTACGGGTCGCTGACGCTCATGGTCAACGCCTCGGTCATATCGTCATCAGCCGTGAAGGTCGGGGTAGCCGTACCAGCGCCCGTGAGATGCGCCGAGGGCGCCCACGAAACGGCCACGGCATCGCCGTCGGGATCAAGGGCGGTACCGTTGAGCACCACCGAGGAGCCTTCGTCCACCATCACGGGGCTACCGGCGTCCGCGACGGGCGCCCGGTTGCCGTAGACCTGGATATCAGCGGTCGCTGTGGAGCCGTCGCTGGCAGTCACGGTCGCCCGGATCACGTTCCAGATGCCTCCCTGTAGGCCCGTGATCGGCAGGGACCAACTGCCACCGGCCAGGGAGGCCGGGGTGGGCGCCCCCCCGTTCAGGCTGACCGCCACGCCTGATAGGGTGGCCGGCTGAATGAGGATGGAGCTGAGTTGGCTCGGATCGCTAACCACGGTGCAGGTGCCACCCGTGGCGTCCGCAATCTGCTTCAGGGCAGAGGTGGAGCCGCAGCCCGCCCCGGCCGATCCCACCGAATAGGTGTTCACATGGATCCCCGCTGCCGCCACGCTCTGAAGCGGGCTACCGGGGCCCGTGGTGAATGACGACGTAGGGTTCGGCTGGCCATCCGACATGAAGAAGGCGATGTTATGCTGCCCGGCCTTCCCACTGAAGGCGCTGGCCAACTGGGTCAGGGCAGCGTTGTAGTTCGTCTGGGTGCCCACCGTGTAGGGCGTAAAGAGGCCCACCCGCCCGACCACGGCGTCCAGCGACCGGGCCACCTGCTCCATGTCCGGGCCACCGGCCGCGTTCTTGTCGGCGTTCAGGGGAGAGGTGAAGCTCTGCGGGCCTCCCGTGGGGTCCACGTCAGCGATCGCTGCGCTATTGCCGAAGGCGATCAGGCCAGCCGAGGCGCCCGGGGATCCGGCCAGGCTCCCGTTCAGGGCGACCACGCCTGCGATCTCGCAGTCCAGGGTTGAGCCACGACGGCTGTCGCCATTCAGATCATCCAATGCATTGACCACATGGTCGCCGTTGCAGTCCTGGTTCAGGGGGCTCAGGGTGCTGCCGGAGACATCGACCACATACATGACGTTTCCGGAGTTAGAGAGCGGCCCGATGGAGGCGGTACCAGTCACAGTTATTGCGCCGGGGGGAACGTTTACGCGGGAGCCATCGGCCGGGCCGGTGATCTCAATCGAGAGGGTCTGACCCGTGGATGCCAGGCTTGAGGCCGGGTTCACCGCCAGAGCCGGAGCCGCCAGGGAGAGTGTGAGCGTCAGGGACGTAAAGACCGCCAGGAACCGCTGTTCTTTCCCCACAAGTTTCACCCTTTCTGTTGACCTATTTCCAATTATTACCTGTCGCGAGTGTGATGGCAAAGCCTATGTAGAGCGCTGGCAGGTAAAAAGCGACCACCCCCGTCCGGCTGGGCGCCGGAACAAGGGTGGTCGCGCGATAGGTCACGTAGGTCCGCCAACGACGCCGTCCCGATCAGAGCCGTGAGGCGCTCCGCTTGGCGGCATGATGATGGCGTTCACCACCACGGCCACAACCGCTCCCAGCAGCGTCTCAAAGAGACGGTACGCTGCGTAATGCGGCGTGCTACTGGAGGCCAGCACCATCACGACGGTGACGCCTACCTGCGTCGTGATCTGTGGATCCAAGTGCAGGAGCGAACTGATCGCCACGCCAATCAGGACGCCCAGTGCGATCGCGACGGCGCCAACGTGGAGCCAGTGGCCGATCAACAGCGCCACGGCCACGCCGCCGACGATGCCGGCACACCGATACCACGCCTTCGCCACCGTATCCGCCACCGTGGCTTGGAACGTGATGACAACTGCCAAGGGCGCAAAGTACGGATTCTGATGCGGCGATACAAGCGAGGCCAAGTACCAGGACAATCCTGCTGCCAAAGACATTTTGAGTAGTCTTATCACTCGTTCAAGTGGTCGCATTCTCAGTCAACCTCGTGGATACAATATTTGTGTGCGTAGGGCATCTACAGAAGATCTTTCGTTCTGCCTTGTGGGCAGGACACCCGTGCGTTTGTTCCGTATTTCACAAATACGTGCGAGCAGAACCGCGTTGTGGACCAGTGGTTATTCCCCTCGATTCGGCGTTAGTATAAACCCGCTGTCATGCGGGTATCAATAGCCCTTCGGCTCTATTCCTGGGTGGGTTCAGCCCCTAACCAACTGCCGACTGCACCGATACAAATCCTTAGGGGATGCCACCACCGGATGGCATCCCCTCGATATTACCGACTCAGCAGAGTCCCCTCGTACTGAAGGCCCGCTGGATCTCCGTCTTGGCCACCTCGTCGTACTCCTTGCGTGCCTCGTAGATGAAGTTGAGGTAGGCCTCCTTCTCATCCTTGGCGATGCCGGTGTGCTGCTCGAACCCATCCTTCAGCGCCCGCAGGGCGTCGAGCGGGTTGATGCAGCAGCAGTTCTCCTTGACCAGGGCG
>DATGYC010000017.1:0-2657 GCA_035298385.1 Symbiobacteriaceae bacterium | reverse complement strand
GGGGCGAAGAGGTGGAGGTCAACTGTGAAGGAGGGCCTCCCGTGAAGATCATCGTCCTGACTGGCGCCTCGTCCGGCATCGGTGAGGCGGCCGCTCGACAGCTCGCCGCTGAGGGGCATACCCTGGTGCTCGTCGCCCGCCGCCTCGAACGACTGGAGGCGCTCGCCCAAGAGCTCGGGCCTAACGTCCATCCCTATGCGGCCGATTTGACCGATCCCTCGCTGGTCCAGGCCCTCGCTGACTGGACCGCCGAGCGCTTTGGCCGGATCGATCTCTGGATCAACAACGCCGGCATGGGCGGCCCAATCCCCTGGTGGCGCAAGGGGCTCGCCCCGATTCAACAGGTCGTCAACCTGAACCTAATCACGCCGATGCTCTCCGTCACGGCGGCGCTGCCCTACATGAAGCGGGGCGCCCACTTTATCAATATCGCCTCGGTTGCAGGGCACGTCGGCAGCGCCGGCCTCTACTCAGCGACCAAGTTCGGCCTCCGGGGCCTCTCCGAGTCGCTCCGGCGGGAGTTGCGCCCCCAGGGAATCCACGTCTCGATCCTCTCGCCCGGCTTTATCCGGACCGAGATGACCGCTGAAGTCAACTTCCCGATGCCCGGTCCTGCCGTGATCGCCCGTGCGATCAGCCGCCTGATCCGGCGGCCGCGCCGCGAACTGGTCGTGCCAGGCTGGTACCGGCTCTTGATCTGGCTTGATCGCTACATGCCCGCCGCCTTCACCGACTGGATCATGGCGCGGGGAAAGGCCATCGTCCCGGAGCAGTAAGCACAAAGGAGTCGTGATGATGGGCCTAGTTGCGATGCGAAATCCTTTCGTGGCCGTCTTCCTAGCCGCCGCTGCCTCACTCATTCCAGGGCTTGAGCTGCGCGTCGGCATTCCGACGGGAATCGCCCTCGGCCTCTCGTCGTGGGTCGCCATCACGGCGGCCATCATCGGGAACTGCCTGCAGATTCCGATCGCCTGGTTCGTCGTCAACTGGCTCTACCGCCACGCCGGTCGGGTGCCCTTCCTGCAGCGCTGGCTGGTCAAGACCGAGGGGCAGGTCGAGCGTCACCGCCCGCTCCTCCGGCGCTTCGGCTGGCTCGGTCTGGCGATCTTCGTCATTCTGCCACTGCCCGCGACGGGCGTCTGGGGCGGTATGGTCCTCGGCCGGATCTTTACGATGGAGCGCACCCCGGTGCTGGCGGGCCTTACCCTCGGGATGATCGCCTCCGGGCTGATCTGGGGGCTAGGCTTTCACGGTGCCTTCAGCCTGTTCGACTTCATCTAACGCGTACCGGCCCCGCTGATCTATCCCGCTAGCCGGAGGGATCGACGATGGAGCAGACAGCCCGCTTGCTACAGGCTGTGGATGCGCACCGGGACCAGCTGATCGAAGCGGTGCAGGCCCTGGTGCGGATTCCGTCTGAGACCGGCCACGAAGAAGAGGCCCAGTCCTTTGTGGCTGGGCTTCTGTCGCGTCTGGGGTTTGCGGTGGAGCAGGTCGTGGCGGATCGCACGCTGGTGGAGAATCATCCCGAGTTCGTACCCAATCCCTGGCCCTATGCGAGTCGCCCGAACGTGATCGGGCGGGTGAAGGGCGCCGGGGGCGGTCGCTCCCTGATCCTGAACGGCCATACGGACGTCGTCTCGCCGGCCCCGCTCTCAGCCTGGACGGTCGATCCCTGGGGCGCCGAGATCCAGGATGGCCGTCTCTACGGCAGGGGCGCCTGGGATATGAAGGGCGGCCTCGTCGCCGCCATCTTCGCCGCCCAAGCGATCCGCGCCAGCGGCATCACCCTGCGGGGCGACCTAGCCATCCACGCGGTGATCGAGGAGGAGGCGGGGGGAGGGGGCGGCACCCTCGCCCTGCTAGCGGCAGGCCATCGGGCCGACGGGATGATCTGCGTCGAGCCAAACTGGGCAGCGGTGGTGGCCCATCCGGGCATCCTCTACAGCCGGATTCGGGTCGAGGGCAGGTCGGCCCATGCCGGGCGGGGTCATCTGGGTGTCAATGCGATCGAGAAGCTGAACCGGATCTGTGCGGCCCTCTTTGCGCTCGACCGCGAGCGAGCGATCCGCTGCCAGTACCCGCTCTTCCAAGAGAGCTGGGGGCGCTCCTGCCACCTGAATATCGGGACCTACCGGGCGGGGGATTGGGCCTCCACCGTCCCAGGCTCGGCCGAGATCGAGGTCCGGCTCTCCTTCATCCCCGGTGAGTCGATGGAAGCCGTGAAGGCAGAGGTGGAGTCTGCCGTAGCGACAGCCTGCGTCGGGGATGCGTGGCTGTTGGAGCACCCGCCCGTTCTTGAGTGGTACGGCTGGCGGGCCCAGCCTTGGGTCCAGGACTCGGCCGACCCGTTGGTGGGCGCCGTGCTGGATGCGACGGCCCGACTAGGGCGCCCGGCTGCCGTCGCCGGCAAGACGGCCGGGCTGGACTGCCGCTTCGCCGCCTACTTCGGCATGGCGGCCCTCTCCTTTGGCCCGGAGGGGGCGAACATTCACGGGGCGGATGAGTGGGTCTCGGTCGAGTCGTTGGTGGAGACCTGCAAGGCGCTGGCGTTGACGGCGGTGGCGTACTGCGGGTCCGGTGGCTAGATCGCTCCGGCCCTACCCCGCACCTGTATGGCGCGGGGTATTTTCTTGTATTTTTATTCGTCCCCTAGA
>DATGYC010000016.1:0-3197 GCA_035298385.1 Symbiobacteriaceae bacterium | reverse complement strand
CCCCAGGAGGCAACCCGCTCGTTATGGGTCTCCACCAACTCCGCGATCGCCTCCCGGTAGTTCGCCAACTCCGGCCCGCGGATCGCCCGCATCAGGCCGTAGTTTTGGCGGATCGTATGGAGGACGACGTCATCCTCGGTCCAGCCGGGGAACTGCTTGGTCAAGCCCTCACGCCGGACGATCCGCCGGACGGGGGTCGCGATATCCTGCTTCCAGGTCTGGGCCACCGCCGGTAGTTCCAGGTCGTAGCCGTGGCGCTTCGTCTCCTGGCGGCGGAAGCGATCGAGGGCGGAGAGCAGGCGGCGGTAGTGGTCCGGTCGGGCGAAGTCGAGATCCGAGCGCCCCGTCGCCTTCTCAAAGGCTGATCGCTCCGCCCAGTAGACCGTCGCTGCTTCGTGCTCTGGATCGGCGAAGAACTCCCGCACGTGGGCATCGATGTAATGAACGCCCAAGCTCTTGGCGGCCGCGACCCGGTGGTTACCATCGGCGACGTAGTAGCGATCCTGCACCTTGTAGAGCTCGACCGGCGGGAACTCGTAGCCCTCTTGCATCTTCTGGGAGATGATCTCAAAGCGGCGCTTCGTGGCTGGGTTGGTCAGGCGGAAGGAGGCGTCGAAGTCGCGCCAGCGGCCCACGGAGCCGATGATCCTGTCGACCTCCACCGTCATGACGCCCAGGTCGCAGGAGTCCTGCAGGTTTAGCTTCGCCTTGGCTTGATCGAATGAGGGCATCGGTCGGCGTAACCAATCCATCCGCTATACCTCCAGAATGTAGTAACCATCCGCGTTGATGATGGTCGTGGCGCCCGCCTTGTCGATGCGATTCGCCAGGGGATTGTAGGCGAGGTGCTGGTGTCCGTGGATCCAGAAGGCGGGCTGGAAGCGCTGCAGAAGCCAGCGGAAGGCCTTAAAACCGATATGGGCGTGGTCCTCGCCGTCGTGGATCCCCAAGGGTGGGGCGTGGGTGACGACGATGTCGGGCTTCTTTAGCCACCAGCGCAGGAGGGTCTTGATGACGGTCTGCCACATCTCGCCGTCGGTCGATTGGACGCGGTTGTTGGGCGAGTAGCGGCGGCAGCCCTCGTAGCCGACCAGCCGAAGGGGGCCGAACGTGACGAAGCGACCATGCAGGTTGGTCCAGCCACCGGCCTGAACCCCGGCGTCATGGTTGCCGCGGACGTGGAAGCCCGGACAGGCGAAGGTGGTGATCACCCGATCCAGGTAGTCGTCGGGTAGGTCACCCGCACAGATGATGGCGTCGATGTGGCCAAAGCGCTCTCGGCTGAGATGCTCAGCCAGGGCGGGGTGCTCGTTATCAGCGATGAGGAGTAGACGCATGGGGGTAGGTTGATCCCTCCCTGGCACAGAGTCCCTTTCGATGTATGATACAATAGACAGGGAAGGATTGCCAGCAAACACAGGTGTGGCTTTGTGATCGGTGCCACCCCGTTGCCCCATCGGTTGGATTGTGGGGGTATAGAGTGAGACGGGCGCCGCTGCGTTGCGGCGCCCGTCCCTTTTGTTAGGCGTTCTCTTCGGCGCGCGGTTTCAGCCGGGCGCCCAGCATGAGCCGGAGATCCTCCCAGCGGGCGACGAGGACGCCGCTCATGACGAACAGGATGCCAGCCCACTGTAGGGGGGCGCCCGCCTCGTCAAGGATCCAGTACGCACCGAGGGCGGTGATCACGGGGCCGAGGTTGTTGTAGAGGGCGATTCGGGCAGGGCCGGCCCGCTTGATCGCCCAGACGTAGAGGGAGTAGCCCAGGGCGTTGGAGAGGGCACCAGCGTAGGCCATCCCCAGCCATGACGCGGTGGGGACGGCGCCGAAGTCCTGCCGCAGCAGGGCTGGGAGGTTGATGACGATCAGGCCAGCCGTGGCCGTCAACATGCCGACAGCGGTGACACGGAGCGGCGAGATCTGCTGCGCGAGCGGGCGGGAGAAGACGGTGTAGCCCGCCCAGGCGGTGACGGCGATCGCGAAGTAGAGGTCGCCGATGCCGAAGTGGAAGCCGCCCTCGCTGGCATAGAGGATCGCCAGGATACCCGTGGTCGAGATGACTGCGCCGGTCCAGACCCATGGCGTCACCTTGTCGATGCGGAAGAGGCCGGAGATGAAGGCGACGAGGATCGGCACGATGCCGAGCCAGGCGCCAGCGTTGATAGCAGGTGAGTGGGCCAGGCCGTTGACGAAGAACATCTGGTTGACACCGTTGCCGATCAGGCCGAGGAGCATCACCTGGGGGAGGAGCTTGAGGGGGATGCGGAGGGAGCCTTCCATCAGGAGGCAGACGATTGCCAGAAGGAGCGCCCCGGAGCCAAAGCGGATGGTGTTGAAGGCGGTGGGGGTGATCCAGCCGACTAGGGCGCCCTTCATGATCACGTTGTTCAGCGCCCAGATGACGGCGACGAGGATCATGACGAGGTCGGCAGCGAAGCGGCGGACGAACACGAGATCAGCTCCAAGGTAGGGCGTTTGCCTTAGTGTACATAAGATTTGCGGGCGAAACAACTGGAAGAGTGGGGCAGACGTGGGGCAGACGTGGGGCAGCGTGGGGTGGACGTGGGGTGGACGTGGGGCGGGTGTAGAGCAGCGTGGGGCAGACGTAGAGCAGCGTGGGGCAGAGGTAGAGCAGCGTGGGGCAGACGTAGGGCAACGTGGGGCAGGTGTAGAGCAACGTGGGGCAGGCGTGGGGCAACGTGGGGCAGGCGTGGGGCGAGCAGAGAGGAATGTGGGGCGCGGATGGAACGCCGTGGAGGATCCGAGGAACGGCCTGGAGCGCGGATGGAACAGGTGGGAGAGGCGGACCGCTCGGCACAGCGCCCGGGAGGGCAACGACAAGGCGCCCCCTGCTCACGCAAGCGGCGCCCAGATGGAGCAACCTTCGACTGGACGGTCGCGAACCGTCAGCGGGCTACGACCCCGCCTTCGGCTTACGGTTGCTATCGCTTGGCACGGAGTCGATGTGGGCGACCTTCAGGACAAGGCACTTCATCGACTCGTGCGAACCGATCTTCGCCGGGAACGGTCGCACGCGGCCCTTCTCGACCCGCAGGGCTGGATACTTGGCGACCAGGAGGCCGAGTGCGATCGATGCGGTGTTCTCCGACGTCGACTCGTGGACCTTGAAGGTGTCCGTACCGGAATCGGCCCAGAAGAGGCCGAGTTCGGTCTCCTCCTCATCGAGGAAGAAGGCCGTC
>DATGYC010000015.1:0-5196 GCA_035298385.1 Symbiobacteriaceae bacterium | reverse complement strand
TGATGGAGCGTCTGGGGCCGACCTTCGATCTGGCCGTGGCGGTCCTGTTGAGAGGCATCAAGGAGACGGCAAGAAGTGGGGGCGAACCGGCATGAAGATGGAGCGCATCTCGGAGCATATCTGGAGTCTGAAGTCGTGGCTGCTCTTTCCGGTTCATGTCTGGTTGGTTGTCGCCGATGACGGGGTCACCCTGGTCGATGCGGGCTTCCCGATCATGGCGGGCGGCATTCTGCGCTTCATCGATCAGCTGAACGCCGGGCCCCTGCAGCGCATCCTCCTGACCCACGGCCATGGCGATCATGTGGGTTCAGTCACGCGCATCCGAGAGCAGCACCCGGTCCCGGTCTACGCGCATCGGATCGAACTGCCCTACCTGGAGGGGGAGCTTCCCTATCCGCGCCGCCGAAAGGCGGAGACTGGCCTGCCGAAGGGGCTGGCACAGCCGCTCGTCGTGGAGCCGGCCACCCAGTCAGCGATGCCGCTGACAGAAGAGCCCGCCGCCCAGCCGTTTTCGGGGGGGCAGGGCGCCCGGCTGGCGCTCGTAGCCGGACTGCGGCCCTACCTCACCCCCGGCCATTCGCCCGGCCACGTCGCCTACTACCACGAGCAGGATCAGGTGCTACTCGCCGGTGATCTCTTCACCAGCAAGCGAGGTCAACTACGCCGCCCGATGGCGATGTTCACGGCCGATATGGCCGAAGCGGTACGCAGCAGCGCTATCCTCCGGGAGTTGCAGCCGAAGCGCCTCGAGGTCTGTCACGGTACCCCGGTTCTGCAGCCCGCCGCTCAGCTAGACGCCTATCTGAAGGAACGATAATTGGAGTAGTCGCTGCTGCAGCAGGGTGAGGCCGCTGGGACTGCTGCTCTTCCTGCCGGAGATTCCGCTCGCGAGCGGGAGACTGGCCGGTGTGGCGGAGGGGCACTAAGCGGTCATTTCACCTGCATGATGATCCACAGGAAAACTAACCGACCCATGGTGCTGCAAGACAACTCTATGCGCCAGGGCGTGGGAGTTGTTCTTGAACTTAGAAGTCAGAGTGAGGAAAGAGGTCCCTGACCCTGCGACCGAGGAGTCTCGACAAAGATTCGGCATGGGACCAATCTGGCGTGGTCTTGCCCCTCTCCCAGCTGTTGATCGTTTTCGGGGTTACTCGGAGTTTTGCGGCTACATCCGCCTGTGTCAGTCCCATCTTCTTCCGCCAGTACCCAATACGGGTTCGGCGTTCTATCTGAGCCATTACCACTACCACCTGTGAGTTGATTCGTAGTAGTGATTATGGTGACTTGGGTGGCTGGCTAAACATGGGGCGCCCACTTCGCACGGTGACGCTCTAGCGCTTAAGGGCAACCAAGAAACACGTTCCTGGCGCATAGAGGTATGCAAAAGCCTGAGCAGGAGCAATCCCAGAAGCGCCCAATCTGAAGGGTGAAGACCTACATAGGGAGGCTCCCCCATGTCCGACCACAAGGCAAGAGTCCAGGCCCAGTTCGGCGCCACCGCTCAGTCCTACGTCCAATCTACCACCCACGCCTCCGGTGATGATCTCACCCGGATGGTCGCCCTCAGCGGCGTCACCGCCACCAGCCGGGTCCTCGACGTCGCCACCGGCGGCGGCCACACCGCCCTCGCCTTCGCCCCTCACGCTGGCCACGTCGTCGCCTCCGACCTGACCGAGGCGATGCTCCAGGCCGCCCAGGCGTTCATCCTGGGGAAGGGCCACCAGAACGTCAGCTTCGTCCCCGCCGATGCTGAGGCCCTGCCCTTCGCTGATGGCGAGTTTGACATCCTCACGTGCCGGATCGCCCCACACCACTTCGCTGACATCCGCCAAGCGGTCCGGGAGTTCGCTCGGGTCCTTCGCCCCGGCGGGCGCTTCGTGCTTGTCGACAGCCTGGTCCCGGCCGATCCGGAACTGGACGCCTTCATCAACGGGGCCGAGGTCCTGCGGGACCCGACCCACGTCCGCTCCTACACCGAGGCCGAGTGGCGTACCTTCGTGGCAGAGGCGGGCATGACGGTCCGACAGACCGAGGTCCACCTGAAGAAGCACAACTTCCCGGACTGGGTGGCACGGGCGCAGATGCCGGTCGAGGCTGCGGCGGAACTGACCGAGCGGTACCTGAACGCCAGCCCCGCCGTTCGGGCGCAGTTCCAGATCCAGATCGAGGAGGGGCAGGTTCGCTCCTACGTCGATCAGAAGCTGCTCCTCATCGCGACAAAGTAACAGAGTAGGGGCGCCCTCTCCATTGGAAGGGCGCCCCTTGGTCACATCTGGTAGGTAGTGGAATCGGTCGTGGACCCGACGAAGGAACCGCCCGACGGTGCTAGAATGAGGCGTTGTCATAAATCAATGCCTTGGGGGTGTCCGGATGCTGTTCAAACTACCGACCCTCTCACGTCTGCTCTCCTTCGCCTTCGGCATGCTCGTCATGTGCTTCGGCTACGCGATGCTGATCAAGCCCGGCCTGGGCGCCGCCCCGTGGGATGTGCTGCATCTAGGCGTTGCTCTGCACCTGCCGTTTGCACTGAGCCTGGTGCTCTTGATCGCCAGCGTCCTGGTGATGCTCTTCAATCTGCTCTTATCGATCTACCCCTCGGTGGGGATGGTGCTGAACATCTTGCTCCTCGGACCGCTGATGCAGTTCACGCTGAACGTCGTGCCGACGCCAAGATCGATCGTGGCTCGGTTCATCATGGTCGCCGCCGGGATCCTGATCGCCGGTCTGGGGATCGCCCTCTACACCAGCGCTGACCTTGGCTCCGGCCCGCGTGATGGCATGATGCTCGGCCTAGCCAAGAAGCTGGGGCGCCCGGTCGGCATCGTCAAGAACGGCATCGACATCCTGCTCTGCCTCTTTGGCTGGTGGCTTGGGGGCCCGCTCGGGGTCGGCACGGTATTGGCCGCTCTGCTGACGGGACCCGCGGTTCAGCTTGGTTACGCCGTGGTCAGACGCCTGGTCTGTCTCCCGGCGATGGAGACGTTCCTGACCGCCAGGTCCAATAGCTAAAGGCAGAGGCCCCACCGGTCAAACCGGTGGGGCCTCTGCGACTTAGACGGCTTGGGAGAGACGGTTACTACTTGCCGTGGTCAGCCAGGCGCCCAGTCTGACCCCAGCGCTACTGGCTAGCCAGCCACCGAGGACCCCACCGACGATCACTACCGCGAGGTCTATAGGACCCAAGGTAACGAAGCGAGACCAGAGCAGCGTAGCTGGCAACATGAAGGCTAGGTGCCCGACGGTAAAGGCGACACCCGCCCCGGCATCGCCCCGCCGTTGGCGCCAGAGGTCCATGCAGAGGCCCCCCAGTACAAAGCCTAGCGGCGTCACCCAGAAGGGGAGCGGGTTTCCCGCCAGGGCGAGCAGCAGGTGCAGGCCGTACCCCCAGAGGTTGACGATGACGGCGGTGGTGGTAGCGGTCCAGCGCTGACCCCGGACCGAGGTCAGGGCGCCCAGGAAGAAGGCGGCCGGGACCAGTCCGAGCAGGAGGTAGCTCCAAGCCGGGCGGGACCAGAGTGGATGGATCGCCGGGACCCTCCCCTGCGCGAGCATGAACTCCCAGTCGCCGGCACAGACGCCATAGAGGGCCCAGAGACCGGCTGCCATGGCGAAGAGCAACGGCAGGCGGAGCCAGGTGGCGACCCGGCTCTTCGGCTGTAGCTCTCGTACGGCCGCCGCGATCAGGAGCAGGCAGGGAATCTGGAGGAAGACGATGAGCAGATGCGGCAGGGAGAGTCCGGAGAGCTCCTTGCCGTAGATGCGGTGCCAGACCTCATCAAGCGGGGCGAAGCCAAGTTGCGTCGCCGTAAAGAGAGAGAGGGCGCCGAAGAAGGGCTCGCTACGGAAACGTGCCCGGATGGAGCCGGGTTGCCGTAGCACGCGCCCCAGAGCGAGACCGGCCACCGTGGCGTCTAAGAAGGTGAAGAGGTAGATGGTGATGTGCGGTGGCCACCAAAAGTCCTGCACGGGGACCCCGAAGCGCATGTGCCAAGCCGTATCCCAGATGCCACCCGAGGCGGCGCCCAGGATGCACAAGGCGGCGGCTGCCAACAGGATAGACTTCTGGCCCAGCACGCGTGCGCTCTGCACGGGTGCCGGAATCGCCTCCGTAAGTGGACTCTGGAAGAGCCACCACGCCAGTGCACCTGCAGCGCCCAGTAAGGTCAGGAGCCCGGTCCACCCGATCACGAGGAAGGAGGTCATACAGATCACGCCCTTTCGGTGAGAGTCACCCAGAGCTATTTGATTTGGATGATAAATAATCCTCTGTCGATCGATCGTTTTCGGGTGGCAGGAACCAACGATCGGTGGAGGGAAGTCCAACGGCTAGAGATGACCGCAGAGGAGGAGCCCCTGATGACGCTTGATTGGCAGGCTGCCCGCGCCCAGACTCCCGGCTCACAGTCCGTCCTTCACTTTAACAACGCTGGCACGAGCCTGGCGCCCCAGCCGGTCATCGACGCCGTCGTGGGCTACCTGCAGGCTGAGGCGCTCCGTGGCGGCTATGAGCTGGAGGGTGCCGAATGGAATCGCCTCACCGATACATACGCTGCCGTTGCTGAACTGATCGGCGCCCAGAAGGGCGAGATCGCCCTGCAGGACTCCGCTAGCCGGGGGTGGGCGGCGGCCTTCTACGCCGTCCCTTTTAGCCCGGGCGACCGGATCCTCTGCTCGGTCCAGGAGTACGCCTCTAACTACATCGCCTTTCTCCAGGTGGCGGCCAGGACGGGCGCCCGGGTCGAGGTGATCCCGAACGACGAGAGCGGCCAGCTTGACCTGACCGCCCTCGAGCAGATGATGGACGCCAAGGTGAAGTTGATCGCCATCACCCACATTCCGACCTCCAGCGGGACGATCAACCCGGCAGAGGCGGTGGGCGCCATCGCCCGGCGGGCGGGCTGCCTCTATCTCCTGGACGCCTGCCAATCGGTGGGACAACTAGACGTCAATGTCGAGCGGATCGGCTGTGACATGCTCTCTGCGACGGGGCGGAAGTACCTGCGGGCGCCCCGCGGGACCGGCTTTCTCTACGTGCGGGAGTCGGCCCTGGACCGTCTCGATCCGGCCCAGCTTGACCACCACTCGGCCACATGGACCGCCGTTGGCGAGTACAAGCTCGCCCCGGACGCTACCCGCTTTGAGTTCTACGAGGCCTCGATGGCGCTGCGAATCGGGCTAGGGGTTGCGGCTCGCTAT
>DATGYC010000014.1:0-7065 GCA_035298385.1 Symbiobacteriaceae bacterium | reverse complement strand
TCAGGGCGCCGGGCGAGGTAGGGATCGGTCGCAAACTCCTTGGCGATCGCCTGGTAGTACTTCTCGACGATACCGTTCTGCGTCTCGCGCGTGAACTTCAACTCCACCAGGCCGACCTTCAGCAGCTGCTTGACGTGATAGCTCGTCTTAGCAGGCTCCTCGCCGAAGAGATCAGCCAACTGCTTGGCCGTCATCGGCTTCTCAGCCAGGGAGGAGAGGATCTTGACGCGGGACGCATGAGAGAGCGCCTTCAACTGCTTAATGTCGGAGATCGTATACTGTTCCAGCATTTGTAGTCGACTTCCCCTTCGCTCGGATACTCCCAAGGTGTGAACCTTTTATTGCACATTAAGTTTATCACAGGGTTCGTCTAAACAAAAGCACTTATTTGGGTTATAGAATCTTCGGTGATTGACAGTGGAAGATCGAGGAGGGGGAGAGTAGGTTTTTCTTACAAGGATAGGTACTCTCCCTCATCCCATAATCCCCAAGATGCTCCCCTACGCCCGGGTTGCGATCATCTCCGTGGCAGCCCAGCTGACAGGGAATCCTTGTGGCCAGCCTGCTCGCATCAACTGGGCGGCCGTCGCCTCGACGACGGACTGCTCTTCCCGGCTTAGGTCCGCCGCCCACTGGGGGGCGACCGTCGTCATGAGGTGGACGAACCGATCTGGTTCGTGGACGAGGTCATTGTACGTAGGGTTTTGCAGGTGATTGATCGAAAGGCCAGCCCCGCTCGCGCAGGCGGCGATCTCCCCTGCGCCGGGGAGGTTTGGCACGGCTGACTTCGCCCGTCCGTCCGTCACCTGGCCCATGATGGCATCGATGAAATGGAACCACTCGTTGAAGGAGGGCTGCGAGGCGCAGATCAGGGCGACTTGGCCGCCCGGGCGCAGGACTCGGGCCATCTCACGCATCGCCTTCGGTCGATCATGGAACCAGTGAAAGACCGAGTTGCAGATCACCAGGTCGAAGAGCCCGTCCGGGTACGGGAGCGCCTCTGCATCCCCAACCGTAAACTGGGCCGGGATTCCAAGGTGGTTCGTCTTCTCTTGGGCGACCGCCACCATCCCCGGGGCGATGTCGATGCCACAGAGGAGGCGCGCTGGCGCGAACCAGCGGGCTGCCTCTATGAGGTTGATCCCGGTGCCCGAACCGACGTCCAGGACGGCTGCCCCCCGCCGGACTCGCAACCGGGGCAGGAGCCGCCGGATCCCATTGATGTAGAGTTGGCCTGCCAGGGCGTCGTACTCGCTGGCCGACCGGGAATAGCCGCGCGCCACACGCTCCTTCTCTGCTTCCACGATGCTCACACCCCCTCCCCACCGTATTCGGAAGTCTTGGGCCGTGCGCCCGGCATAGCATGAGAGAAACATGGTGCAAGAGGTGATGCTCATGCCCCGCGGGATGATCGCCGCCCCGCCCATGCCCCAGTATGGGATGCCGATGAATGGTCAGATGCCACCGCCGCCGCCGATGATGCCGCCCATGCCACCGATGCCGCCCCAGCCACAGCAGCCGCAGCAGCAGGGCGCCCAGCCCCAGGCTGGCCCGCCGCAGCAGGCCGACCCCTGGGCCGGCGGGATCAACCCGTCGCTGACGGCCCTGTTGCCCCAGCAGGGTGGGGCGCCCGGGCCGAGCCCAACTCCCTACGCCCCACCGGTCGCGCCAGCCTGGGCGCCGCCACCACCCATCCCGGCGCAACAGTCGATCCCCGCCAGCCCCCCTGTCAAGCCGACGCCAATCGCTGCACCCGGTTGGGCCTGGCCGCCCGCCACGACCGGCATTCCGATCGACCCGGGCGCCCTCTCTGGCGTTCCGGCTCAGCCCGGCCCACCCGCGCCGCTCGAGGCGCTCCAGGAGTTGATCCCGGCCGAGGCGACCCTGAACCCCTGGCGCCGGACCCCGCTGGCCCACGAGCCCCAACCGACAGACCCCGTTGCCCACCGCACGTACGCCCCAGAGCCGTCCGGTGCAGACCTGAGCCCACCGCCAGAACAACCCGTCGCAGAGCCCATTCCTTACTACCCTACCCTGGCGCCCGCCGTACCGCTTCCACCCGTTCCGCCCGAACAACCGCAGCGACCACTGAGTACCGGCGATGGTACCTATTCCACACGGGCTGGAAGATACGCTCGTAAAATCCTGTAAGTGCCGTATTGCCGCAGTAGGTCAAAGACTTACTGCGGCACAAATTTTTTCTTATGTAACGGATACGAACCCTTTCGCCCATCTAGAAAGATTGGTACTATAGGGGAGGAAATGGTGATAATCTCCCGGAAGAGGCAGTCATGCTGGAGGTGTCGACGTGGCAAAGTTTGAGCGGCTGATCCCGCCGTCCCAAGGCCAGGCGATTACCATGGTCGATGGGAAGCTAAAAGTCCCGGACCAACCGATCATTCCGTTCATCGAGGGTGACGGTACCGGCCCCGACATCTGGAAGGCTTCGCAGCCGGTCTTTGACGCCGCCGTCCGTAAGGCTTACGGTGGGAAGCGCCAGATCGTCTGGTTTGAGGTCTTCGCTGGTGAGAAGTCCCTGAACAAGTACGGCGAATGGCTCCTCGATGATACCGTGACGGCGATGCGGGAGTACCGCGTCGGCATCAAGGGCCCCCTGACCACCCCGGTCGGTGGTGGCATCCGCTCACTCAACGTCGCCCTGCGGCAGATCCTCGACCTGTACGCCTGCGTCCGCCCCGTTCGCTGGTTCACCGGCGTGCCCTCCCCGGTCAAGTCCCCGGACAAGTTTGACGTCGTCATCTTCCGGGAGAACACCGAGGACATCTACGCCGGCATCGAGTGGAAGGCGGGTACCCCGGAGGCGAAGCAGGTCCAGCAGTTCATCGCCACGGAGATGAAGAAGCAACTCCCCAACGCTGAATGCAGCGAGAACATCGGCATCGGCATCAAGCCGGTCTCCGAGTTCGGCTCCAAGCGACTGGTGCGGTCGGCGATCGAGTTCGCCATCGCCAATAAGCGCAAGTGTGTCACGCTGGTTCATAAGGGGAACATCCAGAAGTTCACCGAGGGCGCCTTCCGGGACTGGGGCTACCAAGTGGCCACCCAAGAGTTCCGGTCGTACTGCATCACCGAGGATGAGCTCTGGGGGGACGAGTTCAAGGGCAAGATGCCCGAGGGCAAGATCCTGGTCCGCGATCGCATCGCCGACATCACCTTCCAGCAGATGCTCCTCCGCCCCGAGGAATGGGACGTCATCGCCACCCTGAACCTGAACGGCGATTACCTCTCCGACCATGCAGCCGCGATCGTCGGCGGCATCGGCATCGCCCCGGGCGCCAACATCTCCTACTCCGACGGCTTTGGCCTCTTTGAGGCGACCCACGGCACGGCGCCGAAGTACGCCGGGCTGGACAAGGTCAACCCCGGTTCGGTCATCCTCTCCGGCGAGATGATGCTCCGCTACATGGGCTGGCACGAAGCCGCCGATCTCATTATTAAGGGCCTCGAAAAGGCGATCGCTCAAGGCACCGTCACCTACGACTTCGCCCGTCTCACCGCAGGCGCCACCGAAGTCAAGTGCTCGGAGTTCGGCCAAGCGATCATCGAGAACATGTAAGTAAACCGTTCATAGCACGATGGGCGACGGGCCAAATCCGTCGCCCATCGCGAATGATAGAGGGAGGTTGCTTGAAGAGTATGAAGAAGCGGAATAAGATCTCCATCGTCGGCTCCGGATTCACCGGTCAGGGCACCGCCATCTTTGCAGCAGCGAAGGACCTGGGCGATATCGTCTTGGTTGACCTGCCTACTCGCGAGAACTTTGCCAAGGGCGTCGCCCTTGACCTGATGGAGGCCATGCCCGTCTTCGGGCGTGACGTCCACTTTAGCGGTACCGCTAACTACGCAGATATCGCTGATTCCGACATCGTCGTGATCACGGCTGGCCTGCCCCGCAAGCCTGGCATGAGCCGCGAGGACCTCGTCAACACCAACGCCGCCATCGTCAAGGACGTGGCCCAGAAGGTTGCCGAGTACGCCCCGAACTCGACGATCATCGTTCTGACCAACCCGGTCGACTCCATGACCTACGTGGCGCTGAAGGCCTCGGGCTTCCCGAAGTCCCGCGTCATCGGCCAGTCGGGCGTCCTTGATACCGCCCGTTACCGCACCTTCCTCGCCAACGCCATCGGCTGCTCCTTCCAGGACATCCAGGGCACCGTTCTCGGTGGCCACGGCGACGAGATGGTTCCGCTCGTCCGCTACACCTACGCCGGCGGCATCCCGGTCGAGAAGCTCCTGCCGAAGGAGCAGATCGATGCGATCGTCGAGCGTACCCGCAAGGGTGGCGGCGAGATCGTCCAGTTGATGGGTACCTCTGCTGGCTATGCCCCCGGCATGTCGATCGTGGAGATGATCGAGGCGATCCTGAAGGACCGCAAGCGCATCATCCCGACGATCGCCTACCTTGAGGGCGAGTACGGCTACAACGATATGTGCCTCGGCGTCCTGACCCTGATGGGCGGCGACGGCCTCGAGAAGATCCTCGAGATCGAGCTGACCGCTGATGAGAAGGCGGCCCTCGACAAGTCCGCCGCTGGGGTCAAGGCGATGGTGGAGATGCTGAACGCCGGCCTGCTTAAGGGCTAGGTATTAATCATACGTCCGAGTTCCGCGGGTCCTCGGTTCAGCAGATCAACTCTTATTGGCGTGCGTCCACTCACATGGGGGTCACGCCCGAGAAAGGACGATCGGCATGGCTTCGTCCCCTACGTTTAAGGCCGGTTTGGAAGATGTAGTTGCGGGGAACTCCGAGATCTGTTTCGTTGATGGGCATGAGGGTCGCCTTGTCTACTGCGGTTATGACATCGCGGATCTCGCTAAGCACTCCTCGTTCGAGGAGGTCACCTATCTCCTTTACAACAAGAAGCTGCCGACTGCGGCTGAGCTGGCGGCGTTCGACGCCCAGCTGAAGGCCGCCCGGAACGTCCCCGCTGAGGTCCTGGCGGGCCTGAAGGCGCTGCCGAAGACCATCCACCCGATGGCCGCCCTGCGCACCGCCATCTCCCTTCTGGGCAACTTTGATTCCGCCGCCGAGTCGACCGGCCGCGAGAACTATGTTGCCACCTCGATCAAGCTGACCGCCCAGACCGCGACCGTCGTCGCCGCCTGGGAGCAGATCCGCAACGGCAAGGAGCCGGTCGCCCCGCGTACCGACCTCTCCCATGCTGCCAACTTCCTCTGGATGCTGACCGGCACCGAGCCGGACGCCTTCCAGGCGCACGTCTTCGACGTCGCCCTGATCCTGCACGCCGACCATGAGCTGAACGCCTCCACCTTCTCGGGCCGGGTGACGGTTGCCACCCTGACCGACATCTACTCCGCCGTTACCGCTGCCGTGGGCGCCCTGAAGGGCCCGCTGCACGGCGGCGCGAACGAGATGGTCATGAAGATGGAAGAGGAGATCGGCTCGGTCGAGAACGTGGAGCCGTGGATCAAGGAGGCCCTGACCCTCAAGAAGAAGATCATGGGCTTCGGCCACCGGGTCTACAAGACCAAGGACCCCCGCGCCTACATCCTGGAGGAGCTCTCCGAGGAGGTCGGCAAGCGGGCTGGCAACACCAAGTGGCTGGATATGACCCGTGCGATCGAGCAGGTCGTCCTGCGTGAGAAGGGGCTCTACCCGAACGTGGACCTCTACTCGGGCTCGGCCTACTACGTGATGGGGATCCCGACGGACCTCTTCACCCCGATCTTCGCGGTCTCCCGTGTGTCGGGCTGGACGGCCCACATCCTGGAGCAGCTCGCCAACAACCGCATCATGCGGCCGCGTGCTGAGTACGTCGGCCCGGAGAAGCTGGCCTACGTCCAGCTGGCGGAGCGCAAGTAAGTTCGCAAGTAGGAGCCACCCCATCTGGGGTGGCTCCTTCGTATTACGCACTGTAAGGCACGACTAATGGCAGGGTTTTATGTATTGACAGAAAAAACCGTTACATTATATTTTGTGTAGTATTAAAGAGAGGGGAACTTGCTAATGCGATCGAAGCGATGGCTGGCCGTGTTGTTTTTCTTCATTGCCTGTCTGACAGCACCCGCGAGCCAAGCAGTAGTTATAGATGATTCTTCACCATGTGGTGCCGAATCCGCTTGGCCGGCATGCTATTACCGAAGCCACACGACAGGGCAGACAGTTTCTATCGATTACAGGTGGGGTTCGAATCTAGCGACTCCCGGCTCTACAATACGCAACGCCTTTTCTACCGCGATATCCAACTGGAATTCTCAATCGACCTTGGTCTACTTCTACAATCGCTCTGATGCGCTCAACTCGGTCAATTCCTACTGGGATTCAGCAAGCACGGACCTTGGAATCACCTATCTGTACCCTAGTGGCACGACCCTGACTTCTGCCGATGCTTTGATTAACGCTTACAAGACCTCTGTCTTCACGACTAGTCAGGAGTATCAGAGTGTTGCCGCCCATGAACTGGGTCATGTTATCGGCCTTAACCACCAGTCAGCCAATGATGTCGCTGCTCAGGCTAACTGCCCCCTACCTGCTCACGTTAGCTGAACCTAACTGAGATCAGGGATGGGGGCACTTTCGTGCCCCCGCATCAGTGCTCCGGAAACTCGGCCAGCACCGTCTTCACGGTCGCCTCATCTACCACCGACCTCTGCTCCGCATAGGCCGCGAGCAGGCAGGACGAACAGACGTTGTTCACCTCCCGCGGAATCCCACGGGTTCGCTGGTAGACCAGGCGGATTGCTTCGTCGCTAAAGAGCGGTCGGGCGGCACCAGCCACGGTCAGGTGGTGCTGGATGTACGCCCTGGTGTCGTCCACCTTCAGCCCTTCCAGGTGGTAGCGCAGGGTTATGCGCTGCCTTACCGCCTCAAACGCCTGCAGGGTCAGCTTCCGCCCGAGCTCCGGCTGCCCCACCAGGAGCAGGGAGAGCGGCGAGGTCGAGTCCATCTGGTGGTTGGTCAAGAAGCGGACCTCCTCCAGCATGGCTGGCGAGAGCAGGTGCGCCTCGTCAATCACGACCACCGTCTGCCGCCGCTGGGTCTCCCAGAGTTCCATCAGCGCTGTGTCCAGTTGCCGCTTG
>DATGYC010000013.1:0-8327 GCA_035298385.1 Symbiobacteriaceae bacterium | reverse complement strand
CAACCTGGACCTGGGCTACCACAAGACCAAGACCCCCGGTGAGATGGTCGAACGGATCGATGGCGACATCGAGACGCTCTCCAACTTCTTCGCTCGCTTTGCCGTCGATCTCGCCTCAAACGGAATCCTGATGCTCGGCATCATCATCCTGCTCTACCGGGAGGACTGGCGGATCGGGCTGGTGCTCACCCTCTTCGTCCTGGGCGCCCTCGGCTTCCTCAACTGGCTCCGCAAGATCCCGGTGCCGCTGATCGCCCAGGCCCGGGAGCAGGCGGCGAAGTTCTTCGGCTTCGTGGGCGAACAGCTCCAGGGGACGGAGGACGTTCGGGCCAACGGGGCGGCGCCCTACGTCATGCGCCGCTTCTACCAGCGGATGCAGGAGTGGTACCCGATCCAGGTACGCAGCGGCCTCTGGGGCTTCTCCATGTGGCCTGCCACCGAGGCGCTCTTCTTCATCGCCACCCTGCTCCTCTTCATCGTGGGCGCCTGGCTCTGGCAGAAGGGCGCCCTCACCGTCGGCGCCATCTACCTGGTCTGGTCCTACACCGAGCGGCTCCGCGAGCCACTGGAGCAGATGCGTACCCAGCTGCAGGAGCTCCAGCGGGCGGCCGCCTCAATCGGACGGCTGCACGGAATCCTGAACATCAAGTCTCGCCTTGCAGACGATGGCAAGGGCGCCCTCCCCACCGGGGCTTTGGCGGTGGTCTTCGACAAGGTCTCCTTCGCCTACGAAGGGGATGATCTGGCGATTGCCGACCTCTCCTTTGCGCTTAAGCCGGGCCAGACCCTTGGCCTGCTCGGCCGGACCGGCTCGGGCAAGTCGACCCTCGCCCGCCTCCTGCTTCGCTTCTTTGATGTGACGGAGGGCGAGGTTCGGCTGGCGGGGGCGCCCCTGGACTCCGTCCCCCTGCGCCACCTGCGCAGCCGGGTCGGCCTGGTGACGCAGGAGGTCCAGCTCTTCGCCGCCACGGTCCGCCAGAACCTGACCTTCTTCGATCCGTCGATTCCCGACGAGCGGATCCTCGCCGTCCTGGCGGAGTTGGGCCTGAACGATTGGCTCGCCGCCCTGCCAAACGGCCTGGAGACAGAACTCGCCTCCGGCGGCGGCCTCTCAGCGGGCGAGGGGCAACTCCTCGCCCTCGGGCGCCTCTTCCTGGCCGACCCCGGCCTGGTGATCCTAGACGAGGCCTCCTCCCGGCTTGACCCGGCGACGGAGGCGCGCCTGGAACAGGCCTTGACCAAGCTGCTGGCCGGGCGGACGGCGATCATCATCGCCCACCGGCTGGCGACCGTCCAGCGGGCCGACCGGATCCTGATCCTAGAGCGCGGCCGCAAGCTGGAGGAGGGGGACCGGGAGGCGCTGGCCGCTGATCCCGACTCCCGCTTTGCCAGCCTCCTCCGGACCGGTCTCGCGGAGGTGCTCGCATGAAGACCAACAATGCATTCTGGCGGCTAATTCGTTTCCGCCCCTGGCGCTACACGGCGAACGTGATCGCCTGGACGTTGATCCACCTCTCGCCGCTCGCCCCGGGCCTGATCGTCAAGGCCTTCTTCGACCACCTGACCGGGGGCGCCCAGGCGACCTTCGGCCTGACCACCATCCTCGTGCTTCTGGCCCTGAGCGGCCTCTTCAAGGTCCTTGCCATCTTCTCGGGCGCCTTTACCGACCTGCACCATCGGTTCTACATCGTCTCGCTCCTGCGCCGGAACCTGCTCGCCCATGTCCTGTCGCGCCCTGGAGCCGCCTCGGCGCCCGAGTCGCCTGGCGAGGCGATCACCCGTTTCCGCGAGGACGCCCGCCACGTTGAGGATACGATGTCCTGGACGGTCGACATGGTCGGCATGGCGGCTTTCTCCTGCGTCTCGCTCTGGACCCTGGCCTCGATCAACCTGAAGATCACCCTCTTCGTCTTCCTGCCCCTGCTCGTCGTGGTCGGTCTAGTCCGTTCGTTCTACGATCGCCTGGAGAAGGCACGCCAGGCGAGCCGGGACGCCACCGATAAGGTCACGGGCTTGATCAGCGAGATCTTCGGCGGCGTCCAAGCGATTCAGGTCGCCGGGGCCGAGCCGCACGTGCTGGCCCAACTCGACCGGCTCAACAAGGAGCGGCGCCGCTACGTGCTCCGGGATCGGCTGCTGACGATCCTGCTGGAGCAGGTGATGGGGAACATCGCTAGCCTGGGCACCGGGATGATCCTGCTCCTGGCGGCTGATTCGATGAAGACGGGTACGTTCACGGTCGGCGATTTCGCGCTCTTCGTCTCCTACCTGGACGTCTCCACCTTCTTCACCAAGTTCATCGGGCGCTTCTTGGCCCAGTACACCCTCTCCGGCTTTGCGATCCGGCGGATGAGCGCTTATATGGAAGGGGCAGCGCCGGGCGCCCTGGTCGCCCACAACGAGCTGCCGCTGACCGGGGCGTTGCCGCCGCTGCCCACGCCGGCGGAGGGCGCCCCGCTTATGGCCCTGACGGCTAAGGGATTGCGCTACCGGTACCCGGACTCGGGCCGGGGGGTCGAGGGGGTCGACCTGACGATCCCGCGCGGCTCCTTCACCGTCGTGACCGGCCGGATCGGCTCGGGCAAGACGACGCTCCTGCGGGCGCTCCTCGGGCTGCTCCCGGCCGAGGGTGAGATCCGCTGGAACGGGGCGCCCGTGGCGGACCCCGGTAACTTCCTGGTCCCGCCCCGGGTGGCCTACACCCCGCAGGTGCCGATCCTCTTCACCGGCACGGTGGCGGAGAACATCCTGCTCGGGATTGAGGGCGATATGGACGCCGCCATTCACCGCGCCGTCCTCGAGCCGGACCTGGCGGCGATGCCGGGCGGGCTGGCCACGGTCGTCGGCACCCGTGGCTTCCGCCTCTCCGGCGGTCAGGTCCAACGGGTGGCCGCCGCCCGGATGTTCGTCCGGACGCCCGACCTGCTGGTCTGTGATGACCTCTCCTCCGCGCTGGACGTTGAGACCGAACAGCAGCTCTGGTCGCGGGTCTTCTCCGAGGGGCGATCTCCTGCGGGGCTAAAGTCGCACAGTCCTCGGAGTTCGCCCGTTGGGCGCCCGGGGAGTACGGTCTTGGCCGTCTCGCACCGGCGGGCGGTTCTGCGGCGGGCCGATCAGATCATCCTGCTGCAGGAGGGCCGGGTCGCGGACCAGGGCATCCTGGATGAGCTTCTGGCCCGGTCGCCTGAGATGCAGGCGCTCTGGCAGGCCGACCCGGAAGCCGGTGAATAAGAAGCAGTGGGCGGAGAAGAATCTCCGCCCACCTGTTGATCGAGCCATGTCGTGGCCCATTACCTGCTCGGCACGGGCATCCCGTGCCAGGTCCCGTTCCAGCCTGGGGCGTGGACCGGACCTGGATAAGTTTTACGATTTTCAGGGGCGGGCTCTTAAATAACTCCGGATCCGGAGGCCTATTCGGCATAAACCCTACCCCGGAAGGTATCCAAATCGAGGGAATGATAGGAAATCCTCTATGTTTGGGCGCCTTGACGCCAGATAACCGCGGTGATGGGGCACTGCAAGGGCCGTTTTGCCTAGGAATCCGGAGTTATTTTGAGGCCTCCTCGGCAATTTCATAAAATGCCTCCGGTTTCCCCTCGCAAACCAGACCTCTGGGTCCGTCTGAACGGGCATACCCCCGGCCCGTATTGGCCGGAAAGCACGTGGAGCCCCATACCCGGCCATCCCGTCCGGACGGCCCCGACCAAAGCAGTGGCGCCGAGGGATTCCCTCGGCGCCACTGCTTTATCCTTGCTTGTAGAACCCCTTCAAGCGATCGATCTGACCGATATGGTTCATGCAGTGCCCCGCCATGTGCCAGAGCACATACCGAACCGTCGCCTCCTCCGGCCACCACGGCACCTTCACCGCCCGCTGCGCCTCAGCCTCCGTACACGTTTGCAGGTAGGCCCTAATCTCTTCCCGTACCCCTGCAAGTCGGGCCAGAAGGTCGGCCACGGGGACGCCACTGACGGCTGGCAAGTTCCCCTGCGCATCCTCGTGGGGGCCGAGGACCGGATGAGGCTCCTCCGAGACGGTCTCACCCTTGATGCACTGCAGGTAGACCCAGTCGGTCAAGGCGATGTGCGCCAGCAGCATACCGGTGCTGTTCACGTTCCCGGCGGGCCCCGTGAAGTCGACCTCCGCCTGGGACATCTCCTGGACACGGCGGGCCAGTCGCAGGTGGGCGTTCTCGATCTGTCCAAGCGGAATGGCCAGCGCCAGTGGCAGGCCTGCGGCGGCGATATCGAACATTCTTGGCACCCTCCCGTTTCCAGTTTGAATTAGGACGATGATTCACGCTAGTTTGTTACGAGGCGACCGCAAAGAGAGGGCGCCAGGGGACTCCCCTGGCGCCTCACCGTTCCTAATCAAAGGTTACGCCGTAGCCGCGGATCGAGCATATCGTTCAGCCCATCACCCAAAAGGTTGAAGCCCAGCACCGTCAGGAAGATTGCGATGCCCGGGAAGGCGGCCACGTGGGGGAAGGTCTCAATGTAGGCCCGCCCATCCGCTAGCATGGAGCCCCACTCCGGGCTGGGCGGCGTGGCGCCCAAGCCCAGGAAGCTGAGGCTGGAGGCGATCAGGATCGCCTGAGCCGTCCGCAGGGTGGCCATCACGACGATCGGCGCGAGGACGTTCGGCAGGACGTGCTTCGCCAGGATCCGGACGGCCCCGGCGCCCTGGGCATGGGCCGCCTGCACAAAGTCCAAGCTCTTCACCTGTAGCGTCGAGCCGCGCACCAAGCGGGCAAACTGCGGCACGCCGAAGACGGCGATCGCGATCATCACGTTGGTGAGGCCAGGTCCCAGGATCGCGATGATCCCGATGGCCAACAGGATGCCAGGGAAGGCCAGGAGAACGTCCATCACGCGCATCACGAACGCATCCCACCAGCCGCCGAAGTAGCCGGCGGTCAGGCCGAGCGGAATGCCCAGGACAGCGCCTGCGACGACGCCCGCCGCTGCTACGGCCAGGGAGAGATGAGCGCCGTTGAGCAACCGGCTGAGAATATCGCGGCCGAGCTGGTCCGTACCGAGCGGGAAGAGGCGGCTAGGGCCCTCGAGCATGTGGTCATAGAACTGCTTGGCCGGGTCATTGCCAGCCAGCTCGGGACCAAGGAGCGCCACGATGACCAAGAACAGCACGATCGCCAAGCCGATCACGGCAGAGGTCCGCTTGAAGAAGGGGCGGAGGAGTTTCCGCAGGTGTTGGTTATTCATAGCTAATCCTCGGGTCGATCAGGCCGTAGAGCAGGTCTACCACCAGGTTGATGAGCACGAACTGCAGGGAGAAGACGAGCATGAGGGTCTGGATCACGGGGTAATCCCGCGCCTCGACTGCGTCAACCAGAAGGCGCCCAATGCCGTTCCAGGCGAAGACACTCTCCACCACGACCGTACCGCCCAGCAGGAAGCCGAACTGGAGGCCGGTGATGGTCAGCACCGGGATCAGCGCGTTGCGCAGGGCATGACGCAGGTTCACGCGAGACTCTTGCAACCCCTTGGCGCGTGCCGTGCGGACGAAGTCCTGTCCGAGCACCTCCAGCATCGCTGCGCGCGTAAAGCGGGCGATCGAGGCGGCGGCGCCCACGCCCAGCGTGACGGCGGGCATGACGTAACTCTTCCACGAGTCAGAGCCAAAGGTGGGTAGCAGATGCCACTTGACGGCGAAGAGGTACATCAGCATCAGGGCGAGCCAGAAGGAGGGCATGCTGACGCCGATCAGGGCGCCCGTCATGCTCAGGTAGTCCAGCCAACTGTTACGTTTGATCGCCGCGACGACCCCGGCCAGCAAGCCCAGGGCGATGGCGACGATCATGCTGACCACCGCTAACTTCACGGTCGGCATGAAACGTGTGCCAATCTCCTGGGTGACAGGGAGTCGAGTGCGCATCGACTTGCCGAAGTCACCCGTGAACGCCTTGCCCATGTAGCTGAAGTACTGCTGTACGGCTGGACGATCGAGCCCCAGGTCCTCCCGTACCAACGCAATGTCCTGTGCGGTTGCACCCATGCCAGCGATCAGCCGGGCCGGGTCGCCCGGAATCATACGGACGAAGAGGAAGATGACCAGGGAGACGCCGAGCAGGGTCGGGATCAACTGAACGAGTCGTTTACCGATGAAACGGAGCATGGCGCTCCCCCCTTGGCGCAAAATCCGGGACAGGAAACGGAGCGGGCCCCGCTGGTTGGCGGGGCCCGGTCTCGAAACTACTTGAAGTAGATCCCGTTGTAGTTGACGATGCCGTCACCCTGTACGAAGGCGCCTTCGACGTTGGCGCCGGTGCCCCAGACGTTGTTCGGGATGTAGAGGAAGACCCACGGCTTGTCCTGCCAGATCTCCTTCTGCAGATCGGCATAGATAGAGGCCCGCTTGGTGGCGTCGGCGGTCTTCAGGCCATCCTCGATCAACTGGTTGACCTTCGGGTTGTTGTAGAAGCCCACGTTGTAGCCGTTGGGCGGAGCGCTCTGGCCATAGAGCAGCGGGCGGATCGCCCAGTCGGCGTCGCCGGTGGAGGTGGACCAGCCGCCCAGGTAGAGCTGGACCTTGTTGTTATCCTTATCCTGGGTCCAGAGGTTGGAGGAGAGGGTGGCGTTATCCATCGGGACGGACTTCGCCTTGAAGCCGACCTCGGCGAGCTGCTGCACGATGGCGGCAGCGATATCCTTGCGCTCGGTGGCGTTGGAGTGCCAGATCTCCACCTCAGTACCGGTGTAGCCACCCTCCTGCAGGAGCTGCTTCGCCTTGGCCACGTCACGCTTGATCTCATCACCCTGCTTGACGTAGAACCCAGTGTTCGGCGCTAGCACAGAGGTCATGGGATCAGCGAAGCCACGCAGCACGCCCTTGCGGAGCGCCTCCCGGTCGATCGCCAGGTTGAGCGCCTCGCGCACCTTGATGTTGTCGAACGGCTTCTTGGTGACGTTCATCGCCATGTAGAAGGAGTAGATGGAGGGGGCGACGTTGACCTTTACCTTGGCGTCCTTCTGCAACGCCTGGGCGTCCACGCCAGGCAGCGGCAGGACGAAGTCCAGATCGCCAGCCTTCAGGCCGTTGACGCGGGTGCCAGACTCGGCGATCGGCTTAAAGTTGATCGACTCCACCTTGGCGGCGGCATCCTTGTTCCAGTAGTTCGGGTTCTTGACGACTGTTAGGTGGTCGTTGGCCGTCCACTCCTTGAACATGAAGGGGCCGGTGCCGTACTTGGGGTTCTTGGCCATCTCATCCTTGCCCTTGTCGACGCCCGAGGGGGCGATCACCTTGCCGGCCGGATGAGCGAAGTTGTAGAGCATGGCGCCGAAGGCTTCCTTCAGGTGGAAGACGACGGTGTAGTCATCGGGGGTGTCGATGGAGGTGATGGTGTTGAAGAGGCTGTTCCGCTTCAACTTGTTGGCGGGATCGGCGACGCGCAGGAAGGACTTCTTGACCGCCGCGGCGTTCATATCCTCGCCCGTATGGAACTTGACACCCTTGCGCAGGTGGAAGGTGAAGGTCTTGGCGTCATCGGACGCCTCCCACTTCTCAGCCAGCACACCGATAACCTTCATCTCCTTGTCGAAGCCCACCAAGCCTTCGTAGATGGTGTTCTCAACACCGTAGGAGAGGTTATCGTTGGTATCATGCGGATCCAGGCTAACTACATCGCCAGCGGTAGCAACGGCGGCCGTGGTCTTCTTGGGCGCCGAGGGCTGACTCGTCTGCGGTGCATTGCTCGGAGCAGGAGACCCACAACCCGTCAACAAACCGATGGCAAGGGCGCCGGCTGCAACTCTCGTCGTAAGCTTCATGGTCTTTGCTCCTTTGGTGGTATTCACCACAGATGTAATTAACTGTTTTCGGCGTATGAGCCGATTTTCCTTCTACGTTGGTAACTTTTCCGTAAAAAATCTTTCAATCCTGCTTAGACATGCGCCGAAACCGGATGGCGAGCAGGGTTGTGGCCGCCGGAAAGGCCAGAATCCAGACACCCGAGGCTACTAGGCCGACGAAGTGGTACGTGTCCAGGGTCACGAAGAAGTAGACCCCGGCCACCAGGCTCGCCAGGGCATTGGCGGCAAAGAGCCAGCCAATCCAACGCTCAAGGGTGCTCTGGCCAAGCGTCGGCACGATCAGCAGGGCTGCGAGGGCCATGTAGAAGTTGTAGCCAATCATGGCTAGGCCCCAGAAGAGTGAGTGAGGATTCGCCATGGCGAAGAGGCCGAGTCCCGGACTCTCGTTGCTGAAGAGGTTGCCACGGACGACGATCAATTGCACCGTATAGTTGAAGGTAGCGATCACGGCGTAGATGATCGCAAAGGCCAGCCCGATCCGGCTCCAGATCCGCT
>DATGYC010000012.1:0-11139 GCA_035298385.1 Symbiobacteriaceae bacterium | reverse complement strand
CCGACCGCTCTGGGTGGCAAGGTGCCTACCTTGGAGGCGCTCGACCTGAGCTTGGTCGACGTGACCGGGCAGTCCAAGTCCTTCACAGCGACCGCCCGAGTGGTCGTGCCGCCAGGGATGCTCGTCAGCCCGGAAGAGGTCTCGGTCGTCGTCTCCATTAGTGAGGTGAAGGTGGAGCGACTCTTTAGCGGCATGCCGATCAAGGTGAAGGGCGCCCCCGAAGCCACCGCGGTGATTGAGCCGGCGGTGGTGGAGGTCCACCTGAAGGGCCCCTCCTCGGCTCTGGCAGGCGTGGGGCCACAGTCCGTTGATGTCTTGGTGGATCTGGCGGGGCTGCCTGCTGGGGTTCACTCCCTACCCGTTCAGTTGAGTGGTGTACCGGCAGGGGTGGACCTGAGTCTCAGCCCGGCCGTCGTTAAGGTAACGATTTCGAACCAGTAGAAAGGGGCCCGGTACTCTATGGGGCGCATGTTTGGTACGGACGGGGTTCGTGGGGTAGCCAATACGGAGGCTCTCTCCCCGGAACTGGCCTATAAGATGGGTCGGGCGGCGACCGCCCACTTCGCCGCAGGCACGGGCCGCCGACCGCTGGTGGTGATTGGACGGGATACCCGACGCTCTGGTCCCATGCTGGCTGCGGCATTGACCGCTGGCATCTGTTCGGCGGGCGGCGACGTGATCGACCTGGGCGTCGTGACCACGCCAGCTGTCGCTTACCTAACGGTCCACCACCATGCCGACTTCGGCGTGATGATCTCGGCGTCGCACAATCCGGCGCCGGACAACGGCATCAAGTTCTTCTCCGGGGACGGCTTCAAGCTGCCGGACTCGGTGGAGGATCGGTTGGAGGAGCTAATCACGGCGCCCCAGGATGACTCCCCTCGCCCGATTGGGGCGGAACTCGGCACCGTCCGCGTGGACGCAGTGGGTGTGGAGCCGTACATCAAGCACGTCGTCTCGACCGCGATGCCCCTGAAGGGCCTAAAGGTGGTCGTGGATGCCGGGCATGGCGCCGCCTACCAGCTCTCGCCCGAGATCCTTCGCCGACTGGGCGCCGAGGTGGTTGAACTGAACGTCTCGCCGGACGGCATGAATATCAACCGTGGCTGCGGCTCGACCCACCCGGAGGAGCTGCAGAAGATGGTCGTCGTCCACCAGGCGAACGCCGGCATCGCCCACGATGGCGACGCCGACCGTTGCATCTGCGTCGATGAGCGGGGCGAACTGGTCGACGGTGATCAGATCATGGCGATCTGTGCCCTGGCCGCCCACGCCCGTGGCGAGCTGGTGAAGGATACCCTGGTGGCGACTGTGATGTCGAACATGGGGCTGCAACTCCTGCTCGAGTCGAAGGGGATCAAGATGATCAAGACGAAGGTGGGCGACCGCTACGTCTTGGAGGGGATGCAGGAGGGCGGCTACTCCCTGGGCGGCGAGCAGTCTGGCCACGTGATCTTCGGTGAGTACTCGACGACCGGTGATGGCATTCTGACCGCCGTTCAGGTCCTTTCGGTCCTGGCCCGGGGCACCCGGCCGCTTTCGGAGTTGGCCGGCCAGATGCAGCGCTTGCCGCAGCACTTGGAGAACGTGCGGGTTGGGCGTAAGGAAGGCTGGGAGACGAACGCCGCCATCAAGTCGGCCATCCAGGCTGCAGAGACGAAGCTGGGTGGCAAGGGCCGGGTCCTGGTGCGTGCCTCTGGCACCGAGCCGCTGATCCGTGTGATGCTGGAAGGCCCGTCGCTGGAGGAGATCAAGGCGATGGCTTACCAGATCCGGGAGGTGGTCTTGCGTGAGCAGCAGTAAGACCAAGAAGCGGAAGGGCGCCCCCAGCGGGGCGCCCTCGCGCGCAGGTGGGCGGTCTTCGCGGCGCCGGACAGGCGAGCGGGGCGTTGCCCAACGGGCGGCGCCACCGGTCGCCCTGATCCTGGTCGTCCTGATCGCACTGGGAACGCTGGGCTGGTGGGTCCAGTCGAAGGGACCAAAGCCTACGCCCGCCTTGACGCCGGAGGCGCCCGCAACGGCCCCTGCCACCACCACCCCGAGCACGCCTCCGCCGACCCAGCCGACTCCGCCGAAGAGCAGCACCCTGCCGGATGGGCGCCCTGCCGCCTGGGCTCATGTGGACAGGGCCGCCGGCGCTACCGAGACGATGCTCCAGACCCTCTACTGGGTCGATGGTCGGAACGGCGACCGCCTCGAGCCGATCGAGGTTCGCCTGCCAAAGACGGCCGGTAAGGCCCGCGCAGCGGTCGAGCAGTTGCTTAACCCACCCAGGGAGCTTACGTTGGAGAGCGGCTTTCCGGCTGGGACCAAGTTGAATGATGTGCGCCTCACGGGTGCGGTCTTGACCGTCGACCTCACCACGGAGGTGGAGAGCGTCCAAGGTAGCGCCGGGGCGAACTCGATCATGGCGACACTCGTCTACAGCCTGACGGAGCTGCCAGGTGTTGGAGCGGTCCGGCTAACCGCGAATGGCCTCCCAGCGGTTCTGCACGGCGTTGAGTGGAACGACCCCATCAGCCGGGATCAACTGGCCCAACGCAACCTCTTCCCGGTCGACAACGTCATACGCTTTGACGGTCAGTAGCCGTCAGCCACCCCAAGGGGCTTTTCACCCCGAGTTCCGGCGGCACGAAAATCGCAGTGTCCGCGGAACTCGGGGTGAATCCTTTGCATAAGAGAGAGGGAGGCCCCTTGACGTGCTGTCCCAAGGATGTCAGAATTGATGCGGACTCTGGCCGTAAAGGAGGGTTGAGTGGTTCCGTTCGGAGCAGGGCTCAGTCGTTCCAGTTGGGCAAACTGAATAGGGCACGGAATAGAACCAACCAGCGCCAGGACTTGCGGGCTTGCCTGCAAGTTGACGAGGTGGGGGATCTCGGAATTTTCGGCGGGTGACCCCCGGTTGTCCACAACCGTAAACAGCAGGACAAAGGCTGAGAGTGATCTCAGAGACAATACTGCCAGGTGGAGAGTAGGACCGTCCTCGGTCCTGCTTGGTGCTGCCCAGCACCCATAAAAAAGGACCGGATTAACCGGCGCCGTGCTTTGCAACGCTCACCTTTGGTGGGCTTGTTTGAGTACGGCGTCTTTCGTTTTGACAAACTTTGTGACCTTGAGGAGGACCATACCCTATGTGCGGTATTGTTGGTTATATTGGTGATCGTCCCGCACTGCCTATCCTGGTGGAGGGCCTGAAGAAGCTGGAGTACCGCGGCTACGACTCCGCTGGCATCGCTGTCATCCAGGAGGGGGAGGCCCGGATCGCCAAATCGGTCGGCCGGATGACCAACCTGGAGTCCAAGGTCGGAACCGAAGTAGCCCAAGGCCAGATCGGCATCGGCCACACCCGCTGGGCGACCCACGGCAAGCCGTCGGACGCCAACGCTCACCCGCACGCGGATGAGGCGCAGCGCTTCATCGTCTGCCACAACGGGATCATCGAGAACTATGTCCAGCTGAAGGAGATCCTCCTCCAGCACGGCCACGTCTTCAAGTCCGAGACCGACACCGAGGTGATCCCGCACCTGATCGAGACCGCCTACCAGGGCGACATCGAGGCGGCGGTTCGCAAGGTGGCCGGGATGCTACGGGGCGCCTACGCCCTGACGGTCGTCTGCCAGGATGAGCCGGAGAAGATCGTCGTGGTCAAGGAGGCCTCCCCGCTCGTCATCGGCCTGGGTGAGGGCGAGAACTTTGTCGCTTCCGACATCCCGGCGATCCTGAAGCATACCCGCCGGGTGATCATCCTGGAGGAGGGGCAGATGGCGGTCATGACTCGGGCGGGCGTGACGCTCTCGACCATCGGGGGCGCCCCGGTTGAGCCCAAGATCATGGAGGTCAACTGGGATCCCGGTCAGGCCGAGCGCGGCGGCTACGCCCACTTCATGCTGAAGGAGATTCACGAGCAGCCGAAGGCGATCCGGGACACCCTGACCGGCCGCACCAGCGAGGATGGTCAGACGGTCATCCTGCCCGAGATCAAGCTGACGGCTGAGCAGGTCAAGGCGATCCGCAAGGTAGCGATCGTCGCCTGCGGCACCGCCTCGCATGCGGGCCTGGTCGGCAAGTATCTGATCGAGAAGCTGGCTGGGATCCCGGTCGAGTGGGACATCGCCTCCGAGTATCGCTACCGCGACCCGATGGTCGATCAGGGGACGCTCTTCATCGCCGTCTCCCAGTCCGGCGAGACCGCCGACACCCTGGCCGCCCTGCGTGAGGCGAAGTCCCGCGGTGCTTCAGTCATGGCGATCACGAATGTGGTCGGCTCCTCGATCGCCCGTGAGGCGGAGTCGGTTCTCTACACCTGGGCGGGCCCGGAGATCGCGGTCGCCTCGACGAAGGCCTACACGACCCAGCTGATCGCCTTCATGCTCTTCGCCATCTGGCTGGGCCAGCAGAATGGCAAGCTGGGGCAGGCGGAGGCGGCTGAGCTGATTCATGGCCTGAAGGAGCTGCCGGCGCAGGCCGCGGTCGTTCTGGAGCACCAGGAGGAGGCGATCAAGGCTTCGGCCGCTAAGGTCGCCCGGCATGAGGATGTCTTCTTCATCGGCCGGAACCTGGATTACGCTGTGGCGATGGAGGGTCAGCTAAAGCTGAAGGAGATCTCCTATATCCATGCTGAGGCGTACGCGGCGGGTGAGTTGAAGCACGGCACGCTGGCATTGATCACCAAGAACGTGCCGGTGATCGCCCTGAACACGCAGCCGGACCTGTCGGAGAAGACGATCTCGAACATCCAGGAGGTCCGGGCGCGTGAGGCGACGGTCCTGGGTGTGGCGCTGCAGGGCGACGAGGAGACGAAGCATCACTGCGATGAGGTCTTCTACCTGCCGCGGACCCATAAGTTCCTGACGCCGGTCCTGTCAGTCCTGCCGCTGCAACTGTTGTCGTACTATGCGGCGACGGCCCGGGGAGCGGACGTTGATAAGCCCCGCAACCTGGCGAAGTCGGTCACGGTGGAGTAGGGCTACAGTGGCTCGAGGTTTGGTGGGTCGTGCGTGACGAAGAGAACGCCAGGCGGAAGCCTGGCGTTCTTACTTTGATCGGACGTTCTCTGCTTCGTCCCCGCCGCTTAACTACGTGTAAAACATCTCACAGAAAAATTTATTTTCATATTTGACAATAAATAAATATATGTATATCATATAGAATATATTGTATCGCTCGACAATCGTTCCGACGGTCGTTGTGCGCGAGTCTGCATCACCGCATACCCAGTAGCCGGACTCCGTTGCCCCTCATGTCGATCCTTCTTTCGGTCCGCACCGGAGTTGCGCCGAGACTACGGTCCTTGTAGGGCGCCAAGGGGAGTGTTGCACGCTGGAACGGTCGTATTACTTGCAGTCGCCAACCGTCACCTATATGGTCGTCCAGGTGGAGGGCGTTGACCCAAGTTCTGTTCATTACGGCGGCATCCAGGCCACCGGGGCGCAACCCGATGGTGATGACATGCTCAACGCCTGTATTGACCGACACGGCGGGAGTCGTGTGCCGTTGGAAGCCGTTGCCCTCATGGCTGACTGGCGCTACGGCTTGGCCTGTTTCCCATCGGCCAAGGATGCTGTTTTGTGTGCGGACGCTTTGTCTGCCATTGCGGTGGGTGCGGATAGCCGAAGCGCTCTCCGCGTGGTGGTCTTTAGCTACCAGCCGGTCCATGGCGATGGCGTGAAGCGGGTCTATTGGCATGGACAGCACCTCGCGGCCATGGTTCACAGCGGCCAAGTCATCGTGACACACCTGGCTGCCCAAATGGCCCAACCTCATCTGCCAGACGGCTATCGCCTTCGTAGCTTGGGGTTGCATCGACTACTTGATCTACAAAGTGTTGAGCCTGTGTATCAATTGGAGACGGTGGGGTCTACGGCCGATTTCCCGCCGCTCAAATCGTTGGACTATCTACCCAACAACCTGCCCTTTCAACTCACGCCTTTGGTGGGGCGCGAAGGCGAGATGGCTGAGGTCAAGCGGCTTCTAGCGTCGCGACGGTTGATCACCTTGACGGGCGCGGCTGGATGCGGCAAGACGCGACTGGCCTACCACCTGGCAGCTAGTATGGCAGGGTCCTTTGATGATGGGACTTGGCTGGTGGACTTGTCCACCGTCACGGATGCCAACCTTGTGCCCAATGCCCTGTCGGCGGTGCTGGGTGTGCGCGAGAGCCATGAGCGTTCCCAACTGAGCCGATTGGTGCAGGATCTTCAGGATAAGCGCATGCTGATCATACTGGATACATGCGAGCACCTGGTGTGCGCATGCGCCGAACTGGTGGAGACCCTAGTTCGCTCGTGTCCGCAGGTGCACATTCTGGCCACCAGTCGCGAGCCGTTGCAGTCAGAAGGGGAGGTCGTCTGGCGCGTACCATCCCTGGAGGTGCCCCAACTCGACGACGCATGTGAGATGGAACAAGTGATGGGCGCCGACTCCGTGCGCCTGCTTGTCGATCGGGCGAGGGCGTCGTACCCCGGATTTCAAGTAACGGACGAGAATTTCAAGCCGATCGCGCAGATTTGCGCCCGTTTGGGCGGCATTCCGCTGGCCCTGGAGATGGTCGCTGCCCGGGTCGGGGCGTTGTCGGTGGAGCAGATCGCCGAACGGCTCGATGACCGTTTTAGGCTATTGACGGGCGGGCGGCGTCACACACTGCCCCGCCACGAAACGCTACGCGCAACGCTGGATTGGAGCTATGACCTGTTATCGGAGAAGGAACGGCTGCTCTGGGCGCGCCTTTCGGTCTTCTCGGGGTGCTTCTCCCTGGATGCTGCCGAATTCGTTTGCCAAGATGACAAGATCGAAGGCTGGGAAGTCCTTGACTTGCTATCCCAAAGCGTGAACAAATCGGTGATCATGGTAGAGCACCAACAGGGTCAGGCCTACTACTGGCTCTTGGAGACGATGCGGCTGTATGGCCAAGAGAAGCTGAGCTTGTACGGGCAGGGGACTGATGTCCGCCACCGCCATCTGGAGTGGTACCGCCGTTTGGCCTTGAGAGCGGAAGCGGAAGTGCATGGCGAAGATGCTGCACAGTGGCTCGATCGATTCGAGAAGGAGCACGACAATCTGTGGGCGGCCCTGGCCTGGAGTCGCACACAGCCCGATGAACGCGAGAGTGGGCTACAAGTGGCCTACTGTCTCGAGCGGTTAGCCTGTGTCGCCACGACCATGAGACAGGCGGCACGTGCGGTGCGGCTCTATGCGGCTGCTGACTTGCTGCGCCCCCACATCGGCTCGCCTGTGAGACCGTCAGAACGGGGCAACTGTGCCAAACAGGCAGCGCTGTCCCGGCCGACTTTGGGGCCATCGTCCCCCCAGAATAAGTCCGAGGGCCGAACCGGATCGTCGACACCCGGTACTGTGCCGGATCAGAATGCGGCGGCCGAAGCGGTGAGCATGGTGACGCTGCGGCAGTTGGAGATCATTCAACTGGTGACGCGTGGCTTGTCTGACAAGGAAGTAGCTGCGGCGTTACATATCAGCCCCAATACGGTGGATGCGCACCTGCGGAAGATCTTTGCGAAACTCAACGTCCAGTCGCGCGCAAGCCTGGTCGCGTGGGCGGTGCGTAACGGTGTTGACGATGGTGCGGACCAGGCGGATGTAGGCGTGCCGGTGGCTTGATCCACGGAGAGGCCAGCAAGCGTGACAATAGATGGAGGAGGCGGGTCTACCCGCCTCCTCCATCTGTATTTGTTCGACGTGGGCGCCCGCGGCGCCACCTTAACCCTGGGGCGCGTAGTCCATCTCATCCAAGATGCTTAGCATGATCAGTTCGTCCACCAGCGGTGCCAGCGCGGCGATGGTGGGGCGCTCGAACAGCGCCTGCAGTGTCAGGTCGATCTGGAAGGCGTCGCGGATCTGCGAGATGGAGCGGGTGGCCAGTAGCGAGTGGCCGCCCAAGTCGAAGAAGTTATCATGGACGCCCACTTGCGGGATCTCCAGTACGCGCGACCAGATATCGGCCAACCGAATCTCGACGTCGGTGGCGGGCGCCACGTATTCCGCCACGGGTGGCGCACTGTGCGGGTCCGGTAGCGCCTTGCGATCCACCTTGCCGTTGGGCGTCAGGGGCAATGACTCGAGGGTCACGAAACCGGACGGCACCATGTAGTCGGGCAGGCGGCTACGCAGGAACTCACGCAGGTCGGCGGGGTCGAGACCTGCGGCGGCGGCATGATCGTTGACGGGCACGACGTAGGCGACCAACGTCCCGGTTCCGGCGGACTCTCGGCTCACCACAACGGCCTCGCGTACCTGGGGGTGCTGGACGAGGGCGGATTCGATCTCACCCAGTTCGATGCGGAAACCGCGGATCTTCACCAAGAAGTCGCGGCGCCCCAGGAACTCCACGGTGCCGTCAGGTAGCCAGCGGGCTAGGTCGCCCGTTCGGTAGAGGCGGCTACCGGCAGGGCCAAAGGGGTTGGGCACAAAGCGCTCGTCGGTCAGGTCTGGCCGGTTCCAATAACCGCGGGCCAAGCCATCGCCGCCGGCATGAAGCTCGCCAGGCACACCCACGGGCACATGGCGTTGCTGGGCGTCCAGGATATAGACCTGGGTGTTGGTGATCGGCTTGCCAATGGGGATGGAGCGCCCTGGCACCACGGTCTTGATGGTATGGCAGCAGGTGAAGGTGGTGTTCTCGGTCGGGCCGTAGCCGTTGATCAACCGGCACTGGGGGAGCTTGGTCAGCACCCGCTCGACGTGGGGCGCCGAGAGCACATCGCCGCCGGCGAGCAGTTGGCGCACGGGCAGCAGGCCCTCGAGGTTGCCGTCCACCATCTCGTGGAAGAGGCCGGCCGTGAGCCACATGGACGTCACCTGGTGACGGGCAATGGTGCGGCCCAAGTCATCCAGGGAGGCATGTCCGGGCGGGCAGATCGCGAGGGTGGCCCCGTTCAGCAGGGCGCCCCAGATCTCGAGGGTGGAGGCGTCAAACGAGATGGGTGCGTACTGGAGCCAGACCTGATCGGAGCCGAAATCGACGAAGTCCGTCTCCTTGACCAACCGCACCACGGCCCGCTGCGGGATGGCGATACCCTTGGGCTGGCCGGTGGAGCCCGAGGTGTACATGATGTAGGCCAGGCTGTCGACTGTGGCCAGGCACGGGGGCGGCGAGGTGGGCTCCTGAGCCAGCATCGTTTGGGCTTCATCCAGGTAGAGGACGTGGGTTGCCTGCTGAGGCTGCAGCGCCGTCGCAAGGCGCCGCTCGGTGATCAGGACGGGCACGCCGCTATCTTGGAGCATGAAGCTGAGGCGTTGGGCGGGGTACGCGGGGTCGAAGGGCACGTAGGCACCGCCTGCCTTTAGAACGCCTAGCAGTGCCACTACCTGATCGAGTGAACGCTCTAGACAGAGGCCTACCGGCGTATCAGTGCCGACCCCGAGTCTTTGTAGTGCATGAGCCAATTGGTTGCTCCGCTGGTCCAGTTCACCAAAGCTTAGTTGCTGATCGCCGAGGGCCAACGCCACCTTCTCCGGATGGCTGGCCACCTGCTCGGCAAAGAGCTGGGCCATGGAGAGTGAGGGGAGTGCCGTGGTCGTCCCGCACCACTGGGCGAGTTGGGCCGTTTCGGCGTCCGTCAGCATGGGGAGCCGTCCCAGGGCCTGCTGCGGATTCTCACCAATGGCCTGGAGCAGGCGTGCCATGTGGCTGAGGATGCGGCGGACCGAGGCGACGTCTACGTGCTCTCCATCATAGAGGGCGCCCAACTGGAGTTGGACTCCAGGGCGGACCGTTAGGCTGAGCGGGTAATTGGTCTTCTCAGCCACCCGGATGTCATTGACCCGTAAGCCAGCGACGTGCTGGGTGACGGACTGGTCCATGGGGTAGTTTTCAAAGGCCACGAGGCTGTCCAACAAGGGGGTTCCCGTCGGGACTTCACTCCACGCTTGCACCTGTACCAGTGGGGTGAACTCAAACTGGCGCAGCTGTAGCTGTTGGGCCTGCAGGGCCTGCAACCAGGGGATGAGTGGGGCATCTTGGGAGACCTGCACGCGTACCGGGAGGGTGTTGATGAACAACCCGACCATGGACTCCACGCCGGGCAGGTCGGCGGGGCGCCCAGAGAGGGTGGCGCCAAAGACGATATCTTCGTTGCCGCTATAACGGCTCACCAGGATGGCCCAGGCGCCCTGGACCACGGTGTTAACCGTGAGCTGGTGCCGGCGGGCTACCGCTTCCAAGGCGGTGGTGGCCTCGGCGGAGAGCGCGAGCGCCTCCATGCAGACGTGGCCTTGTTCATCTTGTAGCTCGGCCGAGGGCGTGAGCCGCTCCATCTGCAGTCGGTTAGGCTCTGTAAAGCCCTGTAGGTACTGACGCCAGAAGCTCTCGGCCGCATCCTTGTCTTGCTCCTGCAACCAAGCGATGTAGTCCCGGTACGGGCGGGATTGCTCAGGCTGCTGGGCGGCCTGCCCTTCAACAAGGGCCTGATAGGCGGTGAAGACAGCTTTCAGTACCAGGGCCATCGACCAGCCGTCCAGCAGCAGATGGTGATGGGTCCAGGCAAACTGAACGCTTTGCGGGCCCAGTTGAATCACGGCCAAGCGTAGAAGGGGGGCCTGCGTGAGGTCGAAACCGCGGATCCGTTCTTGGGCCAGGAACTCGTCCAGCCGCTGCTGTTGATCGAGCGCCGGCACGCCTTGCCAGTCTAGGTAGGTCCAGGGCAGGTCTACCTGCTGTCGAACCACCTGGTAGGGTTGCTCCAAGCCATCCCATAAGAAGGCCGTGCGCAACACGGGGTAGGCATCGATCACGCCTTGCCAGGCCTGCCGTAGATGGGCGATGTCTAGGTCCCCCTCGAAACGGCAGCTTAATTGGGAGACGTAGACCTGTGACCCCGGGTTGTACAACGTGTGAAAGAGGATGCCTTCTTGTAGCGGGGTAAGGGGATAGATATCCTCGACATTATTCATCGGTCTTCAGCTCCCCTGCGAATCGATTTTAGAGAGGGCCGCCCCGACCTTGGCTAATTGGGTCGCGCTAAGGCGGGCCAGTGGGAAGTCCCCTGCCGTGTAGCCAGGCGTTTGAGCCGAGAGGCAAGCCGTAATGGTTGCCCGCAAGGTGCGTATAAAGTTGTCGGCCAACGCCTGCACGGTCTCTGACCGATGAAGCTGGTGACTGTAGGTCCAGCGAACCTGCAGACAGCC
>DATGYC010000011.1:0-8899 GCA_035298385.1 Symbiobacteriaceae bacterium | reverse complement strand
AGAAAGGCCAGGGCGCTGGGGCGCCCTGGCCCTTTCGTTTTGGCGGGGGCCAGACTCACGGCCCCTCACTGAGACTAGATAGGTGGCAGTGGGCTCGGAGGGCCTCCGCTGGAGCGGCCAGACTCACGGCCCCTCACTGAGACTAGATAGGCGGCCGTGGGCTAGGAGGGCCTCTGCTGGGGCGGCCAGACTCACGGCCCCTCACCGAGACTAGATAGGTGGCCGTGGGCTAGGAGGGCCTCCGCTGGAACGGCCAGACTCACGGCCCCTCACCGAAGCTAGATCAGCGGCCTGAGGCGAGGCGATTCGATGTAAAACTGCACGTGGGCCCGCTCTCCACGCTGGCAATCTTGCACCGAATCGGGGGGCGCATACGAATCCACGGGCTTTGGCGGCCCTCAGAGCGGATTCGGTGCATCTTTGCCTGGTAGCCATCGTGCCTAAGGGGCAAAGATGCACCGAACCGCTAGTGGCAGGCACAGGCCATGCGAAGGGGCCAGGCGAAGGGGCTGGGCGAAGGGGCCAGGCGAAGGGGCCAGGCGAGTGGTCGTGGGCTAGGATGGTCCCTGCTGGAGTGGCCAGACTCACGGCCCCTCACTGAAACTAGATCGGCAGCCAGAGGCTAGGCGATTCGATGTAAGACTGCACGTGGGAGCGCTCTCCACGCTGGCAATCTTGCACCGAATCGGGGGGCGCATACGAATCCACGGGCTTCGGCGGCCCTCAGAGCGGATTCGATGCATCTTTGCCTGGTAGTCATCGTGCCTAAGGGGCAAAGATGCACCGAACCGCCAGGGGCTGGCATAGGCCAAGCGAGGGCGCCACCTCTCAGACAAAGATGCACCGAATCACAAGGAATCGCAGCAACCAACCAAGAATTACCATTGCACTCCCGTGGATGGAGGTCTGGGACTATGCGAAACACCGTGGTTTACGCACCGGTCTCTCTCCTGCGCGATCCGCACCAGACTGCCTCCGCAAAGGTTGTCTGGATGGCCTTACGCCTGAGCCCCAAGGCTGGACAGACCGAACTTGAGGCTTCAACGGGTCTCTCCCGCCATACCGTGCAGCGGGCCCTGAGCCAGGTGCGTGCCTCGAAGCGCCCGTCCAGTGGACCTCAGGTCACGCTGCCCAGCGCCCTGCTGGCAGACCGTTCGGTTGGACCGCAGGCGAAGGTACTCTATGGCTTGCTGCAGACCATCCCCAAGCATCGGGGCCAGAGCGGTCACTTCACATATGCATCGTTGAGTCAGGCCACCGACCTCGATCGTGGGACCGTCAGGCGACTCTGTCATGCCCTACAGGGCGCCGGCTGGATCCGACTCACGCAGGGTATGCGCAAGAGCCCCATCTCCTTCAAGCTGGGCACGCCTGAGCAGAGACGCAGCCAGCGCGAACTCCATCGGGCTGACCGTCGGATGAGGCGGAATGACAACAAAGGCGAGGCCCTTATGCAGGAGTATCTCTCCCTCCTGATCGACTCCAAGAACTTCATGGACAACATCAGACCTGGCTTCCTCATCAACCCGGTGACCGACGAACGGCTGGAGCTCGACCGTTTCTACCCGCCCGGACTGGCCTTCGAGTATAACGGCCGTCAGCATTATGAGCCGACGGAGCGGGTCTCCCAGGCGGAGGTGGAGGAGCAGCGGCACCGCGACCTGATCAAGGCGGGGCTCTGTCTCTACGAAGGGATCCAACTCGTGATCATTCACGCTGAGGATCTGTCGCTTGACGGGATGGCCAAGCGGCTTCCTCCCGGTGTACCGCGCCGGGACCTCACCGGTCATGAGTCGCTGATCGATCTGTTGGAGGTCGCCAGCATGAGCTACCAAGCGAAGGCGCGTGCGGCTGGGCAGGGCGCCAGCATGAGCTACCAAGCGAAGGCACGTGCGGCTGGGCAGGGCGCCAGACGGGCCAGGGCCGATCAGGTGGGGCGCCCCGTGTAAGACGACGATCGATCAGCAAGGCCCAAGGGTCGCCTTGCACCGTGAGGGACGGCGCCAGCCCGGCCAAGGCCGAAGAGCACAACGCAAGAGACGGCGCCCGGTCACACAGACCAAGCGCCGTCTCCCTTTATGAAGCTTAAGCCACCGATCCAGCCGGCTTCCCAACCAGGAAGCTGGCCAAGCGCCGGTAGAGCACCAGCGAGATCGCCGAGGAGAGGAAGCCCTTGAACAGGTTGAACGGGGTCGAGATCGTCAGAGCGGCCGTCCAAGCGGCGGCGCCCTGCATCCCCCAGACCGGATAGACCAGCAGGGCGTTCAGCGGGATCAGCAGCAGGGTCATGAAGAGCGTCCCGCCCGCGGCGGCGACCAGATCCCAGGCCCAGGACCGCTTCTCCATTCGCTTCAGCTGACCGTTGACCAGGGCGATACCGCTCACGAAGGCCGCACCGGCCAGGAAGTTCGCCAAGACACCGATCAAGCCGGCCGTCGACTTCCCAGAGAGGTAGAAGAGCACACACTTGATCGCCTCGACCGCGATACCGGCCGCCGGACCTAGCGTGAAGGTGGCGATGGCAGCGGGGACATCGCCGGGATCGTACTTGAGGAAGTTGGCGAAGGGCGGGATGTAGATCTCCAGCGTGAACATCAGCAAGAAGGCCAGGGCGCCCAGGATCCCAATCTTTATCGTGCGGGCAAGCGCATCACGGCGTTGCACTAGACTTCAACTCCTTTAACTCCGGCGAAGCTCTCCCTGCAGAAGGACGTCTTCGCCGATCTGGGTCACTGCCAGCGGGCCGGTCTGCCAGGCGGCAGCCATCTGCATCAGGCCCGATCCGGCCACCGGGCCCGGGGCGCCCGTCCCGCCGATCACCTTCGGGGCGACGTAGACCATCAGGTAGTCGGCCAGGCCCTGGTTCAGGAAGGACCAGTGGATCCGGGCGCCCCCCTCGACGAGCAGGGAGGTGACGCCCCGGCTGCCCAACTCATCGAGGAGCGGGGCGAGGGAGACCTGGCCGTCCTTCTCGGGCAGCACGACCACGTCGTTCCCGCCCGCCTTGATCGCGTTGATCTTGAGCGAGGAGGCGATGGCGGTCGTGGCGACGAGGGTCTTGTTCGGCATCATCCGATCCTGAAGGTCGGAGGAGAAGAGACGGGTCTTGGTATCCGTCCGGATGACCGAGTCGACCAGGATGCGCAGCGGATCCTTCGGCATCCAGTCGGGATCGGGGCCGGGGTCCATGCCGCCGTGCCAGGCGGGCAGGGCGCCCGGGGACTTCGGGCGGGCGGTCAGTTCGGGATCGTCACGGCGAGCGGTGTTCTCGCCGACCAGGATCGCATCGACCTGGTCCCGGATCGAGTGCAGGTGCTCCCGGGCGGTGTCGCCGGTCACCCAGCGGGAGTCGCCGGAGGCGCAGGCGATCTTGCCATCGAGCGTCATGGCCCACTTCAGGATGACGTAGGGGCGCCCGGTCTGCTTCCAGGTCAGCCAGGTACGGTTGAGCTCACGGGCCTGGGCCTCACAGACGCCGACCTCGGCCTCGATGCCGGCCGCCCGCAGGCGGGCGATCCCGACGCCAGCGAGGGCGGGGTCCGGGTGGAGCATGGCGCAGACGACCCGGCGAACGCCGGCCTGGATCAGTGGCTCAGCCTCGGGCTCGATGGTGGTGTAGAGGGTGGCGCCCTGCGCAGCGGCGTTCGCTGCGGCGAGAGCCTGGGTGACCGCGGAGGCGCCTCCGGCCCGGCGCTGGAAGCCGGCGCCCCGAACTTGCTTCTCCCGCACGATCACAGCGCCCGTCATCGGGTCAGGATGGGACCGGCCGCGGCCGAGGGCGGCGAGGCGGAGGGCCTGCTGCATGAAAAGGGAGTCGAACTCAGGCGAGGACATAGAAAAACACCCCCGGAGGATTTTGCCTCAGGGGGGTGGTTTTTAGGTATGGCCGAACAGACCCGCTCCTCCGTGCGCGCGAACGGACGAGCAGGTACTATTCGCCTTCTCACATCCGGACTATACCGTCGGCCCCGGATTCTCACCGGAGTCTGCTCACCCCAGTGTCGGAACGACGCTGGGGGCTCGCGGCGCTCATGCGGATCTCCCGCCATCACCGCCGGTAGGGAATTGGCACGCTGGGCGCACCTCACCCTCCCCTGAAGGCCTATGTACTTGTGATGAGAATATCATATGTTCGACGACGGGTGCAATAGAATGCTGGTCCGGGGTTGCAATAGGGTTAGCATCGGGGTTGGAGGGGGGGCACCGCCTGGGAGGCGGGGTTTGGGTACCTCTCCGCTCCGGCCGGATCTTTGCTCTCCATGTGAGTCTACACGGTGATCCGAATGTCGCTCCGAGGCACCCAAACCCCGAGCGGCGGTGGACTTGGCCCTGCTGACGGGGGCGCCTGGTCTAGCTGGACTGTTACCCGTCCCAGCTGGCGGTGGCGTCTGGTCTTGCTTGCGCCTTTATCTGGTCTGCCTGATGCTGGCAAACTAGCCATGCCTCCGCTCGCCCGCTCTCCCCAAGGCCCCCACCCACCTAACAACGGCTAGGGCCGTCGCCGGTGTTGCGGGTTTGGGTGCCCTGGAGCGACATTCGGATCGCACATCTAGACCCAATTCCACGGGCAAGGATCCGGCAGGAGCGGAAGGGCACCCAAACCCGCCCCAAGAGGCAGCGCCCTACCATCACAAATACTTCGGTCAACGAACATTTATATTGTAGGGTGTTTGACTACTCTGGTAGCATAGAGAGTACTACGAGGTGAGTGCGGATATGCGATTGCTGCGGCGGCTATGGCCCTACTATCGGTCCCATCTATCTATGGTGATCGTCTCCTTCCTGTGCATCGGCCTGGCGGCGGCCCTTGGGGTGGCCCAGCCGCGCGCCATCGGCCTGGTGGTCGACCGCGTCCTCCGGGACGGGAACTGGGGCTATCTGCTCCCCGGCGCCGCCACCGTTGTCGCCCTCTCTGCCATCCAGGGCGCCCTCCGCTACGTGCAGCGGATGTCGATGGAGAGCGTCTCCCAGGGGATGATCTACGAGCTCCGCTCCAAGGTCTACGGGCATCTCCAACAGCTCTCCTTCCGCTTCTTTGACCAGGCCCAGACCGGCGATCTGATGAGCCGCGTCACGGCTGACGTTGAGGCGGTCCGGATGGCGGCCGGTATGGGCCTCGTCAACGGGACGATGCACCTCTCGACCGTCATCTTCACGATCATCTCCATGCTGATCCTGGACTGGAAGCTGGCGATCATCTCGCTGCTCTTCCTGCCCTTCCTGGTCGATGCGGTCCGCCGCTTCATTAACCAGACCAAGCCCTCTTGGATGGCGGTCCAGGTCGAGACGGCCGAGATGACCAACAACCTGCAGGAGAACCTCTCCGGCGTCCGGCTCGTCCGGGCCTTCGCCCGTGAGGCCGGCCAGATGGAGACCTTCAAGGAGCGCAACGAGCGCTTCCTGCAGGTCAACCTGCGGGCGATCCGGCTGAACGCCTTCTGGTCGAACTACATCGCCTTCCTGACGGCGATCGGCTCGGTCCTGGTCCTCTGGTACGGCGGGCGCCAGGTGATCCGGGGGGAGCTCTCCATCGGTGATCTGATCGCCTTCAACGCCTACGTGGCGGCCCTACCGAACCCGATCCGGATGCTCGGCAACATCACCAACAACTTCACCCGGGCTGGCGCCGGCCTGACCCGCATCTTCGAGCTGCTCGACACCGAGAGCGACGTCCAGGAGCGACCGGGCGCCCTGGAGGCCGGCCGCCTGACCGGCGCCGTCACCTTCGAGCAGGTCTCCTTCGCCTACGGCAAGGGGCGCCCGGTATTAAGTGCGATCGACCTGCAGGTCCAGCCGGGCCAGCGGGTGGCGATCCTCGGTCTGACCGGCTCGGGCAAGTCCTCGCTGATCAACCTGATCCCCCGCTTCTACGACCCGACGGCCGGGCGAATCCTGGTCGACGGGGTCGATCTGCGGGAGCTGACGCTCGACTCGCTGCGCCACAACATCGGGATTGTGCAGCAGGAGTCGTTCCTCTTCTCGACCTCCCTGCGGGAGAACATCGCCTACGGGCGCCCCGGTGCCTCGCTGGACGAGGTGATCGAGGCGGCGAAGCTGGCGCAGATCCATGACTGGATCAGCACGCAGCCGCAGGGCTACGAGACCGTGGTCGGCGAGCGCGGCACCGGCCTATCGGGCGGCCAGCGCCAGCGGATGGCGATCGCCCGGGCGCTCCTGACCGACGCCCCGATCCTGCTGCTCGACGAGTCGACCTCGGCGGTCGACATGGAGACCGAGCGGAAGATCGCGGCGGCGATGGACCGGGTGATGGAGCGCCGGACCGCCTTCATCATCGCCTCCCGCCTCTCGACCGTCATGTCGGCCGACCTGGTCCTGGTGCTGGAGGAGGGGCGGATCGTGCAGCGGGGGACCCACGCCGAACTGCTCGACCAGCCCGGCCTCTACCGCACGATCTACGAGATGCAGCTACGCGGGCAAAGTGAGTCCAGCGAGGCGCCCGCCCAGGCGGCTGCCCTGGCCCAGGAGGTGACCGTTCGATGATCGGTGGTGGCGGCGGCGCAGGCAACATGCGCCTGGATGAGTATGATGTCGACCTGAAATCGGTCAATCCCCAGGTCTGGCGCCAGTTGGGCGCCCTGATCCGGCCCTACACCGGGCGGCTGCTTCTCTCGACCCTGCTGATGATGGTGACGGCGGCAGCGGGCCTCGTCGGCCCCTCGCTGGTCCAGATCGCCATCGACTCCTTCATCCAGACCGGGGATGAGGCTGGGCTCAATCTGGCCGCGGCGGCCTTCCTGGGCGCCGCCCTGATCAGCTGGGCCACCAGCTACAGCCAGACCTACCTGATCTCCCTCGTCGGCCAGCGGATCGTCTATGACATGCGGGACCGGATGGTCCGCCATCTGCAGAAGCTCTCCTTCCGCTTCTATGATGCGATGGCGACCGGGCGGATCGTCTCCCGCGTCATGTCCGACGTCGACTCGATCAACCAACTCGTCTCCGCCGGCCTCGTCTCGGTCCTGGCGGACGGCATGTCGCTCCTCTTCATCATGGGCCGGATGCTGACGATGAACGTCCGGCTGGCGCTCGTCTCCTTCGTGACGATCCCCATCCTGCTGGGCGTTCTGCAGCTCTTCAAGCGGCAGATGCGCGTCACCTTTGCCGAGCAGCGCCGGCAGGCGGCCAACATGAACGCCAACCTGGCGGAATCGATCGCCGGCATGCGGGTGACGCAGTCCTTCACCCGCGAGGAGCAGAACCACGACCAGTTCAACCAGATCAACGAGCGGACCCGCAAGGCGAACCTGGCGGCGATCGCCATCTGGGCGCGCTTCCTGCCCTCGATCGAACTCGTCGCCGCCTTCGGCACGACCCTGCTCCTCTGGTACGGTGGCGTGCTGATCAAGGGCGGCGCCACCGGCGTGACCGTCGGCCAGGTGGCCGCCTTCATCCTCTTCCTGGGCCGCTTCTTTGGGCCCATCCGGGATCTCTCGCAGGTCTTTAACATCGTCCAGGCGGCCGTCATCTCAGCGGAGCGCGTCGGCGAGGTCCTGAGCCAGGAGCCCGAGGTGACCGATCTGCCCACCGCCTATGCGCTGCCCCGCCTGACCGGAGCGGTCGAGTTCCGCAACGTCATCTTCGGCTATGACGAGACGCAGCCGATCCTCAAGGGGATCAACCTGCACGTGCAGCCGGGCCAGACGATCGCCCTGGTCGGCCCGACCGGCGCCGGCAAGTCATCGATCATCAACCTGCTCTCCCGCTTCTACGATCCGCAGGGCGGCGCCGTCCTCGTCGATGGCCATGACCTGCGCGACGTGACCCAAGACTCCCTGCGCGGCCAGCTCGGCACCGTCCTGCAGGAGCCCTTCCTCTTCACCGGCACGATCCGCCAGAACATCCGCTTCGGGCGCCCGGATGCGACCGACGCTGAGGTGGAGGAGGCCGCCAAGGCGGTGGGCGCCCACGAGTGGATCCTGAAGCTGCCCCAGGGCTATGAGACCGGCGTCAACGAACGGGGCGCCCGCCTCTCCGTCGGCCAGCGCCAGTTGATCGCCTTCGCCCGAGCCCTCGTCGCCGACCCGGCGATCCTGATCCTGGACGAGGCGACCTCGAACATCGATACCTACACGGAATCGATCATCCAGCGGGCGCTCGGTACCCTGCTGGAAGGCCGGACCGCCTTCGTGATCGCCCACCGGCTCTCCACGATCCAGAACGCCGACTGCATCTACGTGGTCGATGGCGGCCAGATCGTCGAGCAGGGCACCCACGCGGAACTGCTTGCCCTGGGCGGGCGCTACGCCTCCCTGCACCAGCACACGGCGGGCACGATCGCCGAATAGAGAGCAGAAGATCCCCGGAAAATCGGGGATCTTCTTTTATGTCCGTCAGATTACAACTTCCAGCTATTACAAGTACAATCTGCCATTATAAGGTTCAAATATTCCCATCAACGTGGTACAATTGTCGGTGATTATTGATTCCGTATGCGAATTATCAAGGAAATTTTAATGTCAATCAAATGGAGGGCTGCCCTGATGGCGCTGGTGGACCTGCATGCGCACGTCTTGCCTGGGCTTGATGATGGCCCGGCCAACCTGATCGGCGCCCTGGCGCTGCTGCAGACGATGGCCGATGAGGGGATCACGACGGTGGTGGCGGGCGCCCATGCGCTCGATGGCCAGTACAACGCCACCGCAGAGGCCGTCCTTAGCCAGACCGAGATTGTCAACCAGGCGCTCGTCGCCGAGGGGATCGGGCTGACGGTCCTGCCCGGGATGGAGCTCTTCCTGAGCTTCGACCTGCTCGCCAACCTGCGGGCCGGCCGGGTGATGGGGCTGAATCGGTCCCGCTACCTGCTGGTCGAGCTGCCGATGCGCGAGATGCCCCTCTTTACCGAGCGGGCGCTCTTCGACCTGATGATCGCTGGGTACCG
>DATGYC010000010.1:0-2342 GCA_035298385.1 Symbiobacteriaceae bacterium | reverse complement strand
ACCCCGGATGCCCTGAAGGAGGCAGCAGGGGAGATCACCAAGCAGATCGAGTCCTACAACAAGACGACCAAGTAGTAGAGCGTTGGAACCTTTTTTACACACTGTTCCCATTGCCCGATCTCCTGTCAATACGTAGGAGGGCGCCCGGGGGAAATCCCCAGGCGCCCTCTCCGTTTGCATCGCCGCCTACTGCTTCAAGGCCTCGGCGAGCGTCTTCAGCAACTCCGCCTGCTCAGCGGTGATCGCCCCGGACTGCTGCACGCCCTTGAGCTCCTGGACAAAGCCGTTCAGGTGCGCATCCCGGGCGACAAGAGTGCCCTTCGCCGCCGCCTTTGCGGCTGCATCCAGCTTGCCCGTGAGCGACGTCGCCGGCCCCGGCTTCGTCACGAACTGCTTGGTCAGATTGGTCAGGCTCTCGTAGGTCACCCCGATCGAGAACGTGGCCGAGACCTCACGCACGTTCCCGGCCCGATCCACGACAGTGACCGTGACCACGTGCTGGCCCAGCGCCAACGTGGCGGCCGGCGCAGCGAGGAGCGGCGCACCACAGGGATCCGCCACCAGACCCGAGAGCATGTCGGTCGCCGTGCAGGTGATCTGGACCAACTCATCGACCGTGTAGGCGCGGGCGCCCTCGATGCCGAGCGTCGGTGCAGAGCGATCGATGTTGATGCCGGTCACCGTGAGGCTGGCCGTGTTCCCGGCGTTATCCGTGGCCGTGCCGGTCACGCTCTGGTCCTGCCCCTCCGCCGTCACCGTGACCGGATCGGTGCAGGTGGCGATGCCCGACTCGCCATCGTTACAGCTGAAGGTGACGGTGACAGCGGTGTTGGTCCAGCCGTACTCGTTCGCCGCGGGCGCCCGGGTAGCGGTAATCGTCGGCGGCGTGGCGTCAAGGGCGGTCAACAGCGAGGTGGTCTGACCAGCCGTGATCGTCACGCTCACTTCCGTCAACTGGGCGCCCGCATCGTTCCAGATGGCGACGAGGTAGGTACCGGCCGGCAGCTTGACGCTCGTATCGGCGCCCGCTGCGATCCAGGCCGTGGTATCCAGGCTACCGCCCACCGTGAAGAGCGCCGCATGGAGGCCGTCGCTGTACCCGAGTGAGGCCGGAATCAGCAGGGAGCCGAAGCTACCGCTCTTCACCTGCCGCAGGGTCTCGGTCACCTTCGTCGAGCCGTTCACCTTTAGGCGGGCATTGATCTCGCGATCGCCAGCGCTGGTCAACTCCCAGAACTCCCAGCGGTGGATGCTACCCTGGGCGTCAGTCGTCATGCTCTGGGCGGTCAGGCCGTCGATGAAGGTCTGGGTCGAGCGGTTGTACCGCTTGGAGATCTGCTGGCCACCGGTGACGTAGACGTAGCCCTGCACGCTGCTGGCGCTGTTGGCCGCGAGGCCATTGGCATCGAGCAGCAGGGCAAGGCGGTTGCCCTCATAGGCGTGGGCCGGCACCTGGCTGAGGGCCCAACCCGGCTGGGGCTGGCCACCGCCGTTGATGATCTGGTTGAGCGAGACCGTCTGCCCCGCCGTGATCGTCACGGTGACGTTGCTGCGCTTGCTAGTCGTATCGTTCTTGATCTCGAGCGTGTAGGTGCCGGGGGGCAGCGTAACGGTCGTGTTGGCGCCGTTCGCCAGCCAGACGGCGGTATCGAGGACGGCGCCCGTGCCAAAGAGGGCAGCGTGCAGGCCGTCGCTGTAGCCCAGCGCAGACTCGACCGTCAGATAGCCGTAGGTACTGTCGGCGAGTTGGGTCAGTTGCTGGCTATCCATCTCGGTGCCATTCATCCGCACCCGGGCGCCGATCTCCCGCAGGGATGAGGCGGCATCCAAGTCCCAGAACTCCCACCGGTGCACCTCACCGCTGGCGTTGGCGGTCAAGGTCTGCGCCGTGCCGGCGAAGCTCTGCGCCGACCGGTCATAGCGCCGAGCGATCGACTGACCACTACTGGTCTCGAGCAGGTCAACCTCGGTCGCATAGCCGGTATTCGCGGCCAGATCCTGCCCATCGAGGTAGATCGCCAGCCGATTGCCGGGGTAGGCGTTGGCCGGGACCGAGCTGAAACTGAACCCGGCGTTCGGATTGCCAGCGCCACCCGAGAGCACCTGCGCCAGGGAGAGCGTCTGCCCCGCCGTGATGGTGATCGAGAGGCCGGTCCGCTTCACGGTGGTGTCGTTCTGAATCTCGAGCGAGTAGGTGCCCGGCGGCAGCGTGACGTTGGTGTCGGTGTTCTTGAGGATCTGCACGGCGGTGTCGAGGCCGCCATCCTTGGTGAAGAGCGCAGCGTGCAGGCCGTCGCTGTACCCGAGGGCGGACTCGACCTTCAGGGTGCCATAGGTGCCAG
>DATGYC010000009.1:0-27855 GCA_035298385.1 Symbiobacteriaceae bacterium | reverse complement strand
AAAGCGGCGTGGCCCTTTGCCACGCCGCTTCGCTATGTCGGGCTAATCCGCACCCGTCGCCTGCAGGATCGACTGCCGGTGCGCCCGGAGCCGCTCCCAGTCCTCCCGGCCGAAGGGCCGGTCGAAGGAGCGCAGCTGGGCCAACTCGAAGCCCATCCGTTCGGCCTGCGAGCGCAACCAAAGGATCGTCTCCAGGTTCAGATCGGTACCGATCGAGGTATCCTCATACCGCTGGCTCAGGCCCAGAAGCATCGTCTCCGCCATGCAGGCGTAGGCGAGGCCCTGCTCAAAGCCGAAGTTCCAGCCCAGATCCGGGCGCCCCGGGACGGCCACAACGCCGCCATCGATCACCAGGACATCCGGCCGGGCCTCCTTGACCGCCCGCGAGACGTTCGGCGGCCGGGAGAGGTCACAGACCGCCGCACCCATCTTCAGGTTCTGCGGGGTGACCAAGTCCTCAGTCGAGGAGGTCGCCGTCACGACCAGGTCGGCCTGCGGCAGGTAGGTATCGATCTCAGTCGTGATCACCAGGTGGCCCAACGTCTCCAGTTGGAGGACGAAGGGCGCCCAGTCGGCCGACTCGTCGTGCGGGTCGGGCAGATTGCCACGGGTCGCCTCAACCAGGGCGGCCCCAATCGTGCCGGGGGCGAAGCTCTTGCCCTCGGCGTTCAGGGTGGCCAGGAGGCGAACGGCGTCGCCGGCTACCTTTAGGAGCCGCTTCCGGCTCATCTCCGGGCGGGACGGGTTGCCGATCAGGATCAGCCGCTCGATCTGCTCGGCGAGCAGCATCGCCACCGAGCGCCCGATGGCGCCCGTGGCGCCGACGACAGCGATCGAGGAGCGGTCGAGCCGGGCGGCAACCTCCGAGGACAGAGCGGGTTTAGCCCCGCAGGAGGTTGTCGGCCGGAGGGCGGCAACCTCCGAGGACAGAGCGGGTTTAGCCCCGCAGGAGGTTGCCGGCCGGAGAGTGCCGAGCTCGGAGACCGCCTTGTAGATCGACTCGACGGCGGAGACGACGGTGTAGGAGTTGCCGGTCGTGATCGCCACGCCGGGGTTGCGTAGGTGCAGGCCGCCACGGGTGACGACCGAGGTGTAGGCACCAAGGCCGACGATCTGGGCGCCCCGATCCCGGGCGAGGTCAGACGCCTTGCGCACCGCCTCGACCGCATCGGCATGGTTCATCGCCATCAGCTGATCGGCGGTGTAGGGAACGACCACGAACTCGCCGTAGGCAGTCGAGCCATCCTCCGCTGCGATCCGCGTGCTGCCGGCGACGAATGGCTCAAGCAGGCCGTAGAAGCGCTCGGTCAGGGTGCCGATCTCCTCCAGCGAGAGGACGCTGAGCGACTGATCCATCTCCGGGTAGTTGCGCAGGTCGACCGGGTGAACGAGGAAGGCGAAGCGTCCCTCGTTCGACTCGCCAGTCGGCTCGGCCTGAACCCGACGAGTCGGCGCCGGCAGGATCTGCGGGCGGGACTCGACGCCCATCAGATGGCCGACGAGCTCGGCCGTGTTCCCCTTCGCAAGGTGCGCTAGGGTCCGGTCGAAGGCGGCGATCACGCGATCGCACTCGGCCTTGGTGGCGATCAGCGGCGGCTCGATGCGGATGACAGCGGCGCCGTTGAGGGTCGGGGCGACGCGGATCCCCTCGACGTTCAGCAGGTAGGAGGAGAGCACCGGGGTGAGCGACTCCTGCTCGGCCATGACGCCGAGGAGCGAGGTGCGGCCCCAGGTGTTCATGTCGCAGCCGACCTCAACGCCGATCATGTAGCCACGGCCACGGACCGCCTTGACGACGTGCGGGTACTTGGCACCAACGGCCTGCAGGCCCGCCAGCAGGTGGGCGCCCGTCTCGCTGACGTGCTGCAGGAGAGCGCCGCCCTCCTTGGTCAGCTCGGTGAGCGAGGCGAGCCCGACCCGGCAAGCGAGGGTGTTGCCGGCGAAGGTCGAGGAGTGCTTGGTGGCAAAGGTCTCAGAGTAGGCCGCCTCGTTATAGAGGACGGCGCCGACGGGCACGATGCCGCCGCCGAGGGCCTTGGCGATCGTGATCACATCCGGGATGACGCCCTCCTGCTCGCAGGCGAAGAGGGTGCCAGTCCGGCCCAGGCCGGCCTGGATCTCATCGAGGATCAGCAGGACGCCGTGCTTGTTGCAGAGCTCGCGGACTCCGGCCAGGTAGCCCGCCGGCGGCACAATGATGCCGCCCTCGCCCTGGATCGGCTCCAGGATGACGGCTGCGATCTCATCGGCACGCTCATCCAGGATCGCCTCGAGGGCGCCCAGGTCCCCGTAGGTGACCCGGTTGAAGCCAGCGATCGGGGCGCCAAAGCCCTTCTGGTAGCCGTCGTTACCGGTCGCCGAGAGGGCGCCCAACGTCTTGCCGTGGAAGGAGTTATGGGTGGAGATGATGCCTAGCTTGCCGGTCTTGATCCGGACGAGCTTGAGGGCGGCCTCGACCGCCTCGGTGCCCGAGTTGGCGAACCAGACGTACTTGATCCCCTCGGGAGCGAGGGCGACGAGCCGCTCAGCCAGCTCACCCGCGGCCCGGAGGTCGGAGGGCTGGACGAAGGAGGGCTCAGCCGAGGTCTGGATCGCCTGGATGGCGGACCAGATGGCCGGCGGATTAAAGCCGAACGGCAGGGCGCCGTAGGCGGCGATAAAGTCTAGGTATTCGCGCCCCTCCTCATCCCAGAGGCGGGTGCCCTCGCCACGCACGAAGCGCTTGTCGAGGTTCAGGGCGCCCAAGAGCTCTCCGAGTGCGGGATTGACGTACTGCTTCCACTGAGTCAACTAGAGAGCCCCCTTTCGTTCGAGTGCGGCCTCCTGTAGGACTTCGACCCGGGGCGCAAAGCCGATCTTATCCAGCCAGGCCTCGTAGTCGGCGGGGGTCATCTCGCTCGCCTTCTTACCGGCGGCGGCGACAATGAGGCCCTCCATCAGGTTGGTGCCGAAGGAGCGGCCGCCCAGGTTGGGGGTCGTCGTCACCAGGGTGGTGGCGCCCCGGGCCCGCAGGTCCTCGATATCCTTAGGTGTTACCGTATTCGTCAGGATTAGCTTGCCGGTCAGATCGTTCGGCAGGTAGCGCCCAATGTAGAGCCAGTCGCCGGCGATCACGTCCGCCCAAGCATAGTGCTCACCGTACTTCTGCTCCCGCTTCTCCTGCTTCTCACCGGTCGGGTAGAGCCAAGTGAAGGGAAGCTGAGTGATGATCGGCAGGAGGAGTCCTGCGATCCAGTGCACGGTCTTCAGCTTGCGAATCGGCAGGTTGACGCCAAGCCCGAAGATCAGGTCGCCAAAGAGGATCTCCGCCCCCTTCGCCCAGAGCGACTCGGCCATGCCGAAGCGGTCGACGGAGGAGACCATCAGGACCTTCTTGCCCTTCAGCGGCAGGATGTTCTCGTCGACCCAGCTAACCACCCGGCGCTCCAGGGTATTCTTCAGGCCGGAGCCGTCCACGATGGGGGACTTGGTCGCTGCGGCGGCGATGCGCTTGGCGTCCCGGAAGGCGTAACGGTTCTTCCCGGCATAGACGTACAGGTCGATGCCGCCCATACCGAAGGCGTCAACCTGACCATCCAACTCCTTGATCATCTTAATGGCGTTATCGATCGATCCGTCGGTGCCAATGCGCTCGACAACGATCTCCTCACCCAGAACCATCGTGCTGGCCGTGTGGTTACGCTTCGAAGAGCCCAAGCTGACGCTGACGATTCGCTTCATCGGTGACGCCTCCTACTTCTTCTGCTTCAAGCTGCGAATGAGCCGGCGGATGGTATCCGGGTCGACCCACTTGTCTTCGTATAACGGCGAACAACCGAGCTCCACGCCGATCACGTTCTGCCCAACAAGCGCCTCGATCATCTTGAGGCGGTTATCAGAGCCGAGGAAGATCACCCAGTCACACTCCCGGGCTTGTGCGAGCAGGCCCATCACCTGGTTGAGCAGTTCGGCGCCGTTCTTGGAGGCGGCGAACTCTCTGCGCTCGATCTCGGTCATCAGGAGGATGAAGTCGAGCCCCTCCTCCTGGGCGAGCGCCTGCAGTTCGGCGACGTTCTTGATGGGAAAGCCAGCGAGGGCGATCTTCTTGCCCTTACGCATCTCACCCATCGTCTCGATCTTGGAGATGACGGTCCGGTCAACCTTTAGTTGCTCGGCCACCTCTTGCTGCGAGAGGCCATCGGCACGCATAGCGAGCATGCGAGAGATCTGATGAAAGATGCGGTCACGGTTAATCACCTTGTCCCCAATCCGTATCAGATGCACGGTGGCTCACCCTCTATGTATGTTGTGCACAGATGTGTGCTCGCAGGTATTGTACAACTTTGTGCACAGGATGGCAAGCAGAGGGAGATGTGCTGGCAGCGAAAGGATCGTCTATGGGTCCAGGCTAGCCTTACCAACGGAGAAGGGCATACTAGAGCGCAGGTGATCAAACCATGCGCTCTCTTCTTTTGCTCGCCCTCCTGCTTCATGGCCAACTCCTTCCGATACCGGTTCTTGCACGCGGTCCACAGGTCTACCGGGGGCGCGGTGAGTGCCGGGAGATCGCCCTCACATATGACACCGAGTTCGACCGGCCCACGGCCCAACTGCTCGATCTCCTAGAGAAGGAACGGATCAAGGCGACCTTCTTCTTGATGGGCAAGTCGGTCGAGGACTGGCCCAAGTTAGCCAGGCGGATCGCTGCCACACACCAGATTGGTTCCCACTCCTACAGCCATCCAGCGATGGGCCGGATGTCTCGTGAGCAGGTGATCGCTGAACTGAACCGTTCAACCGAGGCGCTAGTGAAGGTGACCGGGGTCGATCCCCGCCCCCTCTTCCGCCCGCCCTACGGTCGTTTCAACCTGCGCTTGATCGAGGCGGCCGAGGCGGCTGGCTATCCCCAGTTCCTCCTCTGGTCGATCGATACCCGGGACTGGAACAACCCACCCGCCTCGACGATCGAGCACCGGATGATCGAGAAGGCCTTTCCGGGCGCCATCGTCCTGATGCACGGCTATCCCGCCAACACCGTGGCCGCTTCCACCAAGGCGATCAGGGCCTTGCGACAGCGAGGCTACCAGTTCGTCACGGTCACAGAGATTTTGGGGATGGACCGGAGCGCCCGGGACTTCGGTGGCGATCATTACTGGGTCCAGCCCGATGATCGGGTGGAGAAGGTCGCGACCTGCCACAACCTGCATCCCGGGCAACTCTTGGCCTATAACAACCTGCGGAACCTAGCCCCCGGTGAGGTGATCAAGATCCCTCACCGGAACGAGGTGACCTTGCTGGTCAACGGCGAGCGTCCCACCCTGCCGGTCTTCCCGCGGCTGGAGGGCCGGACCCTCTACGTCCCCCTGGCGGTGGGCCAACAGCTGGGCGCCCGCCGGGCCGACGAGGGCGCCGTCACCCTCCTCTACCTGGGCAAGAAGGAGTTCCGCTTCCTGCCGAATCAGCCAGTCGCCTGGGTGAACGGGCGCCCCACCAAGATGGGCGGGCCGTCGATCCAGGATGGCCAGGAGATGCTCGTTCCCCTCCCCTTCCTCGCCACCAGCCTCGGCTTGAAGGTGCAGTACGACCCAGTCCAGATGGTCGTCCGCGTGACGACCAAAAGATAAGGCACGCCGGATCACTCCGGCGTGCCTCTTCCTATTAGAGATGCTTACTTGGCAGCGCGGACAGCCTCGAGGGCGGCCTCGTAGTTCGGGTGCTCACCAGCGGCCGGTAGGTACTCGGCGTGGGTGATGGTCCCGGTCGAGTCGACGACGAAGACAGCGCGGGCCTCCAGGCGCCACTCCTTGATCAGCGTGCCATAGGCGGTGCCGAAGGAGCCGTCCTTGTAGTCCGACAGGGTGACGACCTTGTCGATGCCAGCGGCGCCGCACCAGCGCTTCTGGGCGAAGGGCAGATCCATGGAGATGGTCAGCACAGCGACGTTCTCCAGGTTGGCGGCCTCCTGATTGAAGCGGCGGGTCTGCGCGTCGCAGACGCCGGTGTCCAGCGACGGCACGACCGAGATGATCAGCTTCTGCCCAGCCACCGAGGCGGAATCAAAGGTGGACAGATCATTGGCAGTGGCGGTGAAGGCAGGGGCCTTGTCGCCGGCCTTCAGCGCGGGACCAACCAGGGTGCAGGGGGCGCCCTTAAAGATGAAGGCGCCGGCACGCTCGTTCGACATGTCGGTCTCTCCTTTCGTGGAGGGAAGAGGTTGGGAGCACGTCTCTTTGGACGAGGCGCCCGGCTAATCGTGACGGCTGGAAACGGCTACGTTCCAACTCCGCAATGGGTTCGCCGCCGGATTTATCCCAGATTCTTTCGCATCCGCCGGGGACCGGGGATGAAGACGTAGCCGAGCTTCCGGTTGACCGCGAGCATGGGCGGATTGTCCGGGTCGTTGTTCGTCCGCATCCGGATGAGGCCTAGCCGCTGCGCCTCCGCAATGCTCTGCAGCTTCAGCGCCAGGGCGATCCCCCGGCCACGATACTCGCGCAGGACCCCGGTCATACCGGTAGTGGCGCCGTCACCCTGCCCGCTCCGCTCCAGGGTCGAGAGGCCGACCACCCGCTCGCCATCCATGGCGAGGACAAAATAGGTACGCGTGAAGTAAGGCTCCATCTCCGAGACCCACTTCTCATAGGTAGGGAAGGCGGAGTCGCCGTAGCCAGGGACATCAGCGGTGGTCGCCTTGTCAACCTCGTAGGCGCCGCGCAGGAGCGGGTCCGGTAGGAGCCCATCATGACCGATAAAGGTGACGTCGGTCCCGGTTGCGCGCTCAATGGCGCCTGCGAAGGGACTCGGATCGAAGGTGGTCAGGTCAAGGGTCGCCTCAGTCCGCTGTCGGTAGAGGTAGTAGCCCCGCTTCAGCGCCCACTCGTAGGACGCATCATCCTCACCGCGGATCATCGCCTCGAGGGCCTGGGCGCCCCCGGCCCGGGCGTGCTCTTCCAGCGCCACCAGCAGCGCCTCACCGGCGCCCTGGCCCCGATGGGCCCGGTCCACCTGTACCCCAGTCCCGACCATCCCCTCTGGCAGTCCATCGTTGGCGCCGGTCCAGCCGTGGGCGACGACCTTCCCGTCCCGTTCAGCGACCAGGCGAATGTAGGCAGGCTCGTTGAATCTGGCGCGATCGGCATCGACCATCTCAGCCACGGTCATCGGCTCAGGGCGGATCTGGTTCCGTATCATCGTCACCGCTTCATAGTCATCCGGCCCGACGGGCCGTAGCTTCCAGTCCATGTCGTAATAACCCCCTATAGCAAGATATAGACGTACCGATAACTCCAAATGTTTCACCAAGAGGGTAAGACGGACGAACCGTTGAACCTCGGAGTAGATGAAAGGATGGGATCCATGCAACTTGAGACGATCCAGCCCGGATTAGATCTGCTAACCCGGGCGATGCCCGGCTCCACGTACCCCGTCGCTGCCGTCAAGCTGACTGGCACGGCCCTGACCGCCGTCATCGATACCCTGATTCGCCCCGCTGACATGACTCCCTTTGGCTCGACTGATCTGGTGATCTACACCCATGCGGACTGGGATCACTGCTGGGGCACCGCTGCCTTTCCGGGCGCCCCGATCATCGGTCACCGCCTAACCGGGGAGCGGCTCCGGTCGGAGACCGAGGCTCGGGAACTGGCCACGAAGCGAGCCGAGATGCCCACCGAGTTCGACGGCTCAGTGCTCATCCCGCCCCAGATCACCTTCGAGCAGAGCATGCAGGTCGACCTGGGCGGCTTCACCCTTCAGTTGCATCACCTGCCCGGGCACTGCTCGGATGCCCTTCTGCTGTACGTGCCCGACCACGAACTGGTTCTGGCAGGGGACACGGCCGAGGTCCCGGTGCCCTACCTAAACGAGTTTGGCCAGATCGCTGACTGGGCGGCTGGGCTCCGGCGCTGGGAACGGGCTGGGGTGAAGCGGGTGATCCCCTCGCACGGGCGCCCCGGCGGCCCGGAGTTGCTGGCCCAGACCGCCACCTACATCGAAGAGACGCTCGGCCAGGTCCAGTTCCTGGTGATGGCCGGCTGTGACCTGCCAGAGATTCAGAAGCGGTGCTCGGTTGAACCCCTGCTCCCCGCTGGCGTCAAGCCTGAATCGTACGCCTCGCTCCACAAGGCGAACCTGGCCCAGTGCTGGCGGGAACTGACCGGCCAATAAGGAATTCCCCGGGCGCCCGGGCGTCTCTATTCACTACGGATCTATGCGGGAGAGAAGACTTGGCACACGAACTACAGGAGAAATTGATTGCCGCGGCGTAAATCTGTACGGAGTTAGCGTCCACCCGGTGGCGCTTCGGTATCGGATTGGCCTGGTCTCCGCGGGCAATCTAAATGAGATTGTAGATCGTTCTCCACCATTGCGATGGTGACCCACAACATGCAGAGGGCGGCCCGCGTGGCGGTGATGACCGCCTTCTTCCATTCCATCACCAGCCAAGCCGGCTCGTGCAGAGAGGGGATTCCTACATGTCCCGCAACGCATTTCATTATGAACTGGATCAGTTGATGCGTGAGGTTCGCCGGATGGGCCTGATGGTCGAGGAGTCGATCGCCAAGGCCGTGGCCGCCCTGGAGGACCTAAATATGGACCTGGCCCGTGAGGTGGTCGACAACGATGCGACCATCAACGAGATGAACATGCAGATCGAGCAGTCCTGCATGCATCTGATGGCGCTCCAGCAGCCGATGGCCTCTGACCTGCGCCAGGTGATGGCCACGCTGAAGATCGTGACGGACCTGGAGCGGATTGCGGACCACTCCGTAGAGATCGCCCGCGTGACGCTCCGGATCCAGGAGAACGACCTGATCAAGCCGCTGGTCGACATCCCAGAGATGGCCCGGATCGCCCAGCAGATGGTCGCAGACGCTGTCTCGGCCTTCGTCAGCCGGGACAAGGAGCGGGCGCTCAAGATGATCGCCATGGACCATGAGGTCGATGCGCTCTACAAGAAGGTCATCTGCGACCTGACCGACCTGATGTCGAAGGATCCGACGAAGGTGATGCAGGGCGTCCAGCTTCTCTTCGCCGGGCGGGCGGTCGAGCGGATTGGCGACCATGCGACCAACCTGGGCGAGTGGCTGATCTACCTAGCCACCGGCCAGCGGGCGGAGTTGAACCAGTAATACGAAACCCCCTGAGGCTCTGCCCCAGGGGATTCTGCTTTGGTTGGACCTTGCTGTTCTACTGCGGGTATCCGTTGGCGCGGGCGTACGCCTCTAGCTCCACCATCGCTTCCTCATAGGTGACCCGGGTCTGCCAGCCTAACTTGCGGGCCTTTGCGGCCGAGAAGTGCCAGCGCCGCAGAACGCCATCGGGCGCCTGGGCGTTGCCGACCAGCTGGGCGATCCGGCCCCAGTAGTCGGTGTTCGAGACTTCCCCATCGACGGCGGTGTAAGCCTGTCCAACCGCCGCCGGGCGCCGCATGGCCAGCAAGGTCAGATCGACCAGGTTCTCAACGTGGACCCACGGGAAGAGTCCATCCGGGTGCCAGCGGACGGCGCCCTCCGCCATCTTCTGCAGGGCGATCGGCCCCCAATAGGAGGTCGGGTGGATCGACAGGACGTTGGATGGGCGGATGACCAGCACGGGAAGCCCCGCCTCACTCGCCTGCCAGACCCGCCGCTCGGCCTCCGTCTTGGTGGCCTGGTACGGATTCTTGGGGTCGGGACAGAGGGGTGCTGTCTCGTCAAACGAGGTCTCGTTGTAGAGGTCGTAGACGGAGATCGTGGAGATATGCACGAAGAGCTCCGGCCGGACCTGCAGGGCAGCGTCGAGCATGATCTGCGTACCCTGGATGTTGGTGCGTTCGGAGAGATCGGGATCGGCCCCGATGTAGGCGGCAGCGTGGATCACAACCTGGACGTCGTCCATGGCGGCCCGTACTGACTCCGCGTTCGTGATATCGCCCTGGACCCACTCGACGGTTGAGTCGGTGAACTCGGGAATCGTGGGGCGCCGCACCAGCGCTCGCACCGTCATGCCTTCGGCGAGAAGCCGATGCGCAATCCGACTGCCGACGGTTCCGGTGATGCCGGTGATCAGAGCCCGCTTTCCTTGCAGTTCCATCTTGGACTGGCCTCCAAAGGGGAGAGTCCTAAGTGATTCGCGCCTGAGATGTGAGGAACCTCTCTGTGGGTGGAGCGGGTGGTCACTCTCTTTTTTGGGGGATTGAGGGGATTGGGGGGATGACCTGGTATGGGGGGCTAGCGGGGACTCTTCTGATGGGGGGACCCATTCATGGCAAATGATCCATCCTACTTAGTGAATGACTCATCGCACGTTACAAATGCCCCATCTCCAACCGCCAGTGTCAATAATCCAAGTAAAAATCCCCATAATCCCCTAATCCCCGTAAAAAGAACTCGAAGACCCTACCTGTCCAAGAGACCAATCCCTCCCCTACTTGACCAGACCCTTAGACTTCAGGAACTCCTCCACCACCTTCTCCACCGGCTCGGCCTTCACCTCAACCCGGTAGTTCAACTGCTGCATCTCGCCGTCCTTGATCTGGCCGCCCAGCTTATCCAGCAGATCCTTCAAGCCCGGGTTCTTCTCCAGCGTCTCCATCCGGACCAGGGGCGCCCCGTTGTACGGCGGGAAGAACTTCTTGTCGTCCTGCAGCAGCACCATGCCGAACTCGGCCAGCTTGCCGTCCGTGGCATAGGCGTCCATCACCTGCGCCTCGTTCTGCTCGATCGCCTTATAGCGCAGACCGGTCTGCATCTTCTTGACGTCCTTAAAGTGATAGCCATAAGTCTTGGCAAGCGGCTCAAAGCCGTCCGCCTCCCGGCCCATGAACTCGTTGGTTGTAGCGAAGACCAGCTTGTCCGAGTGCTTAGCCAGGTCGGAGTAGGTCTTGATACCGTACTGCTCAGCGACCGTCTTCGGCATCGCCAGGGCGTAGGTATTATTGAAGCCGAACGGCTTGGTGAAGGTCAGCTTGTACTTCTCCTCAAACTCCTTCTTCACCTGATCATAGATCGCATCCGGATTGGTGATCGGATCCGTGTGCTTCAGGTGAACCCCGTAGCCCGTCCCATCGTACTCCACGTACAGATCCAGGTCGCCCTTCTTGATGCCATCGAAGTTAACGGTGGTACCGCCCAGGTTCAACTTACGCGTTACCTTGATATCACTGTTCTTCTCGACATACTGGGCGACCAGTTCACCCAGGACGATCGACTCCGTGAAATCCTTCGAACCGATCGTAATCGAGCCCGCCTTAGCCGCGCTGCCGCTGCAACCGGCCAGGATACCAAGTGCGGTCACGCAAGAGAGCGCCAGGGCCATCAATCGAGGAGCCTTCATTCGATCAAACTCCTTCTCTACTACTTATTAGTGAGGGACCGGATTCCCCTGGGGGTTAGCTGACGCCCCAGGTAGGCGATGCCGACTTCGGCCAGAACCGCCAACAGGACGGCTGGCAGGGCGCCCGCGAGGATCATCTTGTCTTGGACCCGATCGATACCAGCGAAGATCAGCTGACCCAAGCCGCCAGAGCCAGCCAAGGACATGATCGCCGCCGTACCGATGCCGATCACAGTCGCCACCCGGAAGCCGTCCAGCATGACGGCCAAGGCAAGCGGCAGTTGGACCAGGCGCAGAAGCTGCCAGCGAGTCATGCCCATGCCTCGTCCGGCTTCGATCAGGGCGGGGTCGACACCGGTGACGCCGGTATAGGTCGCCCGGATGATCGGCATCAGGCCGTAGCAGAGGATCGCCAGCACGCCGGTCGTCCGGCTCAACCCGGTGAAGATCATCAGGAAACCCACCAGGGCGAGCGCCGGGACGGTCTGCAGGGCGTTGACCACCCAGAGGACCGGCTCTCGTAGTTGCTTGTACCGGATGATCAAGAGCCCGATCGGAATGCCGATCAAGAGGGCATAGAGCACGCCTGAGAGGGCGATGAGCAGATGCTCACCGGTCAGGCGCAAGATCTGATCTGATTGCTGGATCATGTAGCGCAAGGTCTCCATCGAATCCCTCCCGAGCTAAACGCGCAGGCCGCGCGGTGTCAATCGGCGCTCCAGGCGCCCCAGGCCCCAGTCGGCCAGCAGAGCCAAGAGCGTGACCGGGACGCCACCCGCCAGAATGTGGGCTGGCGAGACCATGGCGAAGCCGGTCAGGATGACCTCACCCAGCCCGCCGCCCCCGACGAAGGCGGCCAGGGTCGTCCAACCGATGATCAGAACGGTACTGACCCGAATGCCGCTCATGATCACCCGGAAGGCCATCGGCAGTTCGACCTGCCAGAGCAGCTGCCGAGGGGTCATGCCCATCCCGCGGCCCGCCTCCAGCAGGGCCTGATCGACACCGGTGATGCCCGTGTAGGTGTTCCGGAGGATCGGCAGCAGGGCGTAGAGCAGCAGGGCTGCCAGAGATGGTTGCCAGCCGATCCCGAGGACCGGGATCATGAAGGCGAGGAGCGCTACGGATGGCAGGGTCTGCAGCAGGCCCACCACGGTCATCACCGGCTGGGCGAAACGGGGCGCCCGGGTCAGGAAGACCCCCAGCGGCACCGCCACCAGAATCGCCAGCAGAACAGCGGAACCCGCCAACGTCAGGTGGCGGCCCATCTGCACAAGCAGATCCTGCTGCACCCGTGGCTGGCTCAACAGACGAAGGAGTGCCTCCACTAGGCGACACCTCCATCCTTCCAGATGGCACGCGAGAGTGCATCGGCCAGGGAGGTCCGGGTGATCAGTCCAACCACCTTGCGGTCCGCCTCCACGACCGGCAGGAAGTCCAGGTGCTCCAGCAGGATCCGCTCAAAGGCGACCTGCGCCGACTCATCTGGGGTAAGCGTCGCCACCTCGGTCCGCATCACATCGGCAACACGCCCCTTGCGGGCCAGGTCGATCTCGGAGGCCGTAATCAGGCCGAGCAGGCGGTCATCCGGATCCGTGACCAGGAGCGAATTGACCCGGCGCTGGCGCATCGTCGCGACCGCCTCCGCCAGACCGTGGTCCGGATCGACCGTGACCACCTTGCGGATCATGACCTCCTGTACGGTCAGCAGCTCCGGTCGATCGGTCAGACGGTCCCGCCCGATGAACTGGGCGACCCACTCATCCTTCGGGTGACGCAGGAGCTCCTCCGGGGTCGCAACCTGGTGTGCCCGACCAGCCTTCATCACCACGATCCGGTCGGCCAGCTTCAGCGCCTCGTCCATGTCGTGCGTGACGAAGATGATCGTCTTCTTCAGCTTCGCCTGGAGCTTCTTCAACTCGTCCTGAAGCGCCTCACGGGTGATCGGATCGAGCGCCCCGAATGGCTCATCCATCAGGATCAGGTCCGGCTCCGCCGCCAGGGCCCGAATCACACCGATTCGCTGCTGCTGACCGCCCGAGAGCTCCCGCGGGAAGCGGTCCCGGTATTGAGCCGAATCGAGTCCGACCAAGGGCAGGAGCTCATCCACCCGCTGGCGGCACTTCTCAGCGGGCCAGCCCAACAGCTTCGGGACTAGCTCGACGTTCTGGGCGATCGTCATGTGCGGGAAGAGCCCGACCTGTTGAATCACGTAGCCGATCGAGCGCCGCAGTTCGACCGGATCCATGGCCATGATATCCTTGCCGTCGACGGTGAGGGTGCCCGACGTCGGTTCATGCAGCCGATTGATCATCTTCATCGTCGTGGTCTTGCCACAACCAGACGGACCGATAAAACAGACGAACTCGCCTGGATTGATCGTAAGGGAGAGCGAATCGACGGCCTTCTGGCCGCCCGGATAGACCTTGCTCACGTTATCAAATATGACCATATGATCCTCCTGTGTTCGGAAACTCATGGTGTCACCTCGATGGCAACTGACAACTTAAAACTAATCTATAAGTTGTCGGATCGTCAAACGATTGGGCGCCCGTAAGGGGCGATTAGCCTGCCCATTCGACCGAATTCGCCGTTTTTCGAGCGCAAACACAGAAAAACCGCCAACCGAATTAGTTGGCGGTACGAAGTGCAGGTTGTCAGTTGGTGGAGTCCGATCGCTCACTCGGCGGCTGACTGGCCAGCAGAAGGGCACGGGCGGCCGCTCGTGCTGCCTCGTCACCCAGCACCATCAGGACGTCCCCGACCTGTAAGAGCATATCAGCAGGCGGTGAGAAGTGATCCGTCTCGCCCCGGGAGAGTGCGACAGCGGTCGCTCCGGTCCGGCTGCGCAGGCGGATCTCCCCCAGGGAGCGTCCCACAGCCCACGAGTCGGCGGGCAGGGGGGTCTCCTCCACGTGGCGCGGCGAGAGGGCGCCCGACGCCTGCTCCAGGAGCCGCTCGAGCGCCTCTTCGATGCGGGCGTCCATCTCCCGGCGCTGCCGGAGCAGGCGGCGAAGCTCCTGGGCGCCCTCCTCCAGCGTGGTCCGAGCCTGCAAGGACTCCAGGTAGGCAGCGGCGGCACTGCGGGAGTTGATCCGGATCCCGCTGCCGGCCACGACCTGGAGTACCCCCCGCTCGTGCAGGATGGCCACGGCACGCCGGATCGTCTCGGGCGAGACCTGGTAGGTGCCGGCCAGGCTGGAGCGGCCCAGGACACGTTCTCCTTCAGCGAGGTCGCCGCGCACTACACGCTGGGCCAGATCGACAGCGATCTCTTCATAGCGAGCGCGACTGGGTTCCTTGCGCACGGGGGGTCCCTCATTTCCAATGGACATCGCTCAGATCCTACCACAGGCCAGACCGGACCGAAAGAGGGCAGCCCACTTTGGCGCCCCGCCCGGCCTGTCTACGTCCATAAAAAGTTCACTCGTAATAGGAATGAAACATGACAGCATCGAAGTACTAAACAGAAAGTCAATCGGGAAGGATGGATCCCCCCATGCCGTTCGATCCCCACTTCCACCCCTATCCGTCCCCCCGGCCTCCCGTCTACGCGGACCGGGGCATGGTCGCAACCGGCCACCCGCTCGCCGCCCAGGCCGGCCTCCGCATCCTGCAGGCGGGCGGCAATGCTATCGATGCCGCTGTCGCCACCGCTGCTGCCCTCACCGTCGTCGAGCCGACCGCCAACGGGATCGGCGGCGACGTCTTCGCCCTCGTCTGGACCGGGGGCAAGCTCCACGGGCTGAACGGTTCCGGCCCCTCCCCTGCCCTGCTCACGCCAGAGGCGGTCGCGGGCCTGGAGAAGATGCCGACCTACGGCTGGCTCCCCGTCACCGTCCCGGGCGCCCCCGCCTCCTGGGCCGCCCTGGTCAAGCGCTTCGGTCGCCTCCCGCTCACCCAGGTCCTCGCCCCGGCGATCGAGCTAGCCGAGCGGGGCCACCCGATCGCCCCGATGGTCGCCTGGGGCTTCGAGCGGGCGAACCGGATCTTCCGGGAGCGCCTGAAGGGCGCCGAGTTCCAGCACTGGTTCGACCTCTTCATCCAGGATGGGAAGGTGCCCAAGGCCGGCGACCGCTGGGTCTCCAAGCCGCATGCCGATACCCTCCGCCAGATCGCTGAGACGGACGCCGACTCTTTTTACAGAGGCGCCCTGGCCCAGCAGATCGACCAGTTTAGCCGTGAGACCGGCGGCCTCCTCCGGGCCGAGGACCTCGCTGCCTTCCAGCCCGAGTGGGTCGAGCCGATCAAGGTCGACTACCGCGGCTACCAGGTCTGGGAGATCCCGCCGAACGGACAGGGGATCGTCACCCTGATGGCGCTCCAGATGCTCGAAGGCTTCGACTTCCCCGCCCGCGAGGATGTCCAGGCCTACCACCGGGCGATCGAAGCGATCAAGATCGCCTTCGCGGACGCCCATGCCCAGGTGACGGACCCCAATCACATGGCCTATACCTCGGCGGAGCTGCTCAACCCGGCCTACGTCGCCCAGCGACGCGAGCTGATCGGCGCCCAAGCGATCGATCCGCAGGCCGGCGAGCCGCCCAAGGGCGGGACCATCTACCTGGCCACGGCGGATGACGAGGGGAACATGGTCTCCTTCATCCAGTCCAACTACATGGGCTTCGGCTCCGGCCTGGTCGTGCCGGGGACCGGCATCACCCTGCAGAACCGCGGCCATGGCTTCACCCTGGCCGAGGGCCACCCGAACCAGGTGGCGCCCCGCAAGCGCCCCTTCCACACGATCATCCCCGGCTTCCTGACCAAGGGCGCCGAGCCGATCGGCCCGTTCGGCGTGATGGGCGGCTTCATGCAGCCCCAGGGCCACCTCCAGGTGGTCCAGTCGCTGGTCGATTTCGGCCTCAACCCGCAGGCGGCGCTGGACGCCCCCCGCTGGCAGTGGCTGGAGGGGAAGAAGGTCTCCTTTGAGTCGAGCGTCCCGCGCCACATCGTCGAGGCGCTTGCCCGCCTCGGCCATCAGGTCGAGTGGGCGACCAGTTCGACCTCCTTCGGCCGCGGGCAGATCATCTACCGCCTGCCGAACGGGACCCTGGTCGGCGGCACCGAGCACCGGACGGACGGCCAGATCGCCGCCTGGTAGCTACCAGCGAATAGAGCAAGAGGCAGGCGCCAACGCGCCTGCCTCTTTCGTCATTCTGTAGGAAGGACGAGTTTCAGAGCCGGTGCCAGAGGAGGTCGACCCGTTGCTTCGTCTTCTCCTGACCGCCGCCGCCCCGTTCCAAGGGTTCATCGCCCCGATCAGCGCGACCCACAGTTTCATCAACCGACAGGCCCTCGCCATCCTGGCCGCCGACGGTCACCAGGACGAGGCGGGCTGGCTCCTCCGGCAGATCGATGCCCTCTGTGAAGGCGGCGACTGGGCCGACATCGGCTGGAAGAATGTCGGGCATATGTACGATCCTACAACGGGTCAAGGCTTCAAGGGCTGGCCATCTGCCCCACAGATGCTGCGGCAGTACTGGGATCTCGCCCGGCGCCATCAGGCCGAGGGGAACGATCCCCAGACCGCCTTCTACCTCGGGGCCTCCGTCCATCTCGTGCAGGATCTCTGCGTTCCCCACCATGCCGCTGCTACGGTCTGGCAGGGACACCGAGAGTTTGAGACGTGGGCGGCCCGCTACCGGCATCGCTTCGCCGTCCACGCTGGCGGGCTCTACAACCTGGCTGACACGCCCGAGGGCTGGGTGATGGCGAACGCCGACTACACCCGGGCGCACTGGTCGCACTGCCTGATCGCCAACCTAGGGCGCCCTCTGCTACTGGCTGCCGTTGGTGACCTCCTCCCACGCGCCCAGCGCACGACCGCCGGCTTCATCGCCTACTTCTGCCGTCGCCCACCCGACTAGGAGGGAGACCGAATGCGCCTCCTGCTCTTCTCGGCCAACTTTGGCAGCGGGCACCTGCAGGCGGCCCGAGCCGTGGCCCAGGCCCACCGGGCGCTGCACCCGGAGAACGAAGCGATCATCCTGAACATGAACGATCCCCTGATGTGGCTGATCGCAGAGGGCTATCTGCGGCTGCTCCGCTGGGCGCCCGGACTCTACCGCCTTCTCTACGGAAGCCCAGCCAGCCCCCTACTGAACCAGGTGATCCAGGTGGTCTGGCGGCTCACGTGCTTGAAGGCGATCGCCCGGCACCGACCGGATGTGGTCGTCGCGACCCACCCGTTTCCGGGCCTAGCGCTGGCAGAGTTGCGGCAGCGGGGCGACCTTACGCAGCCCGTTCATGCGATCGTGACCGACTGGGAGGCCCACACGCTCTGGCTCCACCAGGGCTTCGATCATTACTTCGTCGCCGCACCGGCCACCCGGCGCGGCTTCGAGGCGCAGGGGATCCCGGCGGCGCGGATCACGGTGACCGGCATCCCGGTTCGCCCCGCCTTTGGGCAGGCCGTGGTCAAGCGACACGGGCGAAGCGTCTTGGTGATGGGCGGTGGTCTTGGCCTGGGGCCGATCACGAAGGCGACCCGATCGCTGGCGGCGCTGCCGCAGCCCGACCTGCAGGTCACCGTCGTCTGCGGTCAGAATGGCGATCTGTACAGGGAACTGACTGAGCACGTGGCGGCTGACCCTCGCTTCACCATCCTGGGCTACGATGATGCGATTCACGAGTTGATGGCGAAGGCCGACCTTCTCCTGACGAAGCCGGGCGGCATCTCCTCAGCGGAGGCGCTGGTGATGGGACTCCCGCTCCTCCTGCTCGCCCCGCTCCCGGGCCAGGAGGAGGAGAACGCGGCACACCTGGTCGAGACCGGAGCCGCCCGCCCGGTGGCGACCGATCGGATCGGGCGGCAGGTAAGGGAACTCCTGTTTGAGGACCAGGGCGCCCTGGCCGCCATGCAGGCCGCCGCCTACGCCGCTGGACGACCCCGCTCGGCCGACCTGATCGCCAATCACTTGAAGGCCGTCAACCAAGTCGGTAGCCCCGCATAACGAGAGAGGCGCCGCCTACGCGCACGTAGGTGGCGCCTTTCGCCTGTCTATAACTCCTTGACCAGCTTCCAATAACCTGGCTCGGGCTGATAGCCCAGACGGCGGTTGACGGTCAGCATCGGCCCGTTCTGGGAGTCGTTGTTGGTGCGCATCCGGGGCGCCCCCGCCGCTCTTGCGACCGCGATCGAGGCCAGCTTCAGGGCGAGCGCCAGACCCCGCCCCCGGTAGGCCGAATCGACGCCGGTGTAGTGGGTATACCAGGCGCCCTCCGCTCCCTCCGGGCGGCAGATCGTCACGCCGACCAGTCGATCCCCTTCTAGGGCTAGGATGATCCCGTCGGGCCGGTACTCGCTGTGCTCGAAGACCCAACGGTGCCAGTCCTCGTAGCTCTCCTCGGAGTGGTCGAAGCCTGGAATGTCCTGACAGCTCCGCTGAACCAGGGCGTGGAACTGCCGCGCGAGTTCTTCCGACCCGACTTCAGCCCAGTTGGCCAGACGGAGGCCACCCAGATCGAACTGACCGGCGAAGGGCGCCGGGTCGAACGCCTCCAGCGCCAACGTCGACTCGAACATGTGTCGATCGAGTTTGAAGGCGCGCCGCTCCGCCCACGTCCGGGCCGTCGGCTCGTTATCCCGAACGACGGTCAAGAGGGACTGGGCGCCCCTCGACTCCGCGAGCGTGTGCAACTCCTGCGCCATCCGGGCGCCCAACCCCTGGCCCCGCAGCGCCGTCGCAACGATCACGATCAGCATGTACCGACCAGGGCGGTGCGTCGGGAAGCGGAAGAGCTCTCCGACCGCCCCGAGTTCACCCGAGGGTCCCTCAGCCACGCAACGGAAGAGAAAGCCGTCCGTGGGGAACTGCTGATCCTCCTCGGACCAAGAGTCCACCGTGTAGGGTTCACCGGCGAACAGGTTGTAGATTGGAAGGGCCGAAGCGTAGTCGGCCGGGGCCTGGAACGGACGGATTCGCCAATCGAGCATGTGGCAGCTCCTCTCGTTACTTCGCAGTCTTCCGATACCGCAGGTAGCCGGGCTCCGGCTTATACCCCAGCTTCCGGTTGACGGCCAGCATCGGGACGTTCTTCGAGTCATTGTTGGTGCGCATGGTCTTGGCGCCCGCCGCCTGAGCCAGGGCGATCGACTTCAGCTTCAGGGCCAGGGCGATCTGCCGACCCCGGTAGTCGCGGTGGACGCCGGTGTAGTTGGTGTACCAGTTGCCCTCCGCCCCCTCCTGGCGCAGGGCGGTCACCCCGGCAACCCGGTCCCCATCGAGCGCCACGATGATCCCATCCATGCGGGCGTCCTTGTGCTTGATGTACCAGCTCTCCCAGGCCTCATAGGACTGCTCGCTGGACTCGTTGCCCGGGATGTCGAGGTGGGTCTTGGTCATCAGCGCCGCCACGGCCCGCAAGAAAGAGTCATCCGACCGCTCAGCCAAGGTAGTGAAGGTGATGCCGCTCGTCTCCACCGCCGGGATGACGGCAGCGAAGGGCGCCGGGTCGAAGGTAGCCAGATCGAGGGTCGACTGGAAGGTGTGGCGGTACTGTGCGTAGCCCCACTTCTCAGCCCAGGCGACCGATTCCGGCTCCGCATCGCGCACCGTGGACGAGAAGGTGATCGCCCCCTGCGCCAGCGCGTGCTCCTCGAGCACGGCGAGCAGCTGGGCGCCCAGCCCCTGGCGCCGGTAGTTCGGGTCGACAAGGGCCAAGATCGGGTAGTCGCCAGGCTTATCGGTCGGGAACCGCATGCACTCGGCAAAGCCAGCAACGACGCCGTCCGGCGCCACAGCCACCATGCGGAAGATGTGCATCCCGGTCGGGCCGGCCGCATCCTCCGCCAGCCAGTCCTCGGCCGTGTACGGCTCCGGGGAGATCATGTTGACGAACTTCACACAGGTCGAGTAATCTGCCGGAACATGGAACGGGCGTAGGATGAACTCCATCTGCGATAGCCTCCTAATTAGCGGCCCCGCTGTAAGCGGAGCCAGTTGTCGTAGCGCACGGCCGGGATCTCGCCAGCCTCCACCGCCGCCTTCACGGCGCAGCGGGGCTCATGCACATGGGAGCAGTCACGGAACTTGCAGCCTGCAGCGTGGGCCGCGATCTCTGGGAAGAGTTCGAGCGTCGCCCCCTCCTCCTCGTCCTCGAAGAGTTCGAGGGACTTGATGCCGGGGGTATCCGCGATATAACCGCCACCGGGTAGCGGGTAGAGACGACTGCTGGTCGTCGTGTGCTTGCCCTTGTTCGTAAGGGCGTTGACTAGGCCGGTCTTGGTAACCGCATCGCCGAAGAGGGCGTTGACCAGGCTGGACTTGCCCACGCCGGACTGCCCGGCCAGGACGGAGATGCGACCGAGCAGCCGGTCCTTTAGCGCGTCCAGACCCTGGCCGGTACTCGTGGAGGTCAGGATCACCGTGACCCCGGTCGCCTCCAGCGGCGCCGTCCAAGAACGAATCGTCGCTTCGGACTCCAAGTCGGCCTTGTTGACGACGACCACGACCGGGATCCCACCCCGGAGGGCGATCGACTGGAACCGCTCCACTAGGTGGAGCTTGAAGCGGGGCTGCTGAGCCGCCTGAACGACCACAAGCTGGTCCAGGTTGGCGGCGATGATATGCGTATAGCCATGGAAGCCCGGCCGCTCAAGGACGCTCCGGCGGGCCGTGATCTCCTCGATCACGCCGGAGCCGTCGGGCTGGGGCGCCACACTCACCTGATCACCTACCACGACCAGGCTGGTCTGCCGGAGTTGTTCCTTCTTCAACCGGCCGCGTAGGATGCAGGGCAGCTCCTGCCCGTCAGCCTCGACCCAGAGACGGGGACCTTCAACACGCGTAATCAAGCCAGAGATCAGCAAGAGCGTACTCCTCCTTGGGTTTGAAGACACACAAAAAGCCACGGGACATAAAACGCCCGTGGCTTGTGGCCGATGCGCAACCGCCGAGAACCTCGCGAGTTTAGCACCGCAAGAGGTTACTCGTCGGAGCGCAAACGCAAACGGCCACGGGCATAGTCGCCCGTGGCCGGAGAAGTAGATGCTCTACGTAGTCGCCTACTAGGCCTTCTCACCGGACGGGCGTCGAAGCAGATGGGCGCGACGAATCACAACGCTCTTAGCCATTTGCTCAACACCTCCAGAAAGAGTTAGTAGTGTGGGACCTAGGTCATCTTACGTGAAGTCGGACGCATCTGTCAACACTCATTTTTCAACCCGTGCACCTGTGCAGCGTGGAAACTCTGCGCAGACCATCACAGGGCGCCCGTTGACCGATCGCTTGACCATGGGCTTGCCGCAGCGGGGGCAGTTCGGCACTGGTTCCGACATGCTCGATGCGGCCACCAAGTCAGTGTTCCGATCCAGCGGCCCCGTAGAGAGAGATGCCGGCTTCTCTGGGCCCGGTGCCGCGGCGCGTCGGGTCAGGCTAAGCAAATCGCCCTTGCCGCTTGCCTCCATCGCCGCGGCCAACTCCCGGATCCCCCACAGGCGGGTCTCGGTCTGCCGGCCCAGGCGCTTGGCCTCACTAGTAAAGGGAGCAGTCGAGATCACCAGCCGCTCATCGCAACGGTGAAAGACGGCCCCACCCACGATCTGCTCCACCGCCTCTGGCCCTACGGTCTGCCGCCAGCGGCGGGTCTGCAGGGCCGTCCGGTAGCCATGTGGATCGGTCAAAATCCAGTCTACCCCGAGACTCTCCCGTCCACGAGCCTGCTCCAAGCGATAGCCCAGTTTGTTAAAGAGGCCCTCCACCCAGGCCTCAAACTGCGCATCGCTCAGGGCGCCCAGATCCCCCAATCCCGCGCGCTCCTTCCACTGCTCCTCCTGAATCCGCCGGATCACCCAGATCAGCAGTGGGATCGCCAGAATCCCGAGTGCGCCAAACAGATAGACGAAGCCCTCCCCCATAGACAGGCCGCCCCCGTTTCGAGCCTATAGTCCAGTACTAGTTCTAGATTTACATTTCATATCCTTGTGGATATTTCGCCAAAAATCCTAGCGAGACGTACACGACGCTCTAACATAGTCTTAATAAAAGTGCGGCATAATGGGGTCAGATCTTCGGGATCTGGCAAGATCGCAGGCTTGGTTTCAGACAAAGAAGGAGTTGGCAACCCCCCATGAAAAACATGTCAAAGTGGCTTGCTGTCGGCATCTTGGCGCTCTCCGTCTCCCTGACTGGTTGTGGTGGCAAGAAGGCGACCCCGACTCCGGCGGCTGGCGAGAAGATCTCCGGTACCGTCACCGCCTCGGGCTCGACCGCCCTCCTGCCGGTCGCCCAGGCCGCCAGGGAGATCTTCCAGGAAGATCACGCGGACGTGACCGTCAACGTCTCGGGTGGCGGCTCCTTTACCGGCCTGAACCAGGTCGCCTCGGGCGCCGTCAACATCGGCAACTCCGATGTGCAGCCCCCCGCTGACCAGGCCAAGGATCTGACGGAGTTCAAGGTGGCGGTCTCCCCGTTTGTCTTCATCACCCACAAGGACCTGACCGTCGCCAGCCTGACCATGGAGCAATACGCCAAGATTCTGAAGGGCGAAATCACGAACTGGAAGGAAGTTGGCGGCCCGGACCAGAAGATCACCGTGGTTAGCCGTCAGCAGTCCTCCGGCTCCCGTGCGACGATCGTGAAGGTCGTCCTCAACGACCAGGGTGACATCACCAAGGACGCCTTGGTGCAGGACTCCAACGGCAAGGTGCAGGAGACCGTCTCCACCACCCCGGGCGCCATCGGCTATGTCGATGCCGCCTACGCCAAGCCCGAGAAGGTGAAGACCCTGCAGGTGGCCGGTGTCACCTACTCGCCGGAGGCCGTCGTCGACAAGAAGTGGCCGATCTGGGCCTACGGCTACATGTACACGAAGGGTCAGCCCACCGGCGCGGTGAAGGCCTTCATCGACTTCATGCTCTCGGCTGACTTCCAGGAGAAGGAGCTGCCGAAGCTCGGTTTCGTCCCGATCACGAAGATGAAGTAGCGAGAACGGGGGGCTGACTAAAGCCCCCCGTTTTGATAGTGCGCAGGGAGAAAGGGTGTTGGTCGTGCCCGAGCGGATCCTCGTCGTCGATGATGAAGCCTCCATCCTCCAGTTGGTCACCTACAACCTAATCCGAGCCGGCTACGAGGTTGTAAGCGCCGAGAGCGGTGAAGAGGCTCTGCAGGTCGCCAAGCGTGAGCCGCTCGACCTGATCCTCTTGGATGTGATGCTCCCTGGCATGGACGGGTTCGAGGTCTGCAAGGAGATTCGGAAGGGCTCGGCTGTCCCTATCCTCATGCTGACCGCCCGCGGCGAGGAGATCGACCGGGTAGTCGGCTTTGAGATCGGGGCGGACGACTACGTGACCAAGCCCTTCTCCCCGCGTGAGTTGCTTGGCCGGGTAAAGGCGATCCTACGTCGATCCAAGAAGGGCGCGGAACCCACTGGGGGCGAAACGCTCACCTTTGGCGCGCTCTCGATCAACTTCGTCACCTACGAGGTGCTCAAAGGCGAGGAGCGGATCGACCTAACCCCGACCGAGTTTCAACTCCTCAAGTTGCTCTGCCAGCACCCCGGCCGGGTCTTTTCGCGCGACGAGTTAGTCGATCGCGTCATCGGCGCCGACTTCTATGGCGATGTCCGGACGATCGACGTGCACATCCGCCATCTCAGGGCCAAGATCGAGATTGACCCTTCTGATCCCAAGCTGATCGAGACCGTTCGGGGCGCCGGCTACAAATTTAGCGGCGGCAAGAAGAGCGGTGGGCAACCTTCGAGGACCACGCAATCTTAGTACCGCAGGAGGGTGCCCATCGTGAGACGACTAGAACGGCAGGCGGTCCTGCTCTTTCTGCTCCCCCTCCTGATCATCCTGTGCGTTGGCGTTCCCTACGTGACCTCAGGGCGCCTGGTCGTCGCCCTGGAAGGAGAGTACTCCCTGCTTGATCTGATCGTCTGGTTGTTGCTCCTGGGCGCGATTCTGACGCCGCAGGCCTGGGGCTATCGGCTGATGCAGATCCTCTCCGCCGATATGGTCCAAGCTACAGAGGTCGCCCGCCGCATGGCTGAGGGCGACTTCTCGCGCTCCCTCGCAGCCTGGGCGGCCCCGACCACCGAACTCTCCGACCTTGAGCACTCGATCATGCAGACCAGACAGCACCTGCAGGATCGGCTGAAGGAGTTGGCGGTGGAGAAGGCACGCCTCGAGGGGATCCTGCGGCACATGGCCGAAGGGGTCATCCTGGTCACCAATCGAAAGCAGATCATCTTAATGAACGCACAGGCCGAGGCGATCTTTGGCGTGCAAACCGCCGAGGCGCTCGGACGGGACCATCTAGAGATCACCCACCACTTCCAACTCGACGAGGCGCTCAACAAGGTCGGGCAGGCCGGTGAGCCTACTGTGATCGAGATTCGGCGTGCCTTGCCAGAGGAACAGATCCTCGAATGCCGGGTCGCACCGATGCACCCTGCCGGCTATCTGATCGTCCTGCGCGATATCACGCGCGGCCGGAAGCTTGAGCAGATGCGGACCGAGTTCGTCTCTAACGTGACCCATGAACTGCGGACCCCGCTCACCTCGATCCGCGGCTTCGCTGAGACCCTCCTGGACGGCGCCCTTGATGACCAGGAGACCGCCCGTAACTTCGTGGAGATCATCAAGCGCGAGGGCGAGCACCTGGGCGCCCTGATCGAAGATATCCTGGACCTCTCCCGGATCGAGTCCAACCGGATGCGGATGCAGCCGCAGGAGATCGACGTGGCAAGCCTGGTGGTAGAGTCACTCGCAGGCCTGCGCCAGAAGGCGGGCGCCCAAGGCACCCACCTGGAGACCGTCGTGCCCGAAGGCCTGCACCTACACGCCGACCCAAGCCGCCTGGCCCAGATTCTGATCAACCTAGTCGACAACGCCCTCAAATATACCCCGGCGGACGGCCTAGTCCGCGTCGAAGCGGTCGAATTGAACGAGTATGTCCGGTTCCAGGTCTGGGACACCGGTTGTGGCATGCCCAAGGCCGACCTGCCCCGGATCTTCGAGCGCTTCTATCGCGTGGACAAGGCCCGCACGCGCAAGACGGGCGGTACCGGGCTTGGCCTCTCGATTGTGAAGCATATCGTCGAGGCCCACGGCGGCACGATCAGTGTCGAGAGTACGTTGGGCGAAGGCACGAGCTTTACCTTCCTTCTGCCGAAGCACCGTTCGGGGCGCCCCCCTGTATAGCGGAAACTCTCGTGGTGGAAGGCTACTCCTCGGGGGCAGGTCTAAGGATTCCTTCTCCTCCTTAATACACCCTTAACACGACTCTCCTTACTCCTTCACGAAGCATTATTAAGATGAGATTGAGAGCGTGTGAAGAAGCCTTTGTCTCTACTGGGGGGAATCTGGTTGACCCGAGCGCAAACCCGAGCCCGAGTGGCTCACGGCGTGCTCCTAGCCTGCGCCGTCTTCGTCGCCTTGGTCATCTTCTCGATCCTGTTCTTCGTGGGTAAGGAAGGACTGCTCGTCTTTACCGACGTCAACCCGTTCGAGTTCTTCTTCAGCCTTGACTGGAACCCGCCTCAGGGCCATTTCGGTGCGCTCCCCTTCTTGATCGGTTCACTCGGGGCGACGGCGATCGCCCTGCTCATTGGGGCGCCCCTCGGACTAGCTGGCGCCATCTTTATGGCCAAGATCGCTCCTGGTCCCGTGCGCACCGTCCTGCGCCAAGCCTCGAACCTCTTCGTGGGCATTCCCTCTGTCGTCTACGGCTACATCGGCATGTCGCTCTTGGTGCCCTGGGTCCGTGATCACATCGGCGGACAGGGCTTTGGTATCCTGGTGGCCGGCTTCATCCTCTCTGTGATGATCCTGCCGACCATCCTCTCTGTCTCAGAGGATGCGATCCGCGACGTAAACCGAACCTTAGAAGAAGGCTCGCTCGCCCTCGGCGCCACCCGCTGGCAGACGATCCGTTACGTGATCGTCCCAGCCGCCAAGACCCGCATTCTAGCCGGCATCATCCTCGCCTTCGCCCGTGCGTTCGGTGAGACGACCGCTGTGCAGATGGTGATTGGTAACTCGCCGCGGTTGCTAACGGGGCTGACGAACTCCACCTCCTCCCTGACCTCGCAGATCATCATGGAGATGGGCCAGACGCCCCCTGGTTCGACCTGGAATCGAGCGCTCTTCATGATGGCCTTTGGCCTCTTGCTGATCTCCCTCCTGCTGATTCTACTCGTCCGCCGAATCACGTCTCGGGGGGAGGCCACGTAGATGAACGCTCGTACGCGTGACCGCATGGCCACCGGCCTCCTCTGGCTCGCTGGCCTTCTGATCCTCGGCATCTTGGCCTGGTTCCTCGTGGCCATCCTCAAGGACGGGCTTGTAACGGCCCTGGACCCCAACTTCTGGACGACCAAGCCCCGCACAACTCGCGCCGGTGGCGGCGTCGCTCAGCCCCTCTTCAACACCTTCTACCTGACCGCCCTCTCCCTGCTCTTCTCCCTGCCGATTGGCCTCGGCGCTGGGATCTACATGGCCGAGTACGCCAAGCCAGGCAAGGTGACCGACTTCATCCGCCTCTGCACCGAGGCGCTGGCCTCCGTCCCGTCGATCGTCCTGGGCCTCTTCGGCATGATCGTCTTCGTCAACGCCATGGGCTGGGGCTTCACGATCGTGGGCGGCTCCCTGACCCTCGCCCTGCTGAACCTGCCCACCCTCGTCCGCGTGACCGAGGACTCGGTGCGGGCCGTGCCGCAGTCCTACCGCGAGGGCTCGCTCGCCCTCGGCGCCACGCAGTGGCAGACGATCGTCAAGACGATCCTCCCCTCCGCCCTGCCAGGCATCCTGACCGGCATCATCCTCGTGGCGGGTCGGGCGATCGGCGAGACCGCCGTCCTGATCTACACGGCGGGCGTCACCACCTCCCGCAACGTTGGCGATGTAGACCTGCTGGCCTCTGGTGGTACCCTGGCCGTCCATCTCTGGTACGTCAAGTCAGAGGGGCTCGTCCCGGACGCCGCCCGGATCGCCGCCGGCTCCTCTGCGCTCCTCATCCTCGTCGTGCTCGCCTTCAACCTGCTCCTGACGCTGCCGCTCTACTTCTGGCAGAAGAAGCGCAGCGGGGCGGCCCATTAAGTCTGGAGGGTACGGTTCATGAGTGAACAGCAGGCCCGTATTTCGGTGCAGAACCTGGATCTCTACTACGGCACCTTCCGTGCCCTCCGTGGGATCTCGCTCGATATTATGGCTAATCAAGTCACTGCCTTCATCGGTCCCTCTGGTTGCGGCAAGTCCTCCTTCCTGCGGACACTCAACCGCATGAACGACCTGATCCCTGGTACCAAGGTGACCGGTGAGGTCCTCCTGGACGGGAAGAACATGTACGATCCGTCGATCGACGTCGTCCTCCTGCGCAAGCGGATCGGCATGGTCTTCCAGCGCCCGAACCCCTTCCCGATGTCGATCTACGATAACGTCGCCTACGGCCCGCGTATCCACGGTGAGAAGCGAAAGGCCGTCCTGGACGAACTCGTCGAATCCTCCCTGCGCGCAGCCGCCCTCTGGGACGAGATGAAGGATCGCCTCGGCAAGTCGGCGATGGGCCTCTCCGGCGGCCAGCAGCAGCGCCTCTGCATCGCCCGCTCGCTGGCGGT
>DATGYC010000008.1:0-9364 GCA_035298385.1 Symbiobacteriaceae bacterium | reverse complement strand
AGTGCCACACGCTTGCCGCTCTGCTGTGCTGCTTCAGCGAGAGCCTTGCCGAACTCGACCATCGCCGTGCGGGGGAGGGTGCGGGAGGGGACGATCACGACCGTCTTCGGTGCCTGCATGAAGTAGAGCGGGACGATGGCGCCCCAGTCAAGCGGGATGCAGCATGACGGTCCTCCGCTGGCGCCGTAGATGGCCCGGGCGACAGGGATGCCGTGCTGAGTGGCGGTGTCGGCGATCTGGTTTGCCAGGCCCTGGTCTACGTTCAGCTCGAGCGCTACTTCGCCGAGTGCACCCTCGGCACGCTCGGAGACGGAGACGCAGATCTGCCCGTCGATCCGGATGCCGTGTGGGGTGATCACCACCACCGTGTCAGGGTTTGCGGCAGCCATGCGGCGGCCCAGCTCTTCCATGGCGGCGCGAGTGGTTGCCATGCGGCCGGGATCGTCGCCGGCCAGTTCAGGGATCACTTCGCCGCCGTGCGGGGCGATACAGGCGAAGACAAGTCCGGTGATTGACATCAGGATGGCTGCCTCCTTGGTGCTCCTCTTCCTTACTGGGCCAGCCAAGTCACGATCTGGCTCTCTGCGGTGCTGTCCCAGGGGAGCTCTAGGTGATTGAGGCTGTTGTTCGCTAGGTTTCCCGCTACCTGCCCAATCCCACCCGTCTCCCCACAACTGGACTTGAAGACGAGGCCGTCGCTGGGCCCCGTGGTCTCGTTCGCAATGTTGGGGATGTCGGCCGCTCCGCCGCAGTAGAGGTAGGTCTTGATCGTGGCCGGAATCCCTGCCGTGCGAATCGTGTTCACCAGCGACCCCTGGCTGATCGCCACAGCGATGCCGTCGCTGTACGAGGTATAACCCCAGCCACCGTAGTAGGTGGTGTACCAGTCCTGCGCCGTTGTCTCCAGGCCGTAGACGTCATCCCACTTATAGAGCATCTGCTTCTGACCGGGGAAGAAGTTGCCCGAGCTGGTCGTGAAGATCGTCAACTCTGGATGGCTGTAGAGGATCCCGTAGCACATTTGCGAGGAGTGGGCAGCGGGGGAGTTGGCACCAATCAAGCACTCTGGGTAGGTACCTACGGAGGGATTGATCCCATGCCGGAAGGTGTAGTCGATCCCCTTGTTCGGCCCGCCCAGCAGGATCAGCTTGCGAATCGAGCCACCATAGACGGTGCCGCCGCTCTTCTTAACGCTGGAGGCGTACTGTCGGGCGGCGAAGGCGCCCTTGGAGTGGGCGATCACGTCCACCTGGGTAGCGCCGGTCTTGCTCTTGATCAGTTCGATGGCGTCATGGATCTGCTCCGCCCAGTAGTAGTTGTCACCATGCTTGTGCGGGAAGTTGATGGCGAAGACCTTGTAGCCCTGGCTGTCCAGGTACTGCATCAGCCCGGTGGAAGGGCAGGAGGAGGCCCCGCAGTTGGCGCCCGAGTTAGGCGCCGCCCAAGCCCGGTCAGCGTTGTCATTTGCTCCGTGGACCAGCAGGACCGGGACCGACTTCGTCCCGGTGGACCAGCCTGGGGCAGAGTAGAGGAGGAAGCGGCTGCTGTGGGGCTTGGCCACCCCGCCGAAGAAGGTCTTGCGCTGCCCCTCCTGGTCGTTGCGTCCGTCGGAGAGGTAATCCTCCGCGGCGAACATGGTGCCGTTATCCTTATAGCGTTCAACCTTCGCCCAGCCATAGGAGACCGAGGTGAAGGTCGCCTCCAGCGTGACGGAGCCGGTCGCCCGCACCGGAACGGCTGTCACCCCGAGCAGGAACAGGATCGACAGGCCCCAAATGATCACTCTCCGCATAGGAACACCCTCCCATCGAAAATATGACGATTCCGTCAGGTATCTTCGATGGACGTTCAAGTATTCCCTCTGGTTTTAATGAACATTCCAAATATAAATCGCCCGCCAGCAAATGCGCTGGCGGGCGCACTCTCATTTCAGACCAGTTAGTGTGATACCCTTGATGATCTGCTTCTGGAAGATAGCGAAGACGATCAAGACGGGGATGACCGCGATTGCAGCGCCGGCCATCACTAGCTCGTACTGGTTGAAATTGTCGTAGCTGAAGAGGGCCAATCCCACGGGGAGCGTCCGCATGGCGGGTGAGTCGATCACGATCACCGGCCAGAGGAAGGCGTTCCAGTTCCCCAGGAAGGTGAAGATGCAGAGTGCCGCCAGAGCCGGACGCACGTTGGGGAGGGCGATCCGCCAGAAGAGACCGAACTCCCCCAGCCCATCCATCCGGCCAGCGTCCAGCAAGTCATTCGGCAGGCCTGCCATGAACTGGCGCATCAGGAAGATGCCGAAGGCGGTGATCAGACCCGGGAAGGCGACTCCCAGATAGGAGTCGGTGATGCCGAGTTTGACCGAGCCGACATACCACGGAATGATCAGCATCTCAGTCGGGATCATGATCGACGAGAGGATCAGGAAGAAGACCAGGTTGCGCCCTCTGAACTCCACCTTGGCCAGAATGTAGCCGACCAGGGAGTCGAGGAAGGCGACCGACAGCGTGGTCCCCGTGGCAACCAGGAAGGAGTTCAGGAACCACTGGAAGTAAGGCGCCTGCTTAAAGAGGCGGCCATAGTTGGCCAGCGTGGGTGCATCTGGGATCAGGCTCAGGTTGTAGATCTCGGCTGCGGGTTTTAGCGAGGTAGAGACCATCCAGAGGAAGGGGAAGATCGTCAGCACGGAGCCGACTAGCAGGAGGAGGGCGATGCCGAGTCGCTTGACGCGCACGTGTTGCACCATACGACCTCCTAGTACTCCACCCGGCGGGTGATGACGCGGGACTGCAAGAGGGTCAGGAGCATGATGATCAGGAAGAGCACGACTGTGGCCGCTGAGGCGTACCCCATCTTGAACGACTTGAACGCCTCCTCGTAGATGAAGAGGACGAGTGTCTTGGTCGAGCCCAGCGGGCCGCCGGCGCCCTGCGAACTCATGGAGTAGACCTCTGAGAAGACCTGCAGGTAGCGAATGGTGCCGACGATGCCTGAGAAGACGATGGTGGGGTTGATCAGCGGCAGGGTGATGTAGCGGAAGCGGGCCCAGGCTGAGGCGCCGTCCAGTGCGGCCGCCTCATAGAAGGAGGTGGGGACCGCCTCCAGCCCGGCCAGGAAGATCACCATGGAGAAGCCAAGCCCTTGCCAGACGATCGCCATAATGATGCAGTAGATCGCTTGGGTGGGGCTACCCAGGAACTTCTGGGCCGGAATGCCAAAGACGTGAAGCACCTCATTGACCAATCCGCCGTGCTCCTGGAGCATCCAGCGCCAGACCCAGCCCACGGCGATCGATGAGGTGACGTAGGGCAGGAAGTAGAGGAATCGGTAGAGCCCCTGGAAGCGGTTGACGGATTGAATCGCCAGGGCGACAACCAACCCCAGTGCCAACTGCAGCGGCACGCCGACCAGGACATAGACGAAGGTGTTGCGGAGGGACTGTAGGAAGTTAGGATCCTTAAAGAGCTTGACGTAGTTGGCCAGGCCTACCCAGGGGTGCGTCTCCGCAAGGATCTTCCAGTCGTAGAAGGACATCCGCATGGCGTAGAGCGTGGGGAGAAGCCGCACCACCAGGAAGAAGAGGAGCGGCAAGGAGAGCATCAACCAGGCCCAGCGGGCGCGGGCCCTAAAGAGGGTGGACCCGCGCATGGCTGGCTTCTTGCCAGGGGCTGGAGCCGGTTGGGAGCGAGCGACGGCCATAGGTGGCCTCCTTCCGGCGGCTACTTCCGCTTGGACCAGTACTCGTCAAAATCGGCCTGAACGCTCTTGGCCGCCGCCTGTAGCGCAGCCTTGTAGTCGGTGTTCTTCAGCAATACCGAGTCAACAGCGTCGATCAGCGCCTGACGGTCCTTCTTCTCATCGACGAAGAAGGTGGCGTGAGCGTAGGGGAGGCCGTCGATGAATCCCTTCAGCTTCGGGTCGTTGGCGAACTTCTGGGCGACCTCCGGACGGGCGGGCAGCTCGCCGGTCGCATTCGTCCAGCGCTCCATGACATCTGGCTGGGTGAGGAACTGGAGGAACTTGATGGAGGCGTCCAGCTTGGCGCCCTTCGCCTGCTTGGTGATGCCGTTGGCCCAGAAGGAGGCCATGGTGTGCTTCTCCCCGTTCGGACCGACAGGCAACTCGGCCGAGGCGAAGTTAAAGGGGACGTCCTTCAGGTTGCCAAGGCGGAAGGAGCCATCCACGTCCATGGCCGCCTTGCCGGCCTTGAAGGCGGTGACGTCGTCAGTCATGAAGCCGATCTCGCCGACCTTATGGACCTTCTGCAGGTCGACCCACCACTGGAAGGCCTTGAGCGCATCGTCCGAGCCCCACTGCACCTTCTTCTGGTCCGCAGAGAGCGGCTTGACACCGACCTGGCGGGTGAGGACCTCACGGTACCAGTTGTGGCCCTGACCGCCGGTGTTGAAGTAGAAGCCGACCTGCTCCAGCTTGCCGGAGCCATCCCGCTTGGTCAGCTTCTTGGACTGATCGACGAGCTCGTCCCAGGTCTTGGGCGGGGCAGCGATCCCGGCTGCCTTGAAGAGGTCCTGGTTGTAGAGCATGGCGAGGGTACGAACGGCCGTGGGGACCACGTAGTACTTACCGTCCATCTTGGCCGCGTCGACCAGCGGGAAGAACTCCTTCTGGATGGTGGCGGGCTGGAAGGCGGACTCTGGCAGGGCCTGCAGGTAACCGGAGTCGACGTAGAGTGGGAGCCAACCGTAGTAGAGGTTGATCACGTCTGGCCCCTTGCCGGCGGAGACGGCGGCCGCGACCTTCTCGTTGTACTGCTCGTACGGGAAGGTGACGTGGTTGACGGTGATGCCGGGGTTCTTATCCTGGAACTCCTTGATCAGCTGATCGACCAGGTTCTTCTTGGACTCATAGAAGTACTGCCAGTATTCGATGGTGACCGGCTCGTTGCCGGCTGGGGTCCCGCTCTTCGGGGCGCCGTCCGACTTGGTCGCGCAACCAGCCAGGGCGAGGGTCAGGAGCAGGGCGCTGCTTGTCGCTAGTGCTGCGGTACGCCGCATCTTCAGCTGCACGTCGTTCTCCTCCTAGAGATAGAGATGAGGGCTACGGGTGGGCCACCCGGTTGGCTTGCGCCAGCAGGTCGGCTTGGGCTTGGGCTAGAGCCGTGCGCCGGGCCGTGACGTCATCTTGGGCTGCTTGCAGGGCACTTTGGGCCGCCGCCAGGGCACGGGTGGTCTCCAGGGGAGCTGGACCGCCCAGTACCGACCGACGCTCGACGAAGGTAACCGGGTCGATCGCTGCCTGGTACTGGGGTTCCGTCAACTGGACGGAACGGCCCAAGACCGCCTTGGCCGCCTCGTCTAGATCGACGAGGGTCGACTCGGAGAGGCGCTTCCCAGCGTGGCGGAGCCGGGCGACCAGCGCAGCGACCACGTGGTGGGCCTGCCGGAACGGGAGCGCTTCGGTCCGGACCAGTGTATCGGCCAACTCGGTCACCGGGGCGAAGGAGTCCCGCGCCCGGCGCGCAAGGAGCGGCACATCAAACTGGACGTGGCGGACGGTCTCGGCCATGAGGGTAAGCGCGGCACAAGCCTCGTGGACGGCGCCCTCGAGAACGGGTTGCAGGTCATCGCCGACGTCGTTGATATCCCCCAGGGGGACGTTGTGGGCGAGCAGGAAGAGGGCGCCCGCCTGACCCAGGAGGCGTGAGAGGATCGCCCGGAGGTGCTCCAGGGCAACCGGGTTCCGCTTCTGGGGCATGATCGAGGAGATCTGTACCAGCGGGTCCGGTAGGGTGAGCACAGCGAACTCGTTGGTCGACCAGAGGAGAAGGTCACAGACGAACCGGGAGAGATTGGCGCCCAGGGTCTGCAGGACGCCGCCGGTCTCCAGGACATGGTCGACGCCAGAGACGGCGTCGTAGGCGTTGATGACCAGGCCATCAAACCCGAGCAGGCCACCGACTTGGTGCCGATCGATTGGGAAGCCGGTCGTGGCCAGGGCGCAGGCGCCCATGGGCGAGCGGTTGAGGCGCGGGAGGATCGCCAGCAGCCGCTCGGTGTCACGGCACAGGTTCCCTTCCACGGCCAGCAGATAGTGGGCGAGGGTGGTCGGCTGGGCCTGCTGGTTGTGCGTGTGAGCGGGCATCACCGTCTCACGGTGCTGGGTTGCCAGGGCCAGGACGGCCGCTCGAACGGCCAGAAGGCCGTCCGCAAGGCCGAGCAGATCCTCCCGGAGCGCCATCCGGAAGATGGCGGCATCCAGGTCGTTGCGGGAGAAGGCGACATGCATGTGCCCGGCGTTCTCCTCGCCAACGGACGCCTCGACGCGGGCTTCAATCAGGAAGAAGAGATCCTCGTAGCGAGGATTGTAGTTCTCGGTGGGCGGTGTTTCACGCTGGGCAAGCAGGCAGGCGGCTACCGCCTGGCCCGCTCTCGCTGGGATGATCTTTCGATCATGGAGCATGATCACGTGAGCGAGGTTGACGTCCATAATGCGCTCGTAGAAGCGGCGCTTGGCTACCTCAAAGCAGGGCGCCAGGACGGTCTTCACGTAGATGGCGGAGCGGCTCATAGTTGTAGCAACCGGGCCGCGTTGTTGTGGAAGATGTCATCAATGTCTGCTTCATGGAAGTTGAGGGTCCGTACGGCTCGCATCTGGTCCTGCAGGTAGCGGTAGACGAAGCCACGGGGGAACCACATGGAGTCCGTACCAAAGATGATCCGCTGGGGGCCGATCGTCTCGTAGAACTTACGGAAGGCGATCTCAATGTCCATGGGGTAGGGCTCCCAGCGCATCCACTGGTTCGAGCCGGAGGTGTCCACGTAGACGTTGGGGCAGGACCAGCAGAGGTGGAGCAACTCCCGCATGTAACCGCACCCGAAGTGGGGCACCACGATCGGGATATCCGGGTAGTTGGCCGCTACGGGGAAGATGGTGAGCGGGTTGATGTTCTTCGACCAGACGACCCCGCCGGCACGTCCAAGCGGGCCGAAGTGGATCAGAAGCGGCAACTTGTGGTCCGCCATGTAGCGCCAGATCGGTTGGAGGTGTGGGTCCATCCAGTCCAGGTCTTGGCGCGGGCCGAACATCTTGTAGCCTTTGAGCCCCAGGCCCTCTACGGCGTGCTGCAACTGTTCCAGGGAGTCAGGGGCGCCCGGGTTGTGGTGGGCGAAGCCGAAGAACTTGCCGGGGTACTTCTGCAGCACGCGTGCCAACTCTGTGTTCGAGGAGCCGGTCAGGAAGTTGACGGCGCCCAGGTCGTAGCGTTCGACCTCTTGGGCCCAGCGGTCGATCAGGAGATCCTCTTCCTCTGGGGTCGTGACCATCGGCTCCGGGCTGTCGGAGTGGTCCCATTCCAACGCCATACGGTGGGAGCGATCCCGGTTGTAGGTGGAGGCGGCAGGGTGCAGGGACTTTGAGGGCTGCCCCGAGGGTCGGGTGGCCCAGAAATGCGTGTGGAAGTCGATGACCTTCTTGCCAGACGGAAGCCGAATCATCTTGGGTAGCCTCCTCAGGGTCCAACTTCAGCGGCGGGAGGAAGGCGGTCGCCATCGCCCCCTAGGAGCAGGGAGGCGGCGCCCAGAATGCCAGCCAGTTCGCCGAGGGATGCGGGCTGAATGACTGGGGATGTTGGGATAAGCTGTTGCAAGATCGGGCGCATGCGATCAAGGAGTCCAGGGCTCTGCATCACCCCGCCACTCAAGAGGACCAACTCCGGGTTGAGCAGCACGATGGCGTTGGCGAGGGCGATCGCTAGGTGGGCGGCACTCTCGTCCAGGACCTGAGCGGCTGCGGGCTCTGTGTGAGCCGCCTCAAAGACCTCAGCGGTCGTGACCGGGCGCCCCAGCGCCTCACTCCCGCGCCGGGCAATGCCTGGCCCGGCCGTCAACGACTCCAAAAAACCGAAGCCGTCTGGGGCTGGTGGGAGGGCGCCTAGTACGGAACGATCCGTCACGGTATAGCCGATCTCGCCTGCGGCCTCCGTGGCGCCCCGGTAGAGCCGGCCATCCATGAGCAGTGCTGCCCCGATCCCGGTCCCGATCGCCACGCAGAGGGCATGGCGAGTGGAGCGAGCGGCGCCCCGCCAGCGCTCGCCCAGGAGGATGGCGTTGACGTCATTCTCCAGTTGGATCGTGACGCCATAGCGCTCCGTCAGGAGGGGGCCGAGTGGGAAGTGACGCCAGCCTAATGCCGGCGCTAAGGTGACAGTGCCACGGCTGCGATTGGTCACCCCTGGGAGACCTAGACCAATGCCGAGAAGTGGCTTTCCGGGTGGGCTTTCGGCGATGAGGGCATCGATTACCTGACAGATGCGTTCGAAGGGGTCGGCTGGTCCATCCACCGTACGTAGGACTTGGCGAGCGAGGGGGCGCCCGTTCAGCGTGAGGAGTCCGCCTGCAATCTTGGTCCCCCCAACGTCCAGGCCGATCAAGAGCGCCGCCTCGGGATTGAAGCGGAAGAGGTGGGGGCGGCGCCCGCCGGTCGACGAGCCGATCCCACAGGGCATAATCCAACCGGAGGCGGTCAAGCGGTCCAGGGCGGCAGAGACCGTCGGGTGTGTGAGACCTGTTTCGGCCACCAGATCGGCCCGCGTCGCGGTGGTCAAGGACCAGAGTGCTTGGAGCACAACGTCCTCGCTTGCGGTCCTTGACGTGGGCGGAGCGTGAATAGGAGGCATTCCCACGACCTCCGAACAAGTTTTGTGATACACTTTTAAAAGTTGTACTAATATCTGTATTATCCTTCTTATAAACGCGAGTTCGAAAAATAACTTTTGAAAAATACAGTTCGCTCTGTCGCGGAGCGACGGACTTGTGCCCAAGTCCACATGAAGCTAATCCGGTTGAACAGATAACGACCCCAGAGCGATCTGCTCTGGGGTCGTCACAAAGTGATCGACACGCATCCTTCACTGGTTATTGCCCCGAACCCACGCGGTATTCAGGCGGGGCTGGCCCTCGTTCCACCGACCAACCTGTCGTCAGTCCCAGTACGAACCAGCCCAGCGCCAGCACGCCTGCAGCGAAGATGGTATCACCGATCACCCGCATCCAGCGAAGCGTATCCATGATGGGCGTCTTCATGAACTCTGCGGACCGGGCGTACCACAGCCCGTGCTCCACACTCGCCCAGGTCTGCATGAGGCCTGATCCAGGCCCGTCGGAATCCGGGCTAGCCCATGCCGATGACGGACTCGGCGGTCTCTAGGCCCATGTAGCAGATGTTGAAGACGTCCATGGCGCCAATGGCAACCGCCTTGACCCGCGGGTCTTCGGCGTTTACCGCCACCGCATAGCTGACACGGCTGCAGTACGAGGTGACGTTGGCCGTCTCCTCGATAATCGCGTTGGAGCGGGCCTTGCCCGACTCCGCCTTCGACAGCTCCACGAAGTGCTCAATCGTGCACCCC
>DATGYC010000007.1:0-1921 GCA_035298385.1 Symbiobacteriaceae bacterium | reverse complement strand
TCTATAACGCTTTCCGAAACCAGACCCTGGATGAACTGGCAGAGGCGTTCGAAGCGGCCGCTCGTGACGAGTCTGTCGGGGTGATCGTCCTGACTGGGGCTGGCTCCAAGGCCTTTTGCACGGGCGGCGATGTGAACGAGGAGGGCGCCTTCGATCCGGTCATGGGGCGCCTCCACCACCGGCGCCTCCTCCGCCTGGCTGAGGTGATTCGCAACTGCGGGAAGCCGGTCATCGCCGCTGTGCGCGGCTACTGCCTCGGGGGCGGTAACTCCCTGATGCTCCTCTGCGACCTGACGATCGCCACCGAGTCGAGTCGCTTCGGCCAGGTTGGGCCCAAGATGGGCTCCTCGCCGCTCTGGTGGTCGACGCAGCTCCTGCCCCGCCTGGTCGGCGAGAAGAAGGCCCGGGAGATCGTGATGCTCTGCCGCCAGTACTCGGCTGCGGAGGCTGAGCGGATGGGCTGGATCAACAAGGTCGTGCCCGACGAGTCGCTGGAGGCCGAGGTGGCGACCTGGTGCAAGGAGCTCCTGGCCAAGAGCCCGCAGGCGCTTCGGATCGCTAAGATGAGCCTCAACTCGGAGAGCGATCAGCTCTGGAGTTCGGTCGTCCACGGGTTAGGACTACTCGCCTACGCCCATGGCTCCGAAGAGTTCCATGAGGGCGCGAGTGCATTCCTGGCGAAGCGCCCGGCCGACTGGTCCCGCTTCCGGTCCGAGTAGGGCCCACTGGCCCAGCGATCGCTCCAGTGGTTCCCAGCGCGGCCCCGCATCGTCTCCCGCTCCCACTTTTGGCCCTAAAGAGGAGGAGAGCAGATGGAGTACTGGAATCCGAAGAATGAGCTGATGGACCGGTCGGACCTGAAGGCTCTGCAGCTCCATAAGCTCCAGCGGATGACCGAGTGGGCCTACGCCAAGTCGCCCTTTCACCGACGTAAGTTCGAGGCCGCCGGCTTCCACCCCGAGCAGATTCGCTCCCTTGACGACCTCTGCCGCATCCCCCTGACCACGAAGGATGAGTGGTTGGCCAGCCAGAGGGAGCAGCCGCTCTATGGCGACAACCTGGCCGCAGAGGCTTCCCTGGCGATCCGTTCGCACCAGACCTCCGGGACATCCGGACGCACCCCGCTGCGGGTGCTGGACGGGATCAAGGACTGGCACTGGGTCGCCGAGATGTGGGCCTACGGCTTCCACGCCGCTGGCGTCCGACCGGCGGACGTGGTCTACTTCTGCTTTGGCTACGGCTCCTTCATCGGCTTCTGGGGCGCCCACGCCTGCGCCGAGAAGCTGGGCGCCCTGGTGGTCGCATCCGGCTCGATGACCTCCGAGGGGCGCATCAAGCATCTGATGGACCTCGGCGCCACGGTCGTCTGCGTCACGCCCACCTACGCCCTCCGCCTCGCTGAGGTGGCCCACGGGATGGGCGTCGACCTCGCCTCCAGCCGGGTCGCCAAGCTGATCCTCTCCGGCGAGCCTGGCGGCTCCCTGCCATCGACCCGGCGCCTGATCGCGGAGGCCTGGGGCGCCGAGATCGTGGACACCGCCGGGATGAGTGAGATCGGCACGATCATGCTCTTCGAGTGCAATCATCACCCCGGTGGGATGCACATCATCGAGGATAACTTCATCGAGGAGGTCGTCGATCCGACCACGGGGGCGCCCCGCGGCTTCGCTGAGGAGGGCGAGCGGATCGTCACCTCCTTTGGCCGGGGCTTCATGCCGCTGATCCGCTACAAGACCGGCGATCTGGTGCGGCGGGTGCCGCATACGGCCTGCACCTGTGGGCGCTGCTTTGATCTCTACAAGGGCGGCATCCTCGGCCGGGTCGACGATATGAAGCTGATCCGGGGCGTCAACATCTACCCGAGCTCGATCGAGGCGATCGTCCGGGAGTTCGCGGCAGTCGATGAGTTCCAGATCCGCCT
>DATGYC010000006.1:0-18327 GCA_035298385.1 Symbiobacteriaceae bacterium | reverse complement strand
TCAAAGACGGCCTGGTGTCGGGCGCCGGTCGGTACTAGTTGGGTGGGCCCCGTTCCATCTACATTCATCTTATAGACACTAGAGAAGGTCGCCCCACCCGTGCGCCCCGGATAGGCGATCTGAGTGCCATCCGGTGAGAAGGCGTAGGGCGTTCCTACGTTGAAGCCCACCGGAGCGATGTTGACCGCCCCCACCCCTCCGGTCGAGGAGAGGGCGACTCCCGTCAGGTTCAGGTAGCTCAGTAGTTGTAGCCCATCCGGTGTCGGACGTGTATAGGATGCGGTGGAGCCAAGGCTGTTAAGGAGTTGCATCGAGCCAGATCCATTCGGGTCGACTCGATAAAACTTCCCGCTTCCATCTTGGTAGAGGATTGACTCGCGGACCGCTGCGCTGACAGACGCGGACGGTCCCGCCAAGAGTAGCCCTACTACGTAGAGACAGAGTACGAGTCCACGCAGTACTCGACTCACCCTTCGCCCTCCTAACATTTTATGTTTTGGCAGATTTTACCATATCTGCCACACTTCTATGTCGGAGTGGGCGCAACAAAGGTTAAGTACGACACAAGGATCTTCTGTATGGAGGGGAGAATTTATCTCTGTGGACCCTAAACAATGCAACGTGATGCTCCGATAAACAGAGAGAGACTAATTGCATTCAAGCGGATGGGGGTGTCGCCATGCGGATCCGGAGCAACTGGACGGCGCTTCGGACGGTGCGCGCCTTGAATACTGCAGTCAACGCCGGCGATGCCAACCTGGAGAAGCTCTCAATGGGCATCCGGGTTCGACGTGCCTCCGATGATGCTGCCGGACTGGGGATCGCGCAGCGTCTGAGGGCGCAGTACATGGGCCTGATGCGTGCAAACCGAAATGCAGCAGACGGACTCAACCTTGTAAAGACGGCGGACAGTGCCCTGGGCGAGGTACATGGAATCCTCCAGCGCTTACGTGAACTCGCCGTCAAGTCCGGAAACAACACGTGGGACGCCACCGACATCTCGATCATGCAGAGTGAGACCAACGACCTCCTCCGTGAGATCGATCGCATTGCGGATTCGGTCAAGTGGAACGGCGCCGACCTCATCTCCAAGGGTGGAAACTCCAGCGTTCTATCGGATCTGCTCTACGGCCTACAGAACGGCTGGCTTGAGCAGGCCGCCCAGGTCATCCAGAATGCCTATGGCATCACCGGTGACGGGGCGCCGCTCGAGATCGTCTTTGAGCAGTCTGGAGCTCAACCAACCTGGGTGACGGGCACGCCGAACCCTGGGACCGGCGCGTACGACAACCTGCAGATGCATGTCAACCTGTCAATGTTTGAGAGCGGCGGCGCCCCGGATGGCGGTAACGGCCCGTTCTACCACGACCGGAAGATTGCCCGTGCCCTGACCGAGGCGATCATCAGCCGCAACTCAAACATGACCAACCTCGCTGGTAGCGACTACTGGTTCGTCTCGGGCGCCTCCTCTCTTATCTCGGGCTACGATGCTGAACTAGCGGCCGCTGTCACCCAGTACGGTGCAGCCGCCGTGGTCAACGCAATCAACACCCCCTGGGTCGATGACGACCTCCACCGGGCCTCCGCCTATCTCTCGGCCAAGTACCTAGAGGGGACCTATGGCGCCGGGACGATGCAGCTCACCTTCATGAATCTGGGCGGCGGCACCAACCTCAACGGCGCCCTGTTGGGCTCCATCGGTACCGGATTGCCGCTCTACCTCTCCGACTTCATGGCCAATGGTGTAGCGTTCCTGGGGACGCTAAACCTGAACGACGCCGACGTAGGTGGCTTCTTTTCCGGCAACGCATCGGCCGTCATTCCAAATGGCGGTACGTACAATTCGAACCCGCTCGACCCAAACTTCAGCCTAAGCTTCGGCATGGGTGGCAGTAACACCCCAATGAAGTTCAACCTACAGGTCGGCGCCAACGCCAACGATAAGTTGATGGTTGAGTACAGCCAGGTCAATACATTCACTCTTGGCCTGACCGGCATCAACCTAGCCACCAACCATGGCAAGGCGATCCAACTCTACGACGCAGCAATCAACCAGGTCTCCACCACGCGCACCGCTCTAGGAGCTGCCGCGAACCGGTTGGAGTCGGTGATGAACACCAACGGCTGGAGTACCGAAGGGCAGTTGGGTGGCTACTCCCGGATCGTGGACCTGGATATGGCCCGGGAGGTCTCGGACTTGGCTAAGAACCAACTCCTACGGGACTCGGCCACAGCGATGCTCGTTCAGGCCAACGTCACGTCGGAGAACATGATCACTCTGATGGATGCGATGCCGTCGCTCTTCGACCTCGCCCCGACTGGCGTCCAGGCGCATTCGATCGCTGCCAAACGCTAACGAAAAAGGTCGACACCCAGACGGGTGTCGACCTTTGTTCATAGCTTGAGCCAGCGCTTGGCCAGGACGGAGAGCCCGACGAAAAGGAGCAGGATCAGGCTAGATAGGAGCGAAGCGGTCTGGGCGCCGGCTAGGTCCGCCCCAAACCAGGCGTATGCGAAGAGGGCGGGCGCCTGCCCCACTGTCGCCACCGCCAAGAACGGCAGGAGGCGAAGGCTACTCAATCCGGCCAAGTAGGCGACCATGTCAAACGAGGCGACGGGAATGAGCCGCCCGAGCAGGGAGAGGAGCAAGAAGTGCAGAGGGCCGAGGTGATCGACCCGGGCCAACCACGCGGCGGGCAATCGTTTCTGGACCCACGGGCGCCCCCAGCGGCGGGCCAGCACCCAATTGACCGCCGCCCCAGCGGTACCGCCCACCAGGGCGTAGAGGGTGGCAGGCACCGGCCCATAGAGCGCCCCAGCCGCTACCGTGACCGGCCAGGAAGGCAGCGGCGAGATGATCGCCTGCAGCACCTGCAAGCCGATGACTAGGAATGGGCCCCAGGCACCCGTGCGCCCAAGCAGATCCGCAGCCGCCACAATGGAACCGCTGAAAGCAGGCTGGAGGAGCGGCCAGGCCCAGAGCAGGCCGCCGGCCACCAGGAGCAGCAGGGCGCCCTGCAGGATGCGCTTTCTCATCTGATCCCTCCGCGCGAGACGGGGCCACCTAGCTGGTGGCCCCGTCTCTGTTCGATCGCTTACTTAAAGATCCGGCGAGCGCCATAGTACTTCGGAGACCACCATGGGCTCGAGAGCGAGGTGACCTTAACTCCCGTCGATTCATTCTCCGCATGAACGAAGGAGCCGTTACCGATATAGATCCCGACGTGGCTTGCGCCCGGGCCCGAGGCCTCATAGAAGACCAAGTCACCTGGCTGCAGGTACGCCTGGGCTACGGCGGTACCAGTACCAAACTGTTCGTAGGAGGTACGGGGCACCCAAGCACCGACCTGGCTCGCCACGTACATGACGAAGCCGGAGCAGTCGAAGCCAGTCAAGCTCGTACCACCAAAGCGATACGGCTTGCCGATCAGGCTCTTCGCCAGCGCGACGGCACGATCAGCCTGGTCACGGACCACCTCACTACGGTCCGAGGTCGCCACCGTGCCACGGGTGGAATCCGAGATCTCGATGCTGTTCGACGCGGCGATCCAGGAGACCTGAAGCCCGAAGGTCTCAGCGACGAAGCGAATCGGGATCATCAGTCGCCCGTTCTGGCTACGGACAGCCAGGGGCATGGCCTTCGCCACGCCGTTTACCTTGGCCGTCGCGGAACCGACGGTCAGGTCAAGCGTGGTGGAGCCTCGCTTGATCACAGCGGTCTGGGTCGCTTGATGCCATTCAAAGGTGGCGCCGAAGGGGGTCATCACGCCTCGGATCGGGACGAGCGTCGTACCGGACACGACGAACGGCTGGACATCAAAGTCGATCTCTCTGCCGTTGAGGTAGGTACGCGGAGTCTCGGCCGCCTCTGCTTGATGCGGTACAACAGCACAACACACCACAAAGGCTAGACCAGCCAGGACGGAGCGGAGTTGGCGTCGGTTTTTCAACGTTGAGCTCCTTTCGGGGTCCGGCGGACCAGCTATTTAGTTCTACTATGGCTCTTCTCTTCTAGGTATCATTATACCTCTAGTTTCAACGATCTTTAACTGGTGCTTTCCGGTAATCCGCATCAGGTGAACTCCCGACCGAGCCAACCAGAAGGACCTCAGTGACCGGCTCGTAGCGATCGTGCGAGAGAAGTTCGCGCCGCAGGACCTGGCCGTCCTGGAGCAGGACACGATAGGCCTCAGCCGTGTAGCCGGGGCGCCCCGTGGTGAGCACCCGCTGGCTGCCGTCCGCTAGACTAGGGTCGATCCGCGTAATCGTCGGGTAGGGGATCTGTCCGGTCGTTCGGGACTCGATGACGTAGCTCCGACCCGACTTTGGGGCGCCCCAGACCTGGAAGGTGACCCTGCCACCGCTAGCCTGGGCGGTCAGGAAGAGCGGCCTCGGGCCGGGGTTACGGAGGCGCAGGTCCTGAAAGCCAGGCGCCACGGCGGCATCCTCCCCGAGTGGGATGTAGGTAACGGCGAGTTGATGCGGGTGGCGCTCCAGGATCTCAAGACCGGCCCGTAGGGCGGCCCCGTAGAGCGTCGTGGCGACCTGGCAGAGGCCTCCCCCCACCCCGGTTACGATCTGCCCGCCGGCGAAGACGGGCGCCGTCTGCCACCCCTCCTCGGCGGAGACGGGGCCGACCTGACCGTTATAGGAGAGGATCTGGCCGGGCTGGAGCAGAATGCCGGAGAGCGCGTCAGCGGCCCGCTCGACGTTCTCCGCGCGGGGGATGGCGGGGTCATAGTAGGTCGACCAGGTGGCCAAGGGCCCCTGCTCGATCAGCGGTGCAAGGTCAGCCGCCGTCAAGGCCGGGGCGACGGCGACGAGCGGGATCTCGATCCGGGCGCTTCGGTCTTCAGCCGCAGCGCGGGCCGCCTCAGGCGCCCAGAGCGCACGGGCGAGCGCGGCCTGGTCGATCATCTGGCCGGGAACCTCCGGTACCAAGACGGGGGCGCCCGCCTCTACCTTCAGGGCTGCTGACTGGGCAGGGCGCTCCAGTGTAGCCCGGAGCGGGGCGAGGGTGGCCGTCAGGCGAGCGGGATCCGGCTCCAAGCTGAGCTCAATCGAGAGGTGCGGGGTCAGGCCGAGCCAACGGTGATACCAAGGCGCCGCTCCGGCCGCTCTGCGCAGGCGCTCCGTCAGATCAGGCGGGGCGCCCGGCAGCCCAAGTGCACGTCGGCTGAAGGGCCACTGCTGCCCGGCGGCGGTCAGGGTGACCACTTGGTCGGCCTCTAGATTGAGGCGATCGGTTAGGTAGGCCTCGGCCTCCTGGAGGGAGAGTTCTCGCCCGAGGGGCGCCCCGTTCAGCCAGAGCGACCAACGGTCCGCCGGGACCGCGCCAAACCGACCCCATGCCAATGCAGCAAGGAGCACGAGCATCAGCATCAGGCCGCCTACCCAGACCCCGCGTATCCAACGCATAAAACAAGCCCCCTCATCGTTAGATACGAAGAGTGGGCTTGTTTGGTTTGATTCTGCGGCTACAGAAGATTGGCGGGCACCGTCAGTTGGACCTGAAGTTCGGCCCCTGAGACCCCTCGATGATGCGAGCGACCGAGCAATCGACCGTCCGAGCTGGCCAACAAGATGGCCAGATCCACCGGCCCGGGCAGGCGCGGCCACTCTAAGCGAAAGTGCCCCTGGGGCCCTGTCTCGCCTAGCCCCAAGACCTGGACACCCTCCCCCCCGACGGATGCGACGAGGACGGTCAGTCCGACCAGGGGCTGACCACTCTCCTGGACAGAGACCCATCCTGCGGTTGCGCGCACCATCTACGCCCACCCCTTCCGAATTGTGTCTAGACCGTGAAAGGTACTTCTCGTATAATAAGGGCTTAGGAGACTCACCTTCGGCACTCCTCGGCTTTGTTCTGATTCGCCCAACAGAGCCAGTTGTGCCTTTGCGCCCCTGGATCATTTCGAGCCTCGTGACAAAGGAGGATCCCACAATGCTCAGCATCGTGTTGACCTGGGTGTTCTTTGGCATCAGCAACATCTTCTTGGCCGCCTCGGTCCCCATGCTCTGGACCGGCAAGCTCCCGAACGGCCGCAAGGCCTCGCCCGTCCTCTCGACCACCTTCTTCGTCATCGGCATGACCGGCCTCATCTACTTCGGCAAGCAGGACCTGCTCAAGCAGACCTTCGCCCTCTTCTCTTAATCGTCGTACCGAAGACCCCGCTGCCAACATGGCAGCGGGGTCTTTTTCGTTGGGCGGGGCGTAGGGTTGGATGAAAGAAGGGGGCGATGCGCATGAGCGATCTACTCGGTAGCTTCGGTCGCCACGTCAACCCGGGAAAGCTCCGCATCCTACGATCAGCAGGGCTGGGGATCACGGAGGCGAAGCGATCGGGCGCCCGCATCTGGGATGAGACGGGCCGCTCCTACATCGATTGCGTCAGCGGGGCAGGCTCCTTTAACGCGGGCCGCGGGAACCCGGCCCTGGTCGAGGCGCTCTGCCAGGCGGCGCAGTCGGTCGATCTGGGGAACTTCCTGCTCGCCTCCCCCTGGAAGGGGGCGCTGGCTGAGCGCTTGGCCCAGATCAGTCCGGGCGACCTCCAGTGGGCGATGTTCGGCGCCTCCGGCGGGGAGGTCGTCGACTTTGCCATCAAGCTGGCACGGGCCTGGACGGGGCGCCCCGGGATCATCTCCGCTGAGCGCTCCTACCACGGCCATACTGGCTTTGCACTCTCTGCGATCGGGCGGGCGACCTACCAGGAGCCGTTTGGTCCCCTGATGCCGGGCTTCACCAAGGTTCCCTTCGGCGAGATCGAGCCGCTGACGAGCCTGATCGACGAATCAGTCGCCGCTGTCATCCTCGAACCGATCCAGGGCGAGGGCGGGATCCGGGTACCGCCGGCGGGCTACCTAAGGGCAGTCCGAGCGCTCTGCGACCAAACAGGCGCCCTGCTGATCCTGGACGAGATTCAGACCGGCTTTGGCCGGACCGGCTCGCTCTTCGCCGCCGAGTACGAGGGCGTCGTCCCGGATGTGATGACGCTCGGGAAGTCCCTGGGCGGCGGGCTCTACCCGATTACGGCTGCCCTCTTCCGGGCGGGGATGGGCGACTGGCTCGTCGCCAACCCCTTCCTCCACCTCTCCACCTTCGGCGGCTCGGACTTGGGCTGTCAGGTCGCTCTGGCGACGATCGACTGGATCCTGGCGCAGGATCTGCCCGGCCACGCCCGCCAGATGGGCGAGCGGTTCGCTCTGGGGTTCGCTGCACTGCAGGAGCGTCACCCGGAGTGCCTGACCGAGGTGCGGGGGCGGGGGCTGATGATGGGGCTGCAGTTCACCGACGGCTCGATCGGGCCGCGGCTGAGTCCGCTGCTGGCAGAGCGTGGGGTCGTGGCGATCTACTCGGGGAACGACCCCAGCGTGATGCGGCTCCAGCCGCCGCTTGTGATTACGGCGGATGAGGTCGATCTCGTGCTGGCGGCGCTGGACGGGGCGCTGGCGGAGCTCGGGCGACAGGGGAAGGCGTTTGGCGCGGAGGCGGGCTCAGGGGGCCCCCGTGAGGCCACGATGGCACTGGGCGCCGAGACCAGAGTTGGGCGCCCGCGGCGGCGCCCGGGGCGGGAAGGGGGCAGACCAGATGGCGACGCGTGAGGAGATTCTCGAAGCCCTGGCCGACTACCAGCACCAGTGCAACTCGAACGAGCGGCTCCGCCGCATCCAGCGGGACTGGAGCCGCCGCCTCCACTTCCATGCGCGTGATACCGACGACTGGTTTACGATGGTCGTCGTCAAAGGCGAGATCACCGAGTTCGGTCCGGGCGTGACCGGCGAGCCCGAGGTCGTCGTCCACGGGTCCAGCGAGGATCTCTGCGACATGTTCTGGGGCGATTTGAACCCGAGCCAGAAGTACCTGCGCGGCGAGATCCTGGTCCAGGCGGCGCCCGAGGATGTGATGCGACTGGACGCCATTACGGCGATCATCTGGCCATGAGCGGCGGGCTTCGTCGGGCCGTGGGGCTGCCCACGGTGGTCGCGACGTCAGCAGGGCTCGCCCTGGCGACTGTCTCCTTGACCGCCGCTGTCCAGATCGGGGAGGGGCTGCCGGGCGCCGGCGGCTGGCTAGCGATCCTTGTGGCGGGCGGGGTCTCCCTCCTGGCCGCTTGGTGCTTCGCTGAACTCGTCGGGCTCTTCCCGACGGCGGCAGGGATCAAGCTCTTCATCGAGAAGGCGTTCGGGGAGCGGACCGCCCTCCTCTTCGCCGGGCTCTATGTCGTCGTCTCGGTCCTGATCGTCGGTGGGGAGGCCTTCGTCCTGGGCGCCGTCCTGCACCAACTCTGGCCCGCAGTCCCGAGTTCGCTCTGGGCGATCCTCTTCCTCTCGGGGATGGCGGGAGTCAACCTGCGCGGGGTCCGGCTGACCGGCTGGGTCCAGGACCTGCTGACCTGGGTGATGCTGGCGGGGCTCCTTGGCCTGGGGCTCTGGACGTTGCTCCGACCGGGCGCCCCGCCCCCGCCCCTCCCGTTCGATCTGGGCGGGCCAGGTGCGTTCATGCAGGCGATCGCCCTGGCCGTCTTCCTCTTCCTGGGCTTCGAGTGGGTGGTCGGCCTAGCGGAGGAGGTCCGGGACGTCCGGGTCCTGCCGCGCGGGATGGCCTGGGCGCTCCTCTTACTGACAGCAACCTACGCCCTCTTCCACGTCGCCCTGATGACCGGGGTGGATCGATCGGTCCTGGCCGGGTCAGCGACGCCCCACCTGCTGTTGGGTCAGGCCGTACTCGGACGGGTGGGGCTGATCGGGGTGGGGTCTCTCTCAGCGCTCGCCTCGGCCACCTCGTTCAATGCCGGGCTCCTGACCGCCTCGCGCTTTCTCTACGCCCTCGGGCGGGACGGGGCAGCGCCGCCAGTGGTCGCTCGGCTACATGAACGCTGGGCGACCCCGTGGGTGGCGATCCTCCTCCTCTACGCGCTCTGTGCGGGCATGGCGATCCTGCTCTTCTGGACCGGTGGTCTATCCGTGATCATCTACCTGGGGGCGGCGGTCGAATGCCTGATCTTCTGTGCGATGGCCGCCGCCCTCCTCCGCCTGCGCCGGACGATGGCCACCGCCGTACGCCCGTTCAGGGCGCCCGGGGGCGCCCTGATCCCCGTCGCCGTCATCGGGATCTACGGGGTGCTTCTCCTCCTCCTCTTCCTGCCACAGGGCGGCTGGGAGGCGCAGGGGAGGGCGTTACTCCTCCTGGCCGTGTTGGGGCTTGTCGTCGGCGGTTACACGCTGGTACTCCCCCGTCTGCGCGCGAAATGGGGGCGCCCCGCAGGGCGCCCCCGGCGCCGCCCACCGAAGGTAGGCTAGGCGCCCGCAAAGCCGATGTAGACGATGACGGGCACGACCGGCTCGCCGTTGCAGATCGCTGTTAGATGGGCCGCGGCGGCCTGATCTCGGCCAACATCGACGTACTGGAAGGAGATCTGGCGCTCCATCAGATCCTGGATCGCCCGCATGCAGGCGGCTGAGCCGCTACGGCCATAGACGATCACCTTGGCGGCCTCGCGGGCGTCCGGAATCGATGTCGTGGCCCCACTGCTCGTCATCATGCTGGGGGGTTCCTCCTTCACGGTGATGGTAGAGGCCGGACTGCCGAGTTGGACCGGCGCCGTCGGGGCGCCCGTCAACGGTATCGCTTGGGCGAACGGAGGCGGAGGAGCGAAGCTGGTGACCGGAGGGGCAGCGCTGGTGGCAGGAGGGGCGAAGTTGGTGACCGGAGGGGCAGCGCTGGTGGCAGGCGGGGGCGTCTCCGGGTAGGGGAAGACGACCACCTGCTGGCCGAGCCCATTCGTGGCGCTTGGCGCCTCGGGAGCCAGTTCGCCCACCCGGGCCGGTTGGCTCTCCATCGGCCCGCCCAGCCGCGGGAAGTCCAGGCGGGGCAACTTGACTGGGGCGGTCGTGCGACGGGCGAAGCTAAGGCCAGGGGGCAGGTTAGAAGGGGGCTGGCTCACCTTGATCCCCTCCTCGTTCAAGTTCAACATTACAGGTTATTATTTCTAGATTAGTCCGTTTTTCCCTGTTTTCCACCAGATAAAAATGGGGGCGCCCGGGAACGACCTTGATCAAGGTAGCCCTCGGGAGCCCTTTCGCTTTATACTAACAGGGAGAGAAGCGTAAGGATGGGCGAAATGAAGAAGTATCGCGCTGGTAAGATTAAGCGTGAACATACCGTGATCGAAGGGGTCTGGCCGATCCTCGAGGAAGTAGCAGCGCTGGAGCGCGTCACCTCGATCATCCCCGGTCCGATCAGCCGCTTGAACAGCCGCGGCCTCTCCCTCACGTTCCAGCGGTTCACGGAGACCGGACTTCGCCTCCTCGCCAAGAACGGGGCGGCCGTACAAGAGGTCTGGGTCGTCGCGCCCGAGAAGGAGGCGCTCCTGGCCGACCTACAGACCGTAGGTCTGGTCGAAGCGCCCCCACCTGCCGTTCCCGAGCGCCCCTCCGCCCCAATGGGCGGCAGTGAGCCGATCAAGACCGTCACCCTTCCGAGCGACATGCCATGTGCCGCCTGCGGGCGCCCCATGACCGCCGGTAGCCGTGCGGCACGCATCGGGGTCCGAAACTTTAAGTATATGCACACCCGTTGTGCCAGATGAGGAGGATCCGGCCGTGGAGATTCTGCTGACGCCGGCCGCCGCGGCGCACCTGACCGCCCTGGGCCAGACCGAGCTGACCGTCGCCTCCCTCGTCTTCTCCTCCTGCTGCTCGGGCCCGCTACCACCTGAGGTGAAGGTGGGCGCCCCGGCCGATCCCTTCGGCTTTGACCAGGTTCAGGTCGATGGCTTGACGATCTACTTCGACAGCCTGCTCGACCCGCGCCCCCGGGTCGTGATCGACCTGAAGGTCTACGACAAGTATCAAGAACTCTGCATCCCCGACTGGCTCTAGGTGCATCCTACTGGGTGAACTCGCCCGATAGGAGGAGTCTTTTCCATGACTGATCAGATGGATACGAACCCGGCTAACTACAATGTCTCCGACGACACCCTGCGTGACTACGACCAGTGGAAGCAGTTCCTGTCATCCAAGGTGCAGATGGCCAAGAACATGGGCATGAGTGAGCAGGCGATCGCCAATTCGGCATCGAGGGTTGGCGACTTCCTAAGCTCCCGCGTCGACCCGAAGAACAACCAGCAGCGTGTACTAAAGGAACTCTGGGACTCCGGCTCCGAGCAGGAGCAGCAGACCCTCGCCTCGATGATCGTCAAGATGGTCGGAGGCAACCAGGTACAGTAGCACGATGGAGCGCCAGGGAGACCCTGGCGCTCGATCTTTTATGGCAGGGATCTGGTTCATAAAGAGGGAAGTTCCTTCAGCAACAGAGATTCAGAGGGGGCGCCGATCTTGTCCGAGCGCGTAACAGAAGCCCAGGCCCTATCTGACCGCCTGATCGCCATCCGGCGGGAGCTGCACCAGCATCCGGAACTCTCCCTGGAAGAGATCCAGACGACCGCCCGGCTCCGCCAGTGGCTGACGGAGGCCGGGATTCGAATCTTGGACCTGCCCCTCGCCACCGGTCTGATCGCGGAGGTGGGCGGGCAGCAGCCCGGCCCGACGATCGCCATCCGCACCGATATCGACGCCCTGCCGATTCCCGAGCAGACCGGGCTCTCCTTCGCCTCACTCACCCCGGGCAAGATGCACGCCTGCGGCCATGACTTCCACATGGCGACCGTGCTGGGCGCCGCCCTGCTGCTGAAGGCTGAGGAAGCGAGCCTGCAGGGCACGGTTCGCTTCTTCTTCCAACCCGCGGAGGAGATTGGTGCGGGGGCGAAGCTACTGATCGAGGCCGGGGCGATGGCGGGTGTGGCAGCGGTCTTCGGCGCCCACAACAAGCCCGACCTAGCCGCCGGACTGATCGGGATCAAGGAAGGGCCGCTGATGTCCGCCGTCGACTCCTTCCTGATCGAGGTGACCGGGGTGGGCGGCCACGGGGCGCTCCCGCATACGACCAAGGACCCGGTCGTCGCATCGGCAGCGATCATCCTCTCCCTGCAGACGATCGTCTCCCGCTGGGCCTCGCCGCAGGAGGCGGCGGTCGTCTCGGTTACGACTGTGCGGGCCGGCGAGGGCGCCCACAACGTGATCCCGGACCGAGTGACGCTGAAGGGGACGATCCGGACCTTCAACACGGCTGTCCACGAGGGCGTCAAGGAGCGGATCGCTGAGATCGCGACCTCGGTCGCCCGGGCGCACGGGTGCACGGTGAGCGTCTCCTACCCGCTTCAGGGCCTCCCGTCGGTCAACAACCATCCAGCGGCCGTAGCGGTCGCTCAGAGGGCCTGTGAGGCCCTTGGGCTGCCGGTTGCAGAGGCGGTGCCGACCTTGGCCTCGGAAGACTTCAGCCTCTACCAGGTGGAGGCGCCGGGCTGTTTCGTCTGGATCGGGACTGGGTGTGCCTTCGACTGGCATCACCCGGAGTTCCGGGTCGACGAGGGAGCGATGAGCCGGGGCGCCGCCTACTTCGCCCAGGTGGCGGTCGAGGCGCTGGCCACCTTCCGGTAGAAAGGCCGGGCCGCTTCCCGCTTCCACGACTGAGGGGCCGCAGCGCGATGCTGCGGCCCCTCTTATCTATTCACGGTGGGCTATTCGCCCCACTTGACGGGCTCCCACTCGGTCGCACGTAGCTTCCGGATCAGGATGATCTGGCCCAGGTGCTGGGCGTTGTGCAGGTTGATGTCGCCGACCGACTTGCCGATCGTCGTCTTGCGGCCCGCAGGTGGCTGGGTAGGATCAGACTCGGCCACAAGGGACTTCAGCTTCGCCTGCACCTGGAAGAGGCCCTCTTTGGCGGCGGCCCAACCGGCCTCGTCGGCGGGATCGCCGGGGGCGCCCAGGGTGACCGCATTATCGATGTGACCATCGGGATTCGGAACCCCGGTGATGAAGTTGACCATGTACTGGGTCCAGAAGGTCATATGGTTGACCAGTTGCCAGATCGTGTTCAGCCCCTGGGCGGGAACCCAGGCGGCCTCGTCAGCGGTGGCGCCTTGCAGGGCACGCTCTAGCCCAGCAAACCAGTGAACCTGAGTCGTGATGCCATCGATCTGGTCCTCGAGCAGCGTGCGAACGTCGGACATTAGTAAGGAACCTCCCCTAATAACGCTTCTACGGCTGACCCAGTCGGGTGCTAATCTGGCCAGCCTCCGCCGTGATCCGGTCGAAGAGTTGCTGGACAGTCGGGAGATCCTCGATCAGGCCGACTCCCTGCCCGGCGTAGACGAAACCAGCCTCCAGATCGCCCTCGATGGCCGCCAGGGCGTTCACCTTGCCGCTGATCAGCGGGAGGAGATCCTCGAGCGTTGTGCCGGCTGCCTCGGCCTCCAGGACTCGCTGGGCGCCCCCGGTCTTGAGCACCCGAGCCGGGCGCCCGATCGAGCGCTCGATGATCACCGTCTCGTTCTCCTTCGCCTGGAGCAGGAGATCCTTGTAGGCCTGGCTGGCCTGGCACTCCTGGACGGCGACGAAGCGGGTCCCCATCTCGATCCCCTCGGCGCCCAGGGCGAGCGAGGCGACCAGGCCACGCCCGTCCATGATGCCGCCGGAGGCGACGACCGGAATCTTGACCGCGTCCACGACGCGCGGGACGAGAGCCATGGTACCGATGTCGTCCCGACCCAGATGGCCGCCGCCGTCGTACCCGACTGCAATCACAGCATCAGCGCCGAGGGATTCTGCCTTCTGGGCGGCCCGTACCCCGGCGACCAGGATGATCTTCTTCGCCCCGGTGACACGCTCGTCGATATACTTCATGTAGGGCTCCGGGTTACCCCCGGTGATTGTAAAGCACCGGACCCCTTCCTCGAGGGCCACGTCGATGAAGGCCTCCAGCTTCTTGAAGCCCATCGCCAGGTTGACGGCGAACGCCTTCTTGGTCAGACGCCGGGTCTTCTGGAGCTCAGCCCGGAACGAATCGGTATCGGGCAGGGTGGCGGCGGTGATCTGACCGAGCCCGCCCGCGTTGGCGACCGCAGCGCAGAGGTCAGCCAGGGCCAGGTAGGCGAGGCCCCCCTGGATGATCGGTACCTCCAGATTGAGGAGCTGGGTAAGTCTAGTCTGGAGCATGCTCTCTCCTCCTTCTGATTGCGGGATATTCAACCAAGAGCAAAAAGAGTCCTGCCGACGAGCAGGTGCTCGTGCACGGGGCGCGGGGAAGGGCGCCCCTCGGGGCGCCCTCCTTGCTGACTAGCCGCTGGGATTTGACGTGTGATTGGTCGGTCCCTTCTCCGGGTCCTGCTGGTCCTGCATCCCGCGAATCCGGTGCAGGTCTTCCATCCGGGTCGCCTCTTCCGGGTGTACGGGCTTGAACTTGGCGCCCTCCCGGCCGTTCGTCGATCGAGGATCCATCTTGGCTCACCTCGCTTCTCAGCTTGCCCGACTGCGGTTGAAATCAAGCGGCCCCGATTCACCCCTTCTCGCGTGGGTCCATACCTTGGTAGGGAGAAGGAGGTGGATTCGGCTTGAACTACGGCTTCTACTCCCCTGCCAGCTTCTCGCCCTTCATCGGTGCGCAGGCCGGTGTGAACGACCTGTATATTGGCCCCGGAGCTGCTTGTTATCCGGCGGCCAACGCGACCGTCTACCGTGTCTACGAGTACGCCGTCCCGGTGACCACCGTGGCGACCACGCCGTCAGCCTATCCCGGCACGGTCGGGATCCCTGGCATCGCAGGCTATCCAGGGTACTACTAGGCCTCTGACCGGGAAAAGTAGCACAGCGTGGTACAAAAACAGAAGGGGCGTGCGCCCAGGCCGGGCGCCGCCCCTTTTTGCGGTTAGATGGACGCGAGTCGGCGCTGGCGCCCCTCGAAGAAGGCAAGCTCGGTCCAGCCCGTCTGACGGGCCAGGTTGGCTGCATCAGCGAAGCCCCAGCCCACCTCGGTCGGCCGGTGGGCGTCCGAGGAGAGGACGAGCGGGATTCCCGCCGCTTGGCAGGCCTGCAGGAGCGGCGTGGCTGGGTACTGCTCCCCGACCGGCTTGCGCAGCCCGGCGGTCGAGAGCTCGATCGCCGTACCAGACTTGGCGATCGTCCCAGCGACAGAGCGGTAGACCTCCGTCAGATCCTTCGTCGCCCGGTGGCCAAACTTCTTGACTAGGTCGATGTGCGCCATGATGTCAAAGAGGCCGGACTCGGCAGCCATCATCTCCAGCGTGAAGAAGCGGCCGTAGAGTTCGTCGATATCCCACTCGGCGAAGCGGTTGACGCTGGCCGGGTTGTCGAAGTCCCAGTCGCCGATAAAGTGGACAGAGCCGATCACATAGTCCCACGGGTAGGGCGCCAGGATCCGCTGCAGCTCCTCCTCCTGCCCGGGGATGAAGTCAGCCTCAATCCCGAGGCGGATCGGTAGCTCCGGATAGCGCTCCCGCAGGCGCAGGACGTCCTGGACGTACTCCTCCAGTTCCGCCATGGGCATAGCGATGCCCGGGTCCCGCTGCTCGACGGGGAGCCAGTACATCGGGATGTGGTCCGAGAAGCCGATCTCCTTTAAGCCAATCTGGATCGCGTGCTCAACATAGGCCTCCATCGACCCTTCGGCGTGGCCGCACCGGGTCGTGTGCATGTGGTAATCCGCAAAGTGCTTTAGCATAGTAAAGGATCGATTCGCTGACGTTCCGGTGAAACCCTGCCGCTCGCGCGAACTTTAACTGCTTCTTCACGCAAGAAAAGCAGGAGATTCACGAAGAATCTGGAATACTTTCGGTCCCACCTTTTCCGTGTAAGGAGGGTCCGTCAGTGGCCAGAGTTCGCGCAATGATCCCCGCCGATTGGGCAGAGGCCGCACGTCTGACTCAGGTGGCGGGCGCCCGGTCGTTGATCGCCCTACCGTGGGAGAGCCCCGAGGACCTGGAGCGTCTCGCTACAGTACCAGGTGTCACCCTGTTGGTCGCGGAAGATGAAGCGGGCCAGTTGGCCGGCGTGGGCGGTTTCCGCCTGGGGCGCCGAGGCGAGGCTCATCTTTGGGGCCCGGTCGTGGCGACCGAAGGGCACGGCATTGGTGCCTGGTTGATGAATCGAATGGAGGCCTTGGCCGAGGCCGAGGGCGCACTCTCCTTTGTGCTCACCCTGGCTTTAGCGAATCGGTCCGGTGCGGCCTGGGCCGCCTGGCGGGGCTACCTGCGCGATGATGAGGCCTGGACCTACCAACTCTGCACGCGAGATCTGCGCGAGCCTGTGATGATCGAGGCTCCTTCTGTCTCCTTCCGGCCCGCCCGTATCAGCGATCTGCCGGCCCTGGTCGCACTCGCCAACGGAGCCTTCCCGGCCGGGTACCTGGGCGAAGCAGAGTGGGCCGGGGTCCTCTCAGAGGTCACGATCGCGGAGCAGGGGGGCGCCCTCGCCGGCTTCCTCTGGCTACGGGCCCAGACCGGTCGGATCAAGTTGCTGGCTGTGGAGCCGGCGAAGCGGCGTCTAGGCGTCGGCCGTTGGCTTGTGCTCAAGGCGCTCGAGTCCGCCCAGCACCTGGGGCTACGGCACCTGGATGTGAAGGTCCGGCAAGAGAATGAGGCGATGCTCGCCCTGCTGCGCCAGGCCGGTTTCCAGCGCGCCCAGACAGTCAGCAGTTGGATCAAGCGGCCCGGTTGATCTGCCGTATGCGACTGATTCGTGATAGAATCAGAGTCGCATATGACTCCCGCTTTCCCATGCACGTTCCACTCGTGGTGTGCACGGATACAGAGTGGCAGTCCCAGGAGGAATCGTCATGATCAAGCTGAAGTCGGCGCGTGAGATCGCTCTGATGCGCGAGGCGGGCCGGATCGTCGCGGAGTGCCACCAGATCCTGGCGGAGAAGGTCCGCCCAGGCGTCACGACGAAGGAACTCGACAAGATCATCGAGGCGCACATCAAGAGACGTGGGGCTACCCCCTCGTTCAAGGGCTATAACGGCTTCCCAGGGTCGATCTGCGTGGCGATCGATGACGTGATCTGCCACGGCTTCCCCGCCAAGGAGCGCCTGGTGGAGGGTCAGCTCGTCACCTTTGACATCGGCGCCTTCTACAAGGGCTATCACGGGGACTCGGCCTGGAGCTACGCCGTCGGCGAGGTGCGACCGGAGGTCCGCCAGTTGATGGAACGGACCCACGAGTCGCTCTTCATCGGCATCGCCCAGGCGAAGCCAGGCAATCGAGTCGGCGACATCTCCCACGCCATTCAATCCTTCGCCGAGGGGTTTGGCTACGGGGTGGTCCGAGACTTCACCGGCCATGGCCTCGGGCAGGATCTGCATGAGGAGCCGCCCGTGCCGCACTTCGGCGAGCCGGGAACGGGGCCGTTGCTCCGGTCTGGGATGACCTTAGCGATCGAGCCGATGATCACGCTAGGGACCTGGGAGTCGAAGGTCGACCGGGATGGCTGGACGGCTAGGACGGCCGATGGATCGGTCTGCGTGCAGTATGAGCACACGGTGGCGATCACGGAGAATGGTCCGGAGATCCTGACAGTCTTATAGAGAGGCGAGGCTACGGCCTCGCCCTTTTCATTGGCCCTGGAGTTGGATGCTGCCGTGGCGGGCGAAGACGGTCAGCGTTAACGGCGGGCTTCTCCAGCTACTGGGGACGGTGAGTAGATGCAGTCCGCCGCCCTTGAGGCCAAGGAGCAGGTCGAGGGCGCCCGGCCGCAGATCGAGGGCGATCAGGCGGGCGAGAGGGCGATCGAAGGGGATCTCGATCAGCTGAACTTGTGCAGCCGAGCGTGGATGGTCCGGTTCGGTCCAGGCGAAGTCGGCCACGGTATGGCCGGTTAGGACCGGGGCCGGCGCCCAGCCTGTGACCGCTCGGCCGCTGCTAACGGGGAGGAAGCTTGGCCGATAGTGCGCGAGTTCAGCCCGCAGAAGCGCCCAGATGGGACGGTCGGGCGCCCACGTCAGCTCTTGCAGGCCGAGGTTAATGCCAAGGAGTTCGCCTGGAGTCGCCTCTGGTACGTGAAGGAGGTGTTTGAGTTCGATCTGCCAGTCGGTGACGCGGCGGCGCCCCTGATTGTCCAACCACTCGGCCTCCATCGCCAGAATCGCCGTGAGGGCGACGTGGCCGGTCGCCAGGGGCTGGGCGGTAGGTTGCTCGATCTGGCCCCGGAAACTCAGGATCCGGGCGCCGAGCGGGGGGCGGTCAGGCGGTCCTAGGGTGAGGCGAACCTGATTCTGTTCGCTTGTGGCCTGGACGGACCAGCGGCCTGGCTGGAGTCCGGGCGTGGCGAGCTGGCGCAGGAATGGGGTCTCCCCGATTCGCCCTTGGATGGTCAGTCGCGCATTGGCTAGATGAGCTGTTGCCGTGACCGGCCCTGTTGTTGGGGCGAGGAAGCTATCCTGCAGGGGGCGCCCCTCTCCGTGCGCTTTACGGT
>DATGYC010000005.1:0-4623 GCA_035298385.1 Symbiobacteriaceae bacterium | reverse complement strand
GATCCGTCAGTTGGGCCTCGAGCGGGAGGCGATTGATGTCGTCCTGGCCGGCTCGACCTGGAAGGGCTCCAACCCCCTCATGATCGACTCCTTCCGGCTGGCCGTTCACCGGGTCGCACCGCGGGCGCAGCTCGTGCGGCCCCGCTACGAGCCGGTCGTCGGTGCTTGGTGCCTGGCTGTGGAGGCCACCGCTTTGAAGGTTACCGAGCTGATCTACCAAACGTTGGAATCCACCCTGCCCGCCGAACTGCCGGTTCAGCGCTAGCAGGTTGCTGATACAGTGCCGGAGACCGCAAGGGAGGGCTTACCTGTGTCTGGACTCAAGATTGCCGTCGTAGGCGGCGGTTCCAGCTACACCCCAGAACTGATCGAAGGGATCATCAAGCGCAGCCACGAGCTGCCCATCACCGAACTCACCCTGATCGACGTCCCCGCGGGAGCGGAGAAGGTAGCGATCATCGAGGCGCTGACCAAGCGGATGTTCATCAACGCGGGCATGCCGCACGTCAAGGTCTGGTCGACCTTCGAGCGTCGGCGTGGCCTGGAGGGCGCCCACTACGTCGTCTCCCAGTTCCGGGTTGGCCAGTTGCCGGCCCGCGCCCTGGATGAGCGGCTGCCGCTGAAGTGGAACGTCCTGGGCCAGGAGACGACGGGCGCCGGTGGCTTCTTCAAGGCGCTCCGCACGATCCCGGTCATCCTGGATGTTGCCCGCGACATGGAGGCGGTCTGCCCGGACGCCTGGCTGGTCAACTTCACCAACCCGTCCGGCATCCTGGCTGATGCGATCGTCAAGCACTCCAAGACCAAGACGATGGGCCTCTGCAACAACGCCATCAACATGGAGATCGCAGCCGCCCGCATCCTCGGGGTGGAGAAGGAGCGGGTCTTCCTCAACTTCGCTGGCCTGAACCATCTGGTCTGGGCGAAGGTCTTCCTGGATGGGGCGGACGTCACCCCGCGCATCCTGGAGGCCATGTCCGAGATGTCCGGCACGGCGACCAACGCCAACATCGCAGCGATGCCGTACGACCGCGACTTCCTGATGTCGGTCGGGTGGATGCCCTGCCCGTATCACCGCTACTACTACATGGCGCCGGAGATGATCCAGAAGGAGATCGAGGCGGCCGCCACCAAGGGCACCCGGGCCGAGGTGGTTCAGCAGTACGAGCGGGAGCTCTTCGAGCTGTACAAGGACCCGGAGTTGAAGATCAAGCCGCCGCAGCTGGCGAAGCGGGGCGGGGCGCACTACTCGGATGCGGCCATCTCCCTGATCGCCGCCCTGCATTGCGATAAGCGGGAGATCCATACCGTCAACGTCCTGAACGACGGCACGATGCCGGACCTACCGGCGGACGCGGCGATCGAGGTGAGCGCCCTGATCGATAAGTCGGGCGCCCGGCCGCTGAAGCAGGGCCCGATGCCGACCTCGATGCGTGGCCTGCTCCAGCAGGTGAAGGCCTATGAGGAGCTGACGGTTGCGGCCGGTGTGACGGGCGACCCCAACCTGGCGATCCAGGCGCTGGTGGCGAACCCGTTCATCCCGTCGGTGAAGGTGGCGCGGGAGATCTTCACGGAGATGTCCGAGGCGCACCGGGCTTATCTGCCGCAGTTCTTCCGGTAGAGAGTTAAGTTGTTTACGTTACACAGATTACCTGGTTATACAGATTCCCAAGGGAGACCCCTGCGGGCTTTTCGGACTGGACGGGGATTGACCACTCACTAGATATCCCTAGTTCTCCCTTAAAAGAGGGTTCACAACCCCGAATCTGTGTAAAAAATGTCCCGAAACACCAACAGGGCGCCCCTCCACACAGGAGGGGCGCCCTCGGTTCATCATGGGCCCTAGATGCCACAGAGGTCATCCCGGGTCATGCGCATCAGGCAGATCGGGCCCGATTCGAAGGGTGGCTCAACCACCCGCCAACGCTTGAAGCCAGCCTCATCCTCTTGCTAGGCCGACTCATCCTCTTGCTAGGCCGACTCAGTCTTGGCCCATGGCCCAGCCAAGACTGCCCTAGTCGGGCCAGGGGCCTTCCATTGAGGTTGCCGACCTCTATAGGAGCGCCTCCGTCCATTTTGGGCGGCGTGGACTCTCTGTCTCTGTCCAAAGTGGACGGAGTACGCTCCATTTGATCCCTCCGGCGCCCCCCTTGGGACGAAGAATCGGGCCTCTTGGCCCGAGACGCCGTCCTCTCAGCACGAAGAATCGGGCCTCCTGACGCAGAGATCGCCAGTCTCCAGCCTTTCTCCGTCCGATTTGGACGACCATTCGTCATTTCCACTGTCCAAAATGGACGGAGGCCCTAACTGATGAGGAAGGGGCCACGGGGCCGGCTCAATGAGCTCTTGGGCCGGCTCCGAGTTTTGCTCTTCGCTTTAGATGGTAACCGTCAGCTTACCCGGCGCCCGGCCCGAGAGCAGCGCCTCCACAACGGCCTTCGCCATCATCGGCTTCTCCTCGTACTGGGCCACGTAGGTGCTGGCCTCGAAGGCACGCAGGTCGTAGGGCGAGCGCTGGGCCACCACGACCGTCCGCGGGTTCGCCTGCTGGACCGCCGCCACCAGGTCCGCCTGGGCCGGGAACTGCAGGCTCAGGTAGGTGCCCAGGACAACCGTCTTGGCCCGACCAGCCACACCAACAGCCGCCTCGATCTGGGCCGCCGTCGGCGCCCGGTCCACGACCAGGACTTCGGCGCCCGGTACCGCTGCCCGGAAGGCCTGGGCGAGGGCGGGATCGTTAGCGAAGGCCAAGTACTCCTCGGCAAAGGACTGCGGGACTGTCCCGCAGACGATCACCCCGAGGCCATCCGGCGAGAGCGGGAGGAGACCAGCCTCATCCTTGACCACCGTCACCGCCGCCTCGGCGATCTGGGCCGAGAGGGTCTCGTGCTTCTCGCACTTCAGGACATCCAGCGAGGGGCGCCCCGTCTCAGCGACCTGCTTGCGCGCCTTCGTCACCCGGTTCAGCGCAGCCTCCGCCCGCTCCGCCGGGATCTCACCGGACTCGATCGCCGCGGCGATCGCCTTGACGGCGGCCCGCTGGGTCTCTTGGGTGTGCGAGATCAGCACGATGTCGGCGCCCGCCTTGATCGCCTCGACGGCGGCCGGGACCGTGCCCACCCCGTCAGCGATCGCCTTCATCTCCATGCAGTCCGTGATCACCAGGCCATCGTAGCCCAGTTCCTCACGCAGCAGACCGGTCAGAACGGCGTGGGAGAGCGTGGCGGGGCGCCCTTCCTCAGGCTCGTAGGCCGGGAAGCCGACGTGGGCCGTCATGATCGCCGCAATGCCCTCCTCGATCGCCGCCTTGAACGGGACGAGTTCGACAGCCTCCAGACGCTCCTTGCCGTGCGGGACGGCCGAGAAGGCCAGGTGGGAGTCAACGGCGGTGTCGCCGTGGCCCGGGAAGTGCTTGCCGCAGGCCAGCACGCCCGCCCGCTGGTAGCCGCGCACCGCGGCGTTGCCCAACGCCGCGACCAGAGCCGGGTCCTCGCCGAACGAGCGAACGCCGATCACCGGGTTGCGCGGGTTGTTGTTGACGTCCAGAACGGGCGCCAGGTTGAAGTTGATGCCTAGAGCACGCAGCTCCTCGCCGACAGCGCGGGCCGCAGCCTCGGTCAGTTCAGCGCTGCCGGTGGCGCCCAGCGCCATATTGCCGGGGAAGGCTGTGCCAGCGGCCGGGGCGATGCGGGAGACGATGCCGCCTTCCTGGTCGATCGAGATCAGCAGGGGCAACTCGGCGGGAACGAGCGCCTGCAGAGCCTCGGTCATGGAGCGCAGTTGGGCGCCATCAACGACGTTGCGCGTGAACAGAATAACGCCGCCGATCCCATCTTCCTTGATCTGGGTGGCGAACGAGCGATCGAGCTCAGTGCCAGGGAAACCGATCATTACGAGTTCGCCAGCTCGGCTGGAGAGCGACATGCGGGACCCCTCCTTAATCCACGGGACAGATACTCTTCAAGTTCGAGGTGGTATAGTCCACCTCCTGCCCCGCCAGGGGCGGTAGATTTATTGATTTATGTTCGACGCTGACCCCCGACTGATGGACAGAATATCACAAAGGAGGTTCCCAACCACGCTTCCCGAACGCCGAACCTGAATGGTATACTGGTATAGACATCTAGACAGAGGGGGCCCGCCGATGGAGCGCACAGTTCCACTGCCTCTCTATTATCAAATCAAGCAAGACCTACTCGAATCCATGGAGTCAGGTCGACTACAACCGGGGGATCGATTACCGTCTGAACGAGAACTGACGGAGCAGTATGGCGTCTCGCGCATGACTGTTCGTCAGGCCATTGGGCATCTCGAACAAGAGGGCTTCATTCGGCGAGAGCAGGGGAAGGGCTCCTTCGTTGCCCCGGCTAAGTTGGAGGAGACCCTGGTTGGGCTGACATCCTTCACCGAAGAGATGCAGCGGCGTGGTCTGGTACCTTCGACGCGCGTGATCCGCATCGAGACGGTCCAGTCCGAGCGTGTGGCGGCGCAACTCAGCCTTCCAGCTGATCAGCCCCTCTACGCCCTGGAACGGCTCCGTCTAGCCGGTGGTGAGCCGATGGAGCTCGAACAACTCTATCTGCCCGTCCATATGGTGCCCGGCTTGCCCGAGTTGGACTTGAG
>DATGYC010000004.1:0-8727 GCA_035298385.1 Symbiobacteriaceae bacterium | reverse complement strand
GTCGATCTGCTCTGGGCCGGAGCTGGAGCCGGCGCAGGTGATCGATCTCTTGCACAGCCTGGTCGATAAATCGCTCGTCGTCGCCGATCTGGACTCCTTCCCGGCCCGCTTCAAGCTCCTCGAGACGCTCCGCACCTACGCTGCTGAGCGGCTCACCCAGCTCGGCGAGGCGGAGGAGGGGCAGCGTCGCCACCTCCGCTGGTGGCAGCAGCTGGCCCTGCAGGCGGAGGACGAGATGCTGGGCGGTGAGCAGATCGCCTGGTACGAGCGGATCGATGACGAGCTCGAGAACCTGCGCCTCTCACTCGACTGGGCCGAGCGCTCCGGGGAGCATCTGACCGGCCTCGAGGTCACCCTCGGGCTCTGGCGCTTCTGGGTGGCCCGCAACCACGGCCCCGAAGGAGGCCGCTACCTCGCCCTCTTCCTCAAGCGCGCCCGTATGGAGGCGCCGCCGGCCTTGGTGGCAAAGGCCCTGACGCTCTCGGCCGGCCTCTGCCTCAGCCACGGAGCGATCGCCGACAGCCGCCGTCTGGCGGCAGAGGCCTGCGCGGTCGCCCGTACGCTTGAGTCGCCCTTCCTGATGGCGCAGGCGACGGGGCTGCTGGGCACCGCTAGCCTCTTCTTGGGCGATGGGGCCAGCGCCGTCGCCCATCTGCGCACGAGCCTCGCCCTGGCTGAATCGGTCGGCGATGAGTGGACCCCGGCCGAGGCCCGCCTCTGGCTCGGCCTGATCGCCTGGCGCCAGGGGGATCTGCCCACGGCGGATGCGCTCCTGGACAGCGCCTACTCCTTCTTCCGGCGCCGACAGGACCTCTGGAACCTCGCCCTCGTCTCCAGTTTTCGGGCCCGCGTGGCTGTGCAGATGGGCGCCTTCGACCAAAGCCGGCTCCTGCTCGCGGAGACGATCTCGCTCTACGGGCGGATCCGGGACAAGCGTTTCCTCGCCTCCGCCCTGACGACGCTCGCCCGCCTAGAGATGGCTGAGGGGCGCCCCGCCGAGGCGGTGCGGCTGCTCGGTATGATCGACGCCTACATCGAGCGCAGCGGCACGACGATCGCCACCTGGGCGGAGTGGGTGCGGCAGGAGCACGAAGAGGTCCGCACCTGGGGACCGACCGCGATGACGCCCGAGGCGTACCGCCGCGCCTACAACATTGGCTGGTCAGCCGACCTCGCCGAGGCGGTCGAACCATCACTTTAAGGAAGGGACGTGTCCGCTTGTCCGTTACCACTGCTGAACTGGACCGCTTGCGCCTGGTCGGTGATCCAGAGCCCGACGAACTGCTCGCCGCCGCCGATGGAGGGCGCCCCTTGCGCAGCCTCTGGGAGCGCTGGACCCTGAACAGCCAGCCGGTGCCCGAGGAGGTGCCGGCTCCCCTCCGTGCATGGCTCGAAGCGAACTCCGCTCTCCCCGCTTGGGCCGACCGCGAGCGCATGGGGCGCGCCTCACAGCTCTTCGTCACCCACGCCCCGGCGATCTGCCTCGTCCTCGGGACCGCCTCGCTGGTGGAGCTCTACGCCTGTGCGAAGGGGGTGGAGGTCCTCGCCTTCACCGGGCGCCTCTGGCGGAACCCCTACCGGCGGATCGGCCAGACGGTCCAGTTCCTGCTCGATGTGATGGAGCCCGACGGCTTCGCGCCTTCGGGCCGCGGCATCCGCTCGATCCAGAAGGTGCGGCTGATGCACGCAGAGATTCGGAACCTGATTGGCGCCAGCGGCGAGTGGGATGAGGCGGCGCTGGGGCGCCCGATCAACCAAGAAGAGCTCCTGGGCACGCTGATGACCTTCTCCTACACGGTCTGCGCGAACCTGAAGCGGTTCGACATCGCCCTTTCGCCAGCGGAGGAAGAGGACTTCCTTTACTTCTGGCGCGTCGTGGGCGAGATGCTGGGGGTCCAGCTCGCGCTGATTCCGACCTCGATGGCAGAGGCAGAGGCGACAACCAAGCTGATCTTCGGGCGCCAGCAGGCGCCGAGCGAGGCCGGCGCAGCGATGACGCAGGCGCTGCTCCAGATGTACACCGCCCACGACCCGACGCACCTCTTCGCCCGCATGATTCCGGGCGTGATCCGGTATACGGTGGGCGATCAGGTGGCCGACTGGCTGAGAGTGCCGGCCTCTCGCTGGGAGGACCTGCTGCTGGAGGCGACGGGAGGCCTGCCGCTGAAGTCACTCTCCCTCCTGGGGAATCGGATCGGGATGTGGCTGCTCACCCGCGGGACGCTGCTGATGGAGGGCGGTGAGCTGACCGCCTTCGCGATCCCGACCGCCCTGCAGCCGAAGCTTGCGGGAGCGCAGGCCGCGGCTGCCTCACCCGCGGCCCACGCACAGCGCCTGGCCTGGACGCCCCCGCGGACGATCGATGACGTCCTCCATCGCCTCGATGAGATTATCGCCTGGGCCTATCAGGAGCGCTCCCCCGTTGGCTACTTCGCCGCACTCTACAAGGGAACGACCCGGCAGATCAAGGCGATGATCGCGGCCGGCGGCTTTGCGGACGCCCACCGGATGGAGCGCCTCGACGTCACCTTCGCCAGCCGGTACCTCGCCGCCTATGAGGCCTATCGCAATGGCGGCCAGACGACCGCGGCCTGGGCCGTCGCCTTCGCAGCGACAGCCAGCCCGAAGGTCTCGATCCTGCAGCACCTCCTACTCGGCATGAACGCCCACATCAACCTGGACCTCGGGGTGGCGACGGCGCAGGTCTGCCCCGGCCCCTCAATCCTCGGGATTCGCGAGGACTTCATCAAGGTGAACCAGGTGATGGCGGCCAAGACCTCGGCGACGGACCAGATGATGGCGAAGCTCTCACCGATCTCGCGGGTGATCGAGCGGCTGGCGGGGAAGCAGGAGGATGAGTTCGTCCTCTTCGACGTGAAGATGGCCCGCCTCAGTGCCTGGTCGGTCGCTGAGGAGCTCGCCCTGTCGAAGCCCTCAGACTATGGGGCCAGCCTGCAGGCACGGGATCAGGCGGCTGCGGCCATCGGCCAGCGGATCTGGCAGCCGCCGGGGCTGCTGAGGCCGGTCACCCGGCTGATGCAACTGACGGAGGTCCATGATGTGCAGCGGGTGATTGGGGTTCTGCTGGACAGCGCACCGGCACAGGATTCGGGCGCCCAGGCGAAGGCCGGGTAGAGCGATAGGGGGCTATCCCACCGAGGAGGAGGGGGTAGCCCCCTTTCGCTTTGGTAACTCCCTGGTAAGTGCCCGGTAAGCGGTGGGTAAGTCCCTTTCATTATGCTTGAACTGCAGTCAGATCCCACGATCTGGCGTCGCCTTCACCGCTTCCAAGCAACCAAGGAGGGAGTCAGTGTGCCGATACAGACCGTAGGGAAATTCAGCCTCACGAACCAGGGCGGCTTTGTGGCCAAGATCGAGTTCCAGTACCTCGACCACAACGGGAACCGGCAAGTCGTTGGGGAGAGCGGCGCCATCGACCTCGGCAACACGAAGACGGTCGATCCGGGCGACTATGGCGTGCCAGACGGCTCGATCACCTGGCTCTACGTCGACGTGGTCTGGGGCGAGAACAACCTGGCCCAGCAGGCCTTCCTCTACGCCAGGGGGAACGCGCAGACCGCCTCTTTCGTGATCAGCGGCACCGTGCTTGATAACCATCTCGGCCTGCATTCCGTGAACTAAGGCTTGCTAATTAGGAGGGTGTCAAATGGGTTACAGCCAGTCCAATCTTTCCGGTGCCGCTTATGGCTACGACTTTGTGGTCGCCACGACACAAGAGTCCATCAACGCCACGATGAAGGCCTATCTGGCCGGGCTGAACGCTCCCGAGGTCATTCAGTGCTACATCTACAACCAGAACAACCAGCCCCAGCTAATCGACTACAACACGCTGCTGCAGCAGGCCGGCATCACCGATCTGTTCGGCATTCCAAACGGCACCTCCGCCCAGGACGACCGCTTGGTCAAGCTCGCCAACGTGGGCTTCGCCTACGCCTTCAAGGCCGCCATCGGCCTACCGGCTGGCTACGCCCCAACCGCCATTCCCGACGTCGTGACCCTGAACCCATCCACCAGCACGGTCGTCTTCAACCTGATGTGCTCCTCGTTCACCGTGGTGGAGCTGACCTACGGCCCGCGCAACCAGAACACCTGGCTTAACCAGTCCCAGCAACCCGGCAATGCCTGGACCTTCACCTCGAATGTCGCCCTGCAGAACATCACCGTGGGCTCGAATGCCTACAACAAGCTGCCGCCGGCGGTGCAGCAGCAGATCGGCAACATGGGCGCCAACGCCTTCAGCGTTCAGCAGCTCCTGTTCGACCTGGATAATGCGGCGCTGGAGTCCGTGCCGCAGATTACCGGCGTGGTGCCCGGCACCCCACTCTACACCGCCCTGCAGACCGTCTTCCTGGGCGCCTACTTCACCCAGATGCAGGCGGAGGGCCAGCCGGTGCTGAGCTACACCATCGCCCAGACCACCACCGATCACAGCAGCCTGCCTCTCACGGCTCTCGAACTGGAGGCCAACGCCTACGTCGACGGGAACGGCACCCCGGTCCAGAGCCCCAGCGCCGCGGAGCAGCAGGTGCAGCCCCTCTGCTATCTGTGCGCAACGAACGGCAACACCCTACGCCCCCCCACACAGTTCAACTGGAACTGGATCGATCTGACCGAGGCGTCCCAGCACCAGGGCGTGATGGCGATCAACCGCAACACCCTGGCCAACTGGATCGGCGCCCAGTTGGCGCCCCAGTTGGGCGCCAACTGCTACAACCCGTCGGTGCGCGTCTGGCTGTCGGGCTTCCTGGACACCACCGTCAATTACCAGTGGGGCCTGACCTCCGGCCAGACGCCGACCCAGACGCTCAACGCCTCGGGCCCGAACGTCCTGACCTTCTCCTGGCAGAGCGGAACGGCTGAGGACGATGCAGGAGCGGGCGGCGACATGGGGAAGATGGAGCTCTCCTCAAGCTTCAATGTCAACGTCTCCTTCCAGGGCAACACCATCGTCATCACCCAGCACCTTGTGGTCTACGCCTATGTGCGCTCCCTGGCCACCGGTGATGGCGGCAACATCGTGGACAAGACGATCACCGACACCTACACCCTGGCGGTGGACCAGAACGGCAACCTCATGGCCACCCAGACCACCAGCACCCAGGACAACTCCCAGAGCCCGGGGACGAATGGCTTCCTGAACTTCTTCACCGACCTCAACAGCCTGCTGGACAGCGCCAAGACCTGGGCGAACAACTTCGCCGGCGCCCGCCTGCAGAGCCTGCCGATCAGCGTGGTGCAGAACTTCGTCTTCCCCGGCGGCAACACGTTCACCTTCAGCGACGTCTGCTTCTCGAACAACCAGGACATGGTCTCGCACATCACCTACGTGCAGCCCTAACCTACGAAAGGAGCGGCAACTCTCATGAGCACGAACACCGTCACCTACTCCTCCGAGCTGATGCAGAACTACAGCCAGGCGGAGGTCATGGCCCCGGACGGATCCTTTCAGGCGCTGCAGACGACCACGGGCCTGAGCCTGCTCTTCTCCCAGAGCAGCGCCGGCGTCCTCTACGTGGTGCAGGAGCAGGCGGGCTCGGCCTCCGGCTGGGTGCGCAGTGACCTTAGCTCGGCACAGATCGCCAAGGACTTCCCCGGCCAGAGCGGGATCGTCGTCAAGCGCTTCGCGGTCAGCCAGGATCTGGTGGATGGCTCCATCAGCCTGGCGATGATCGTCAGCGATTCGCAGAACGACCACGTCTACCTGAGCCTGGGCAACTCCGCCTCCGACACCAGTTGGACCGCCGCGCCCGCCTGGACCGCCTTCCCCTACGACAACCCGAGTGTGACCCTGTCGGCCGTCAAGGTCGTCGGGACCTGGATCAGCGACGCCACCGATGCCGAGTACATCATGGTCGACGTGGCGCGGAACCCCGGCGCCCAGCCGGAGCTGGTCTCCCGCTTCTACATCGATCCCACGAAGCAGAGCGGCTACGCCTGGTGCCAGCGTGACCTACCCATCGACTTGCAGGCCGACCGCTATGAGACCTGCCCAGGCCGCCAGGCCGGCGCCTACGCCGTTGAGGGCCTCTACACCGCTGGTGAGGTGGATGGCAGCGCCCAGTTCATCTTCACGCCCCTCTACAACGCCTTCAGCCCGGACACGGCCCCGTCGCCGGTCCGCCTCAACCTGCCGGGCGCCCAGATTCCGGACGCCATCGCCAGCTGCCGCAACAGCGACAACTCCACCGACCTCTATGTGGCGGCGGGGGGCGCCCTCTACTACTTCGCCAGCACCAACCAGAAGGATCAGGCAACGGGGGTGCAACTGATCCAGAGCCCGCTCCTCAACGGCGTGCGCAACCTCTACGCCTGCACGGACGGCAAGCAGATCGCCGTCTGGGGACTGAACGGCTCGGATCAGGTCTTCTACACCACCTGCACGGCCGGGCAGCAGGCAAGCGGCCCCTGGTCCCTGCCGCTGCCGATCATGACCGGCGTTGATCTGGTCAGCCCGTATGTGAACCGCGCCAACAGCGCCAACTGCTTCTTTGCCTCCAACGGCACCGACCTGTTCCGGCTGGTGCAGTCCCCGGAGACCACCATCTGGAGCCAGCACCAGATCACCCTGCCGCCCTTGAACATCCAGACCCCCGCCCGCCAGTTCGCCTCGTTTACCACACGCCTGCAGGTAGCGGATGGCAGCGGGCAGCCGGTGGCGGGCGCCCCGCTGCAGCTGAGTGCGGTCAGCCGCGCCTCGTTCCTGATCAACAACCTGTACTACGTGCTTGACACCCTGCCGATCACCGTCAACACGGACAACTTCGGCAGCATCACCATCATTGAGATCGCGAACGGCCTAAATGCCACGCGGCTGCAGGTAGCGGACGGCTCCGGTACCACCATCGCCATCAACCCCATGGATAAGCCGATGCAGAAGACGTTCCAGTTGAACACGGCGGCGAATCTCCAGAACGCCGTGATCACCAACCCGGATGGTTCCACGCAGAAGCTGGTCGGTGCCGGCGTCTCCAGCACCAGCCTGCAGGGGGCGGCCCAGTCGATCACGGCGCTGCAGGGCGTCTACGGCAACCTGACCAGCGGCAACGGCGCCCCGCCACGCGCCGCAGCGCTGTTGATGGCGGCTGCGCCGGCACCGCAGAGCCTCGGCGATTCGATCGAGGCCGATTTTGGTGACCTGGTCCGCTGGCTGGAGTCCGGGGTGGATTACATGGTGAGCGTGGTGAAGGATGCCGCCACGGACGTCTGGAACTTCGTCGTCACCATCGCCGACCAGGTCTACTCCGCCGTGCTGGACTGCGTGGAGCAGATTGCCGCGGCAGCGGTCTGGGTCTTCAATGCGATCAAGGTTGCGATTGAGGACCTGATCAAGTTCCTGCAGTTCCTCTTCGAGTGGCAGGATATCACCCGCACCAAGCAGGTGATCAAGAATCTGATCCAGCTCTGGCTGCAAGCGCAGATTGGCAGCCTGAGCCAGTATCAGTCCGACTTTGACAGCCTGATCGCCAATCTGGAGAGCGAGATCAACGGCTGGGCCGGAATCACCGACTGGAGCGGGCTTGGCACGGCCTCCAGCGCTGGGCTGACCAGCTCGTCCACGCCCACCGTGGGGCTCAGCGCGCCCTCCACTATGCTCGCCCATCACTTCCAGAACAACGCCAGCAACCTGACCCAGACCAGTCCGCCGACGCCGGCCAACCCAGGAGCAGACCTGATCACGGCGCTCTTGAACGCCCTGCAGTCCGAGGGGACTGTGCTCTCCAGCGCCTACACCGAGCTGGCCAACATCGCCAGCAGCGCCAGCTCTTTGAGCCTGGGGCAACTCTTGAGCAAGCTTGTAGCCGTGCTGGCTGACGGCGTCCTGAGCAGCGCTCAGGTGGTCGTCGATACGGTCTTCGCCATCTTGGAGGCCGCGGCCGAAGCCGCCTATGCGGTGCTGGACACCCCCGTCTGGATTCCCGTCGTTTCCGACATCTTGGCGGCGTTCGGCGTCCCCAGCATCTCGATGATCGACCTGTTCTGCTGGATCGCCGCCGTGCCGTACACCATCGGCTACAAGATGGCCCATGGCGTAGCGCCGTTCCCGGACGACCAGAACACCACCTTCTTGACGGGCGCCACCAGCTTTGCGTCCGTACAGCAGGCCTGCACCGGCTCGCAGCGGGTGGCTGCGGCCAACGACGTGGCCGCGACCGCCTTTGTGGCGGCACCGACCACCACGCCGTCGGGGCTGCAGAGCGCCGTCTTCGTGGCCGGCCATGCGCTCTCCGGGTTCTTCACGTTCATGAGCTGCTTCCTGGATTCGTTTGAGGCCGCAGAGGAGACGGGCGAGAATGATTTCGCCGTCCCGTCGGCGATTGTGGCGATCCTCTCCGGTGCGGCTGACGGCGCAGCCGTGGTGCTGGCGCCACAGGATCCCATTACGAGCACGGCGACCAATTACATCAACCGGATCACGCTGGCGGCCCGCATCATCGCCAAGCTGGTCTTTAGCGGTCCGGTCCAGAACAAGCTGTCGGCTGGTTCGGGCGTCATGAGCATCCTGAAGGCCGAGGACGGCCGGGCGACGGGCGCCGTGGTCGATGCGATCCTGACGCTGCCTGCGCTGGGGTGCACGATTGAGCACTTCGTGGAGCTGTCGAAGGCGGAGTCGGGCAAGGCCCGCTCCAACGCGATTATCGAGGAGACGGCCAACGTCACCTCGTACTGCAGCCGTGTCAGCTATGCGGTGGCGGTAAACGCCGAAGA
>DATGYC010000003.1:0-20402 GCA_035298385.1 Symbiobacteriaceae bacterium | reverse complement strand
GACCTGTTCCAAGGCGCAACAAAAAAATTCGCCAAAACTTCGAACCTAAATGGCTGTTTTTCCGTATTAGATTGTGAAGAGATCATTCGCTCGCACTCGCTCAACAAAAGACAGATAAACTCAACTAGTTTAAAAGATATTCCAAAATAAACCGTTTGATGTTAAACTAGTGTCGAGCGATGGCTCCTCACCATCGAGATCGGGGGACGGCATGATGGTCGAACAGCTGATCCAGTTGATGGAGGCAGGTGATTACGAAGGTTGTCTACGTGCAGCCGAGCAGGTTCTCCTGCGCGGTGGCCTGGGCATGGTCCAAATGGCCCATGTCAACCTGGTCATCTCCAGGTGCAAGCTGGCCAGCAACGACGCCTTCGGCGCCATCCCCTCTGGCATTCAGGCGACCAAGATGGCTCGCGACGCCAAGGAGTGGGATCTCTTTGGCCGGGCGTTGCTCACCCTGGGCGCCGCCTACGTGGGAGCGAATAACTTCACCGAGGCGCTGGAGCAGTTCTACACCTTCCTCAAGCACTTAGGCGACTTTGACCGGTCCCGCCGCCTGGAGGGCGCCGTCTGGCGCCAATTGGGCATCACCTACGGTCGCATCCTGGAGACTGAGAAAGCGGTCGACTCGCTCGAACGAGCCCGTCGGTGGTTCCGCCGAAACGAGAACGAGCATTCTCACTTCATCTGCGGCTCGGACCTGGTCAGCATCTATCTGGGGCGCCGGGAACGGGAACCAGAGGCGTCGATCGAACCAGTTCGGACGATCCTGGCTGAGCAGAAGTTGTACGCCAAGCGGACTCCCCATGAGCTGCTTTACAAGATTCAATACCTTTACAACCAGGGCGAGTACTACTTCTACACCGGACGGATCGGCCGGGCGATGGTCGCAGCGATGCAGTCGATGGACCAGGCCCAGCACGACCATCCGCACCGGTTCCAGTGTCACATGCTCCTACATCGCTGCACGGTCAAGATCGGGCAAGGCAAGGAGGCACTCGGCTACGCCGTTGCCGCCCGCTTAGAGGCGATGAAGGGCCGGCACTATGAGCTTGAACTCCTGGCCGTACAAGCGATCACGGAGACCATCAAGCGAGAGGGCGCCCAGGTGGTGGAGGCCCTGGAGAAGGACTACCGCGAGGTGGGTCTGGAACTCTCCGAGTATCTCTCCCCCGGCATCGTCCGGAGCCTGGTGAATTAGAGACAGGGCGCCCGCCAGCGATGGCGGGCGCCCGTTTTCGTTGCGGCTCTCCTCTTGCACTATGCTGAAATATCTGTACAATCATACTCAGAAGGTTCGTTGTGCAGACTAGCGGGTGAGGGGGGATTTTACGTGCAAGCCTTAAGCCACCTTTTGGACCGGGCGGCCTACTACTTGGACAACAAGAACTGGGAAGGCGCCCTCAAGCTGGCCTGGATCGCGTTGGAGCAAGCCGATGGGGATTGGGCGATGGCCTCCCGCGCCCATCTCACCCTGGCTGAAGTGTCACTGGCCATGGGTGAGCCTGTCGATGCACTGAACTTTACGCTGGGCGCCCAGGCGACCGCGCTCGCCGCTGGCGACACAACCACCCAGGAGACGGCCCACCGGCTTCAGACCGCCATCGTAGAGCGATGGGGCGACTGGCCCGCCAAGGAGCTCGCTGCTGACTACGAGCGGCTCCTCTCGCAGGGTGGGGCTGTGACCTTAGCTGGCGACGACTAAGAAAGAGCGCCCTTCATCTGGAAGGGCGCTTCGCTTTATCGTTTGAGGCGGGCCCGGAAGTAATTCAGGTTCCCCACGTAGACCTGGACGCTGATCGAACCACTGCCGCCCTGGGCGGAGAGCAGGCGCCGAAAGTAGGCAGGCGGCTCGGTCGTCGCCTTTTCATACTCATCTAGCCGCTTCCAATCCTGCTGACTCAGGTTGTAGAAGACCATCCCCTGGCATACTGCGCCTGTCTCGGGCAGGATAATGGGGTAGCCCAAGGTCGTCTCCCACTTCTTGTAGCCGTAGAGGGTGGCGGGCACCCCGTTGGGTGGGGTTCGACCCAGGACCCGGGCCAGGATGCGTCGGTCCATCAGCGTCCCGTACGCAAAGAGGTGCACACCTGACCCTCCCTTTACATGCTGTCATAAATCCTTCCAACAGTTTACCAAGCGGCTTTGTCAGCCGTCTACCAGGAGAGCAGGGTTTCACCTTACTGCTGGCGAAAGGTTGCCCATCGATCGCTAAGGGTATCGGGGCGGAGGGTGGTGTAAGGGGATGCAGGTGGGCGGCGCTAACATCGGTCGGTTGCTGCAGGCAACGCTACTAGAGGGCGGTGAGGTCCAGCTTACCCCAGGACGCGCACTCTCTGCCACGGTCCTCTCGGTCTTTGGCGATCGGGCCATCTTGGTCCTGGGCAAGGGCGTACGGCTGGAGGTTCGTCTGGAGACGGCCTTGGTCGAGGGCGAGCAGGTCCGGCTTCGGGTGGCCGAGGCCGGGCCGGAGCAGATCCTCCTTCGACTGGAGGGGGCGCCCCCAGCGGAGGCCCGAACGGATCCGACCCCGCAACTGGTCTGGCTGCCGGTCCCCCTGCCAGGGGGCGGCTCCGGTTGGGTCCAACTCCGGATCGATCCGGAGGCCCAAAGCGATCAGGGCGATACCAAATCGCCCGCCAAGGTCTCGCTCTGGTGGGAGACCCCAGGGCTTGGGCCGCTCAGGGCTGACCTGGAGGCCAGCGGTGAGGCCCTGCTCGCCCGGTTCGGCAGTGCCAAGCCTGACGCGCTCAGCCGCTTGCAGGCGGGGATGGCAGGGTTGACCGAGCGCTTGACGGCGGCGGGCTTCGCCCGTGTTCAGGCGGGCGCCCGACTACTGCCGAGCCCCCCGGCGCCCGAAGCATCCACGGGTGTCACACGGTTGGACCAGCGCGGATGAGCACGGCAAAACCACGTAAGGCGACCGTCGCCCTCGGCTACGACCCGACCCAGGATGCAGCACCCCGAGTCTTGGCCGCCGGCCAGGGCGAGATCGCCCGGATGATCGAATCCGTGGCAGAGGCACACGGGGTGCCGATCCACCAGGACCACCCGCTGGCCCAGGCGCTCGTGCGCCTGGAGGTGGGCAGCCAGATCCCGCCGGAACTCTACCGAGCGGTGGCTGAGGTCCTTGCCTTTCTCTACAAGCTAGAGTCCGAGGTGAAGCCATGATCGTGGGCACGGGCATCGATCTGATCGAGGTGGAGCGCATCCGCCTAGCGGTGGAGCGGCACGGGGAGCGCTTCCTGGCTCGCCTCTTCACCCCGGCCGAGCTCGCCTACTGCCAAGCCGGCGGCAAGGCCCAGTTTCATCGCATGGCCGCCCGCTTTGCTGCGAAGGAGGCCGCCCTGAAGGCGATTGGCCTAGGCCTCTCTGGCGTCAAGTGGACCGAGGTGGAGGTCGTTCGACTCCCCTCTGGTCAACCGACGCTGCGACTCTCCGACCGGCTGACCCAGATCGCTGCAGAGCGATCGATCCGGTCGTTCCAACTCTCCCTCTCCCATGCACAAGCTTACGCGATAGCACAGGTGGTGGCTCTTTCATGAAGGTCGTCTCCACAGAGACCATGCATTCCATTGAACAGCGCGTTTTCGATGACTACGGAATTAGCCCACGGGTCTTGATGGAGGTGGCCGGTGGCCAGCTCGCCGAGGTCGCTCGCCGACTAGCGGCGGACCACCCCGGTCCGATCGTTGTCATTTGCGGGAAGGGGAATAACGGTGGCGATGGCCTCGTGGCCGCCCGCTGGCTCCACCACTGGGGCCTGACCGTCCAGGCCGTCGCCTGGTTCAACCCGGAGGATGTGACGGAGGACAGCCCGGCCTCTGAGGTGTTGCACGCCGCCCGGCTCGCTGGCGTGCCGATTCTGATGCCGGCCCAGGCGCCGAACGCTGCGCGCAAGGCCGCCTTCATTATTGACGCCCTCTTCGGGACCGGCTGGCACGGTTCGATTAAGGGCCTGGCTGCCGAGGCGATCAAGATGATGAATAACTGCAGCAAACCTGTCCTGGCGGTCGATCTGCCGTCGGGCGTCGACCCGAACACCGGGCAGGTGGATGGGATCGCCGTCGAGGCGGAGTGGACTGCGACGTTTGGCCTGCCCAAGCTGGGCCTCTTCCAGTTCCCCGGCGTCGATCTGGCCGGTGAGATGATCGTCGTTGATATTGGTCTGCCTGCTTCGGCTATCGCGGCGGAGACGATCTCCGTTGAACTGACCCGGGCGGCCCAGGTGGCCGAGTGGTTGCCGCAGTACGGCCGGAACGCCCACAAGGGCACCCGTGGTCGCATCTTGGTGGCCGCGGCCTCACGCGGGATGACCGGTGCGGCTGCCCTGGCAGGCGAAGCGGCCCTGCGGGTCGGCGCTGGTCTGGTGACCGTTGCCGCACCGCTCAACTCGCAGCCGGTCGTTGCCGGGATTCGGCCCGAATTCATGACGCTCCCCTTCGCTGAGAATGCGGAGGGTGGCTTCGCCGCAGAGGCGGCCGGGCCATTCCTGGAACGGGCGGCCAAGATGAACGCCATTGCCGTTGGCCCCGGCATCGGGACCGATCCGGAGGCGGCCGAGTTCGTGCGCCAGGTGGTGACGAAGTCGACGGTTCCGCTCGTGCTCGATGCGGATGCGCTGAAGGCCTTCAAGGGTCACCCCGAACTGCTGGCGGAGGTTGAGGCACCGATCGTGCTGACCCCCCACCCAGGCGAGATGGCCCAGTTCCTGGGCGTACCGATCGAGGCGGTCGAGAAGGACCGGTTCGGCGCTGCGCGTGAAGCGGCGAAGCGAAGCGGGGCGGTCGTCCTCCTGAAGGGCGCCTTCACGCTGATCGCCGAGCCGAGCGGCCAGATCTGGATCAACCCAACCGGCTCGCGCGCACTTGGTACCGGCGGTTCGGGCGATGTCCTGACCGGCGTGATCGCGGGCCTATTGGCCCAGGGGCTCGCCCCGACTGAGGCGGCCGTTGTTGGTGCCTACCTGCACGGCCTAGCCGGCGATCGGCTGTCGGTCGAGTTTGGTGATGATGGAATCCTGGCGGGTGACCTGGCGTTGGAGCTGCCCAAGGCTCAGAAGGCCGTACGCGAGGGGATCCCGGATCGTTGGGAAGAGTTCTGGGGATAGGAGGAGGGCGCCCGTGAATCCAGGGCGGATAAGGCCGACGTGGGTCGAGGTCGATCTGGACGCGATTGCCGCAAACGTACAGACCCTGAAGGCTTGTGCGCCGAACTCGATGCTGATGGCGGTCGTCAAGGCGAACGCCTACGGCCACGGCGTTGTGCAGGTGGCCAAGGCGGCAGTCCAAGCGGGCGCTGAGTGGCTCGGTGTCGCCTCCGTCGAAGAGGGGATGGAACTCAGGCGGGCCGGCATCACCACGCCCTGCCTCATCCTGGGGCATGTCCAGCCCGGCCAAGCTGACAACACGTTGCTCTATGACCTGCGGCCAACCGTCTATCAGATGGAGGTCGTGCAGGAGTGCTCCAAGTGGGCGCGGGCCTATCGCCGGAAGATGGCCCTGCACGTCAAGGTCGACACCGGTATGGGCCGAGTCGGCCTGCCGCCGGAGCAGGTCGTGGCGTTTATCAAGCAGGTAAACAGCCTCCCCATGCTGGAGGTGGAGGGGCTCTTTACCCACTTTGCGGTGGCTGATGAGCCTGAGAACCCGATGACCGGGGCGCAGATCAGCCGGTACAACCAAGTCCTGGCCGACCTGGAGGCTGAGGGGATCCAGATCCCGATCCGCCATACCTGCAACTCGGCGGGAATCATGATTCACCCGAGCGGGCATTATGATATGGTCCGGGCAGGGATTGCCATGTATGGAATGCCGCCCGATCCTCAGGTGAAATGGCCGGTCGAGTTGAAGCCAGCGCTGACCTGGAAGACCCGCATCTCCTTTCTCAAGGAGGTAGAGGCGGGGGCGCCCCTCTCGTACGGTGGGACCTACCGCCCGACCGAGCGGGAGCGAATCGCCGTCCTCCCGGTCGGCTACGCCGATGGGTTGAGTCGCAACCTCTCCAACCGGGGCGTACTCTTAGTCAACGACCACCCGTGCCCGATTGTGGGGCGGGTCTGCATGGATCAGACCCTGATCCGCATCCCGGATGGTGTGGAGGCACAGGTTGGTGATGACGTGATCATCATCGGGCCAGGCCAGCCCGCCCATGCCCTGGCCCAGATGCTTGGCACGATCAACTACGAGATCGTCTGTGACATCGGGCCGCGGGTTCCTCGCTTCTACCGGCGCGGGGATGAGTGGATCAAGGAGGAGCGCCGTCCTGGGTAGCGGCACGTAGGGGACGCCCGATCATACAATAGAGCGGGAGTGCTTTTCGGAGGAGGGGTGTCCCATGGCGAATCAGTCGGGAAATCGGGCTACGAACGAACTTCCGTCTGAAGTCCGACCGCTGCACAGGCTGGTCGGGTTGATCGTCCAGCGGTCTGCTCACCTCCGGCAGGCCATGCGGAGTTACCTCGACGAAAGGAAGAAAAGGGAGATGCGAGAGCAGATGAAGCGCGGCTATCAGCAGATGGCCTGCCTCAACCTCTCTCTGGCCGAAGAAGGCCCCCTCTTTGAGCCCACTTCGGCCGCGGCAGATGGGTCCCGGCCACATGACTAGGCCATTGCACATCCGTCGGGGCGACGTCTTTTATGCGGATCTCAGTCCAGTGATCGGTTCAGAGCAGGGCGGCGTACGCCCCGTGTTGGTCTTGCAGAATGACATTGGCAACAAGTACAGCCCCACAGTTATCGTCTCAGCCATCACAAGTCAGATTGAGAAGGCCAAGTTGCCCATCCACGTTGAGCTTGGGGGCGAAGCGCACGGCCTGGAGCGAGACTCTGTCATCCTCTTGGAGCAGATTCGCACCATTGATAAGCGTCGGTTGCGTGAGAAGGTGACCCACCTGGATGGCCCCGTTATGAAGCTGGTGGATGAGGCGCTGCTGATCAGTCTAGGTTTGAAAGAACTGTAACGAAGAACCCGGGGGGCGCCCCTCCGGTGGGCAACCTCCTGCGGGGCTAACATGGCACCGTCCTCGGAGGTTGCCCCTCTTTGTTTTCTATAGGAGGATATAGCGTTATGTCAGCTATTTTACTTGAGATGACCCGGGGCCCCTTGGTCGAGAACCGGTTCCGTGGCTCGATTGCGGTCGTCGATGGCGCCGGGCGGTTACTGCTCGCTGCTGGCGACCCCGAGATGGTGACCTACTGGCGGTCGGCGGCGAAGCCAATCCAGGCGATGGCGCTCGTCCAGTTGGGGGCGGCAGACCGCTTTGGTCTCCGTGCCGAGCATCTGGCGCTCTTCGCGGCCTCGCATAATGGTGAGCCGGTCCATACCGCCGGTGTGGCCGAGGCGCTCCAACTCGCCGGGGTTGGGCCGGAGGCGTTGCAGTGTGGCATTCATGCGCCCTTTGACCGGGAGACGGCGTTACATACCCCGGAGCCGGGTGCGGTGCACAACAACTGCTCGGGTAAGCATACGGGAATGCTGGCGCTGGCCCGTCACCTTGACCTGCCGCTGGACAACTACCTAGATCCGGCCTCACCCTTGCAGCAACGAATCCTGTCCACCGTAGCTGAGGCGGTCGATCTGGACCCGGCGGCGATCACCATCGGGGTAGATGGCTGTGGGGTGCCAGTCTTTGGCCTGCCGATCAGCCGGATGGCCCTGGCCTACGCCCGCCTAGCCGAACCAGCGGCGATGCCGCATGGTCTGGTCGAGTCGGCCTGCCGCTTCCGGGATGCGATGCGGGCCCATCCCTATCTGGTGGCGGGCCGGAAGCGCATCTGCACGGCGCTTATGGCCAGCCTGCCGGTTGTGGCGAAGAGCGGGGCGGACGGGGTCTACTCGGTCGGTATCCTGCCCGAGGCGGTGGAGCGCTCGCCGGTCCTGCAGGCGCTGGGCGCCCAGGGGGGCATCGGCGTCACCGTGAAGATGGAGTCGGGAGCGGGCAAGGAGCGCGACCTCGTCGTCGTCGAGATTCTGAATCAGCTTGGCCTGCTCGGTGAGGCTGAGCGAGAGGCGCTGGCCTGGTGGCGCCCGGGCCCCATCAAGAACCATGCCGGCCGGGAGGTCGGTCAGATTCGTCTGACAGTATCCCTGCAGACCCCTTGACCAATCAGGCCCCGATTCCGTACGCTGGAACTGGCCGGGACCGCGTCGAGCGGCCTGGACCACCTACAGGGAGGTACGGCCTATGCTGCGTACCATGTTTAAGTCTAAGATCCACCGCGCGACCGTCACGGAGGCGAACCTGAACTACGTGGGCTCCATCACGATCGATGAAGCGTTACTGAGGGCGGCGGATATCCGGGAAGGGGAGCAGGTCCACGTCGTCAACGTGAACAACGGCGCCCGGTTTGAGACGTACACGATCGCAGGGGCGGCGGGCTCTGGCGTGGTCTGCCTCAATGGAGCGGCCGCCCGCCTGGCCCAGCCAGGGGATATCGTGATCATCATTACCTACGCCCAGTTGAACGAGGCCGAGCTAGAGTCGTTTCAGCCAGCCGTTGCCCATGTGGACGGCATGAACCGGCTGATCAGTCCGGTCGGAATTCGTTAGCTTCCAGCGAAAATAGGGTGGGGGGCGGGCCGAAATCGGCTCGCCCCCTTTAGGATAAAGCTGGGGGTTCTCGCCGAGGGGCGACCGCCGAGGACATTGCGAATTGAGCCCCGCAGGAGGTCGCCTCCCGGAGCAGGGGGTGAGGATTCTGAATCTCCTGGTGACATGGTTCAGCTCTCCATGGTTGATGGGAGCAACTATCCTTGGCGCCGTCCTCTTCGTCCTGGCCCTGCTCTGGAAGATCATGCGGTCCGAAGAGGGCTTCCTCTTCGGCTACGGCAATTGGGTCGTCGGTAAGTGGCAGAGGGGGCGCCCGGCGGCGCCCGGCGAAGCCGCACCGACGCACCCGCTGCGTCGACCGGCGCCCGCTGAGCAAGCGATCCAGGATCTGCGTGCCGACTTGGCGCTCAAGACGGGCGTCCTCAGTCTTGCTAAGGCGCTGGACGCCGACATGGCCGCCATGATGCTCCGGGAGGCTGACGCCTGGCCGGAGAAGCTCTGGCGTGCCCTCCAGACGCTCGTCTCCGGCGTGACCAAGGTCGTTCAGCCCTCCGTCAGTTGCCGGGCGGGCTTCTTCGCCCTGGATGAGGACGAGGCCCACCTAGTCCTCTGGGTCGGGGAAGGCTACCAGTACGGCCGCCGTCCGCGGTTGGCGATCGAAAACTCGTGCGCCGGCCGGGCGTTCATCACAGGCGCCAACTACTACTGCAAGAACATCCGGACAGACCCGGTCTACTTCCAGTCCTCGACCGGCTCTGAAGAGTACCTCGCCATCGCCTGTGTCCCCATCCAGACCAGCGGCCAGATCTTCGGCGTCCTCTGCGTAGACGCCAAGACCGCGGACGCCTTCAACCCAGCCGACTTCGACCACTTAGAAGTCTTCGCCGCCAAACTGGCGGTCTTTTTAGCCTTCCACTCGCTACATGCCGGGGCGCCCAAGGGTTAGCAACGGCGGCGGCCTAGCACCAGGCTTCCAAAAAATGGGCCGTATCCAACCCTGACGACCGCGGCAAGATAAGGGCGTCAGGAGGTGGACCCAAGTGGCTAGTAACAACGAACACGTTGTCTCCGGTGCCCGCGGTGCCCTTGACCAGCTGAAGTTCGAGACCGCCAACGAGCTCGGTCTGAGCAACTACGCCCAGACCTACAAGGGTGACCTTCCGTCCCGTGTTAACGGGTCGGTTGGTGGCTACATGACCAAGAAGTTGGTCGCCCTTGCAGAACAGCAGCTGGCGGGGCGGGGTTCCTTGTAGCTCCTCCCTGACGCCTCGAGGGCGCCCTGACTTCGGTCGGGGCGCCCTCCATTTGTTCATCGAACTCCTCGCCAAAATTTCCTAACCGAGTTATAATTCAGGCATCAAAGCCTGAATTAGGAAGAGGCGACGAGGGATGAGCTGGTTTGGCCCCCTGGGCCGGCAGCGGATCGATTGGACCACCTTCCGTGGGGATCTCTTTGGTGGGCTGACGGCAGCCGTCGTCGCCCTGCCCCTCGCCCTTGCCGTCGGGGTGGCCGCAGGGGCCGGCCCCGCCTCCGGGATCTATGGGGCGATTGTGACCGGCGTCTTGGCCTCGCTTTGTGGCGGTACAGCGACCCAGATCACCGGGCCGACCCTGACGACCCTGGTCGTCGTAGCCGGCGCCTACGCGCACGGCGGGTGGCCGGAACTCGTCCTCTCCACCCTCATCTGTGGCCTGATCCAGATCGGGCTGGGCATCCTGCGCACGGGGCGGTTCATCGCCTTCATCCCGCAGACCGTCGTCGCTGGCTTCACCAACGGCATGGCGGCCTACATCTTCGTCCAGCAGTTCTCTTCCTTCCGGCAGGCACCCTTGGTCGGTCTCGCTGCCATCCTGCTGATGATCCTATGGCCGCGAGTCAGCCGGACCATCCCGGCCTCACTAGTCGCCCTGCTCGGCTCCGCTGGTCTGGCTGTGCTCCTGGGTTGGACTGATAGCTCCTACCTCTTGTGGGGCGCCGCCCCGACCATCGGTGCCATCCCCAGCGGACTACCGGACCTGCATCTGCCCACATGGAGCTTGGCGGCGATCCAACCTGCCTTTGCAAACGGGCTGACGCTCGCACTGATCGCGTCGATGGAGACATTACTCTCCTCTCGCATCGTGGATGAGATCATGAACAAGCGCCATCACTACGATCAAGAGTTGATCGGCCAGGGGATCGCCAACGTCGTCGCTCCGCTCGTGCATGCCCTACCGGGGAACGGAGCGATGATCCGCTCGATCGTCAACACCCGCTCCGGTGGCCGGACCCGGCTCTCCGGCGTCATCCACGGCCTTGTGATCCTCCTGGTCCTGCTCCTCTTTGGTTCGCTGGCCAGCCGGATTCCAGTGGCGACCCTCTCGGGGATCCTCATGATGACTGCCGTCGGCATGATCGATTGGCAGTCGATCCGGGAGATGCGGGCACAGCATGTGACGGACTCGATCGTCGGGATCGTCACGACGGTCATGACCTTTACGCTACCGCTGATCTTTGCGATCGGGGCCGGGATGCTCCTATCGGTCATCCTCTTTACGATCCGGATGAGTCAGTCACTGCTGACCGTTAAGCCGCTCGGCCCGAATCTGACGGCCATCACGGTCGAGGGACCGCTCTTCTTTGGTGATGCCGGGGCGCTGGAAGAGCAGGTGAGGGACCTCTCCGGCACGGTCCTGCTCTGCCTCGAGCCGATGCGGGTGATCGATACCACCGGAGCAGTAACCCTGAAGAAACTGGGGCGCCGGATGCGGGAGGATGGGAATCGGCTTGTCCTGACCGGTCTTCAGCCCGCCCCACGGCGGACTCTTGAACGGCTCGGGGTTCTGCAGGAGATGGACTCCTTTCCGAATCTGGACGTCGCGTTGGATCAGATCGCCGAGTAAGCGACAGGGCGCCCCATCGAGGGGCGCCCTGTTTTGTTGACGGCTTTCAGGCGAATTGGTACACTTCTACTCATTCATGGCGTCCAAATGCTGGGCGCGGGCGGCCAGTTCCTCGCGGGTGATAATCCCCTTCTGGATCAGTAGGTCGATCAGGCTGGTGACAGCCAGCATGCTTTTGTAGTCGTTCTCTTTCAGGTCAGCGACGGTCGCCCAGAGGCGGAGCGCCTCAGCGCTGCTTTGCATCCTCATCACCTCACGCCCATTCTTGACCGGACCAGCGAATCTGAAACCAACTTATGTGACCCGCTCGTTGCACAGAACGGAGGGATCCTGTATGAAGCTGATGGAGCAAGAGTTTGCCGAGCTACGGGAGCGACTCTATCCGATGTTGATGGATGTGGTCCAGATTCAGGAGAAGGGCGAAGGGCAGATGCTCAACGGCCCCCTGACTGAGGGTCTCATTGTGATCTACGCCATTGAGGAGCCGAACGATAAGGTCCGCTACGTCACCTACCAGGACCTGCGTGATTGGGGCACCTCCCATACCACGGTCCACGTGACCGCCGTCAAGAACCTGGACCGGCTGACCGAGGGCAAGCGGGTGACAAAGCTTGATCGGCCCGAGGGTCGGCGCCCCATGATGATCTGGAATCTGCAGGATGGCTATGACGCGGCTCGCATTCTGCTGCCGGCGCGGCTGAACGAGTTTGCGGAGGCGGTTCCAGGTCGGCTCGTTCTAGGTGTGCCGCACCGGAACTGGCTGGTAGCGATCGGGGATGAGGATCCGGAACTGCTCAACCTGGTCCAGAAGCGGGTCCAGCAGGAGCATCGAAACGCGCCCTTCCCGGTCAGTCCTTACCTATATACCTGGGATGGCGAGCAGTTGACCCGCTACCAGAAGGAGGCCTAGCAGCATGTTCCTCACGGAGCTCTCTGAGGCGATCATTCATGCAAAGGGTGATCAGTTTCCGCAGGCCGAGGCGGAGAAGATGGCGAACGAGGTCTGGGCGGAGCTGCTCGAACTGGGGATGGATGCCTTCCCGTGCATGGTGCATCGTGGCGAGATTCGGTTCGTCTACCAGTGGGATGAGACGCCGCCGGTGTTGACGGTCATGCTATGGAATGATCGAAACTGGCAAGATATAGCTCGCGTGGTCGTACCGATGACGATGGGGGAGTAGGTCCTTTCGCTGCCCCCTGCAAGCCGCCCACCACTGCGGGCCTCGAACCCCCCTCCGCCGCGGCCGGGTCCTTTGACCGTCGAGTTGGGTGTAGATGACGGACCCGAAGGCGGCTCCAGGGGGTTCGGACCCTCCGTGGTGGGAGCGGGAGTAGCTAACTCTTCCGCGTCCCATCGGAATCGGGACGACCGGCTCACACTGGCGATTTTTTTGTTTAGATGTTGTAGTTAGGTAGGTGTCTGTATGAGTCAGGAGCGGATCTTCTCTCTGCTGGCCAAGGATCTGCAGCTGAAGCCGTTTCAGGTTGAGAAGTGTGTCGAGCTGCTTGATGAGGGCAACACCGTGCCGTTTATCGCTCGGTATCGCAAGGAAGCGACCGGGGAGATGACGGATGAGCAGGTTCGGTCGCTGCAGGAGCGGCTTACGTACCTGCGCAACCTGGAGGCAGAGAAGGAGAAGGTCCTGCGCGTTATTGGCGAGCAGGGGAAGCTGACTCCGGAGTTGGAGGTGCGGATTCGTGCGGCTGAGAAGCTGACCGAGGTCGAGGACCTCTATCGGCCGTACCGGCCTAAGCGGCGGACTCGGGCGATGATCGCCCGGGAGCGGGGGCTGGAGCCGCTGGCGCTGCAGATGCTGGCTCAGGCGGAGTCGGCGGGCGCCCCCGAGGCTCTTGCTGCGCCCTTCGTCGATGCTGAGAAGGGTGTGCCGGATGCGGCTGCCGCCCTGGCGGGCGCCCGGGATATCATCGCAGAGACCGTCTCGGACGACCCAGAGGTCCGGCGGGTGACGCGCGACCTCACGACTCGGCAGGGGCTCTTCGAGACCGTCGCCTCCGAGAAGGGCGACCCGGAGAAGGCGCAGGAGTTCCAGATGTACGCCGAGTTCAAGGAGCCGCTCCGCACCCTGCCGCCGCACCGCCTTCTGGCGATCAACCGCGGCGAGCGGCTCGACTGCCTGAAGGTGACCCTGGGCGCCCCGACGGAGGAGATCGTCCGCCGGATCGAGGGTCGCTACGTCAAGAACGAAGCCTCGATCTGGGCTGGTCAGGTCCGGGAGGCGATCGGCGATGCCTACAAGCGGTTGATCGCACCCTCGATCGAGACGGAGGTCCGGGGCGAGTTGACTGAGAAGGCCGAGGAGCGAGCGATCCAGATCTTCGCCGTCAACCTAAAGAACCTGCTCCTGCAGCCGCCGATCAAGGGCTTCAACGTCCTCGGCGTCGACCCGGGCTTCCGGACTGGCTGCAAGCTGGCCGTCGTCGATGAGACCGGCAAGGTCCTGGCGACCGACGTGATCTACGTGACGGCCGGGTCGGAGCAGGCGCGCATCAAGGGCGAAGAGACCCTGGTTCGCCTGATCGACAAGTACAAGTGCGACCTGATCGCCATCGGTAACGGCACGGCCTCCCGCGAGTCCGAGCAGGTGGTGGCCGGGATCATCCCGCGCTGCCAGCACAAGACGGCCTACCTGATCGTCTCGGAGGCGGGCGCCTCGGTCTACTCGGCCTCCAAGCTGGCGCAGGAGGAGTTCCCGGACTTCGACGTGACGCAGCGCTCGGCGGTCTCGATCGCCCGACGGATCCAGGATCCGCTGGCGGAGTTGGTCAAGATCGACCCGAAGTCGATCGGCGTTGGTCAGTACCAGCATGACGTCGACCAGAAGAAGCTGGCCGAGCAGCTGGGCGCCGTCGTCGAGGCGGCGGTCAACGGGGTCGGTGTCGACCTGAACACCGCCTCGGCCGCCCTGCTCCAGTACGTCGCCGGGATCAAGGCGGCGGTGGCGAAGGCGATCGTCGAGTACCGGGAGAAGAACGGCAAGTTCAAGTCCCGGCGTGAACTCCTCAAGGTCTCGGGCCTGGGGCCGAAGGCGTTCGAGCAGTGTGCTGGCTTCCTCCGTGTGGCGGATGGGAGCGAGCCGCTGGACAACACCGGCGTCCATCCGGAGTCCTACCCGATCGCCGAGGCGATGCTCCAGGCGGTAGGGGCGACCCGTAAGCAATTGATCGGCCAGGGCGCCGCCGGCCTGCGGGATGCCTTGAAGGAGCTCGCCCCGGCCAAGGTGGCGCAGGAGCTTGGCGCGGGCCTGCCGACGGTCCGGGATATCCTGGAGGCGCTCCAGAAGCCAGGCCGTGACCCCCGTGAGGACCTACCGAAGCCGATCTTCCACACGGAGGTCCTGAAGCTGGAGGACCTGCAGGTCGGGATGGAACTGACCGGCACCGTCCGGAACGTCGTCGACTTCGGCGCCTTTGTCGATATCGGCGTGCATGAGGATGGGCTGGTCCACGTCTCGCAGCTCAGCCACAAGTTCATCAAGCACCCGAGCGAGGCGGTCGCCGTTGGCGATATCGTCCAGGTCCGGGTGATCGAGGTCGACGTGAAGCGGCAGCGGATCGGTCTGACGATGAAGCTCGGCGAGGCGCCGAAGGCGGAGCGCCCAGCGGCTGGCGACCAGGTTGGCGCGCCGCGCCCGGCGGGCGCTGGCCAGGTTGGATCACCTCGTCCCGCTGGGAGTGGTGCTCCGCGCCCGGCAGGCGGTGGTCAGGCTGGCGCTCCGCGCCCAGCGGGCGGAGGCCAGGTTGGTGCTCCGCGCCCCGCAGGCGGCGGACGGGCGGCTACGCAGCACTCGACGGACGGTGGGCAGGCCGGGCGCCCCGCCCAGCCCAAGCGCTCAGCGGCGGATGAGATGGCCGCCCAACTACAGGCGCTCCAGTCCAAGTTCGGCCCCAAGCGATAGCAGCAGGAGAGGCGACCGGCAGTACGGTCGCCTCTTCTTTATGCAGAACCTGCATGATTCGTCGACCGCACGTCATCCTAGGGAGAGACGCCCTAGCGATGGAGGCGACTTGGCGATGAAGCTCTCCGGCGGCAGGCTCCTGACCACCTTGGCCCTCTTCCTGATCCTCTCCCCGCTCCTCTTCGGGAGCCCCTGGCTGCTCTCCGTAGGGTTGATCCTCTTCTGCGGCCTCTTCGTCGCCTACGAGTTCGCCCTGGTCAAGGTCCCCGTCCGGACCCTTGAGCGAGCGGTGCGTGACGGCGAGCCTGGGGCGCCCCTCCTGCTTCAGATGAAGCAACAGATGAACACCATGCTGGCCGCCTGCCAGTTCGGCATCACCATCACATCACTGGGGCTCACCCTCGCCCTCGAGCCGGCGATTCATACAGCCCTACATCACTACCAGGGCCTTGCGGCCTACTCTTCGTTCCTGGCGATGGGGATCGGCGCGCTTCTCCACGTCACCTTTGGCGAGTTGGTCCCGAAGGGCCTCTCCCTCGTAATCCCCACGCAGGTTCTGCAGGGCACCGCCCCGACCATGCGGATCTTCCGGATTGCAGCGATCCCGTTCATCAAGACCTGCAACGCCGTCGCCAACGCTGTCGTGAAGGGGCTGACGGGGCGGAATCCGGAGGCGGATTCGGCGCATGAGGAGTCGATGGATATCAATGAGGCGATCCTCCATGCATCGGCGACCGGGCAGATTGAGCCGCACCAGCTCGCCCTGATGCGGAACGTCCTGCACTTCACGGAACGGACCGCCCGTGAGGTGATGACCCCAGCCAAGGATGTGATCTCCCTTGACCTGCAGGCCAGTTGGACCGAGAACCTGATGCTGGCAGAGGAGAACGGCTATAGCCGCTATCCCGTCATCGATGGGGATTGGTACCGAGTGGCCGGCTATCTGCGCCGTGCCGATCTACTGAAGGCGGAGCTGCGAGGCGAGCGCGAGCTACGCCAACTGCTCCTGCCGATCGAGCGGCGCCCAGAGACGGTTCATCTGACCCAGCTCAACCTGTTCCAGGGCGCCCCGATCATCGCCCTCTACGATGAGTACGATACCTTCGTTGGCCTGCTGACGGCGGAGGACGTCGTCGAGCAGATCGTCGGCGAGATCTACGATGAGGGGGATGATCGGGAGCGGCCGCACTTTGAGCAGATGGGGGAGGGGTGCTTCCGCTTTGACGGTGCCTGCCTGTTGGCGGAGGCGGCTGAAGTCCTAGGACTCTCCCAGCTCGAGGAGGAGCACCAGGACGTCGATACGATCGGCGGGCTGGTGACCAAGCTGCTCGGGCGCCAGCCGCGCAAGGAGGATCAACTGACCCTCGCTGGCTACCGGGTGATTGTGGAGGGCGCCCAGGGCTTCCGCATTCGCACGCTCCGGTTTGAGCGCTCGCCATCCTGCGCGCCACCCGAAGCAGGGATTTGATTACATCTTCTCGAATACTGCTAAACTAAGACCAGATACTAAGACTAAACCGAAAGTGTGGTGCTCGATGATGGGTCTGATGTCCGGCAAGAAGTGCCTGATCATGGGCGTAGCAAATAAGCGTTCGATCGCGTGGGGGATCGCGCAGTCCCTGCATCGGGAGGGTGCCGAGATCGCCTTCACCTACCAGAACGAGCGGCTGAAGGAGAACGTCCAGGAGCTAGCCGATTCGCTCGGTGCAGAGATCGAGCTCTTCCCTTGCGACGTCAGTGTCGACGGCGAGGTGGAGGCCCTCTTCGCCGCCATCGGTGCAAAGTGGGGCAAGCTGGACACCCTCGTCCACTCCCTCGCCTACGCCCGGACGGAGGATATCAAGGCTGATTTTGTCGATATTACCAAGGAGGGCTGGCGAGTCGCCCAGGAGATCTCCTCCTGGTCCCTGATCGCCTGCGCCAAGGGTGCCAAGCCTCTGATGGAGGCTGCTGGTGGTGGCTCGATCATCACCCTGACCTATCTGGCCGCCACGCGGGTCGTGGAGCGGTACAACATCATGGCTGCCGCCAAGGCCTCCCTGGAGTGCAACGTGCGCTACCTCGCTCATGAGCTGGGCCAGCACAACATCCGGGTCAACGGCATCTCGGCCGGCCCGCTCAAGACCCTCGCCTCCTCGGCGATCAAGGGCGTCTCGATCCTGAAGGATATCATGGAAGAGCGGTCGCCGATGCGCCGGAACATCACGATCGAAGAGGTTGGCGACGTCGCCCTCTTCCTGGCCTCGCCGCTCGCGCGGGCGGTCACCGGCGACATTCATTTCGTGGACAACGGTGTCCACATCATGGGGATGTAAATGTACGAACGACTCACAAAGAGCCCAGCCGAGACCCGTCGGCTGGGTGAATGGCTGGGGCAGCGGCTCCAGCCGGGGGATTTTGTAGCCCTGGTGGGCGACCTGGGCGCCGGTAAGACGCACCTATCCAGCGGCATTCTCGCTGGGTTGGGTGTGGCGCGGACCGGCGGGTCGCCCACCTTTACCCTGCTCTGGGAGTACCAGGGTCGAAGTATCCCGGTCTATCACTGGGACGTCTATCGGGTGAAGGATCCTCTGGAACTGGAGGATCTGGGCTATGAGGAGTACTTTTGGGGCGAAGGTGTCAACCTGGTCGAGTGGGCAGACCGGATCGAGGAGCTCTGGCCCGAGGAGCACTTGGTGATCCGGCTGGCGCATGCGGAGGGGGAGTCGGAGCGCCGACTCACCGCCACGGGCACCGCTCGGTTCCGGCCCCTTTTGGAGGCACTAGGCAATGCGGATTTTGGCGCTTGATACATCGACGGCGGCCTGTTCGGTCGCCGTGGTCGATGGGGATGCGGTCCGGGCGGAGCTTACTTTGGAGGTCCCCCGGGCCCACTCGACGCGGCTGATGCCACTGGTTCAGCAGGCGCTCGAGGAGAGCGGGCTGAAGCGGGGCGACCTGGAGCTGATCGCCGTCGGTGTCGGGCCAGGCTCGTTCACCGGCCTGCGGATCGGGATCGCGACGGCCAAGGGGCTTGCGATGGGTCTGGGGATCCCGGCGGTGGGGGTCTCTTCCTTGAAGGCGATTGCGATCGGGACGGGCGCCCAGCTCGGCCTCGTCGTGCCGATGCTCGACGCCAAACGAGAGCGGATCTTCACGGCGGCTTACGCTCCGGGAACCGAGGACCCAGCTACCTGGGTCGAGCTCCTGCCGGTCCAGCACACGACCGTTAGTGAGCTTGCCCCCCAACTGGCGGAGCTGCGGGCTGGTCTGCGTCATTCCTGGCAGTTCGTCACGACCGCCGGCGATGGTGCTGAGCCCTACAGTACCAAGTTGGAGTTGGGTGAGGCCCTACGGGTTGCTCCGGCTGGGCTACGACTTCCGCGTGCCTCTGCGGTGGCGCGGGTCGGCCTGTCGGAGTTCCGGGCAGGTGCGACCACGGACCCCGATGCGCTTGCGGCAGTCTACCTGCGGCAGACGGAGGCAGAGCGTCTCTGGGCGGAGCGCCACTCGGGGTAATGGGGGAAGAACCAGTGGCTGAGATCAGCTTGCGTCCAATGACCTTGGCCGACGTAGACGGGGTCTGGGCTGTGGAGCACCTCTCCTTCCGTACGCCCTGGTCTCGGGAGGCGTTCGAACACGAGGCCGAGTCCAGCCATGCCCTCTACCTAGTCGTGACAGATGGTGACCAGGTGGTCGGCTATGCGGGCGCCCACCTGGTCTGGGGTGAGGCCCACGTCACGAACGTGGCCATCCACCCAGACTGGCGGGGGCGGGGGTTGGGTGAGCGCTTGATGCGGGCGTTGGAGGCCGGGGCTGCGCAGCGGGGCGCCCTCCGAGCGACCCTTGAGGTGCGCGTCTCAAATACGGCGGCCCGCTCTCTCTATACGAAGATGGGTTGGGTGACGGCTAAGGGTGCGATTCGCAAGGGTTACTACACGGATACCGGTGAGGATGCAGTGGTGATGTGGAAGGATCCCCTCGTCGGAGCTGTCTGAAGGTAAGAACTTCAACAAGCCTACTTGCCACAGCCGTACAAGCCGTGTATAGTTACGTATGTCGGAGCGATGCTCCACGAAAGTTTCGGGTGGCTATGCCGAAGGGGATCACCCGTTCCCATTCCGAACACGGCCGTTAAGCCCTTCAGGGTCGATGGTACTAGGCACAAAGAGCCTGGGAGAGTAGATCGCCGCCCAAATTCTTTAAGAAAGACCTCTGCGTAAGCAGAGGTCTTTCTGTTCTTGTTGGTGATCGATGATCGCTGCAATGGAAGTCAACACACGCCAGCAGAACCAAGATCTGCATGTTGTTTCGATCGTCAGATCCTGTTAAGATCAGACATGTCAACGGCGCTGGCCCCTCAGAGCCGAGATGGACAAGCGCCCGTAGCTCAGCGGATTAGAGTACCTGACTACGGATCAGGTGGTCGGAGGTTCGAATCCTTCCGGGCGCGCCAGACTGGACCGCTAGCTCAATGGTAGAGCAGCGGCTTACCCGAAAACTCCATCGGTAGTGCGGTCGGCATTCACTTCTTGGAGTTTGTCGGGTTCGTCGACTCTTAATCGACAGGTTGTAGGTTCGAGTCCTACGCGGTCCACCAACGACCTCCTCCTGGCCCGCTGGTCAGGGTGGAGGGTGATCTGCTGATGTAGCTCAGTAGGTAGAGCACGTCCTTGGTAAGGACGAGGTCAGCGGTTCGATCCCGCTCATCAGCTCCAGTGTGCGAGGGTAGTGGGACTGAGCAGTCCGGTAGCCTTCGAGCGCACAGCACGAAGTACACAGGTGCACATCCAGCCCCCGCAAACAATGGTCTTACTTGGTTCAATTGGAAACATCTGGTAAGAAATTAGCGGTTGACCGCCGATGATGAACCTGTTAAGATGAATAAGTCGCCTCCCCCGGAAACGAACGAGAGCGACGAACCTCCTTACCGAGGTTGGACCTTGAAAACTGAACAGTGCACTTACCAATCAAAACCCGTGAGGGTTGAGAGAACAAGCCAAGCAAACAAACGTCTCCTTTAAGGAGATAAGAGCTACAAATTTTCTTCGGAGAGTTTGATCCTGGCTCAG
>DATGYC010000002.1:0-17512 GCA_035298385.1 Symbiobacteriaceae bacterium | reverse complement strand
GGCAGCCCCATCACGACCGCCCAGCTCCGTGCCCTGATCACCGAGATCCTCCTGACCGATGGACTCCGCCACGGCCTCTTCCTCAAGGAGGGTTGACCAGATGGAAGCGATCGTCCTCGGGGACCTCGAACTCGACCTCGTGACCAGCATCGCCATCACCGAGGCCCGGAAGGTCGCCCTTCATCCGTGGCCCGGTGGGGACGGAGACCTTCTGCAGGACCTTGGGATGGCCGCTGCCCAGATCCGCCTGACCGGCATCGCCTACGGCGAGGACGCCGGGAGCCGGCTTGAGCAGCTCCGAACCAAGCTCCAGGCTGGCGAGCCGATCGACTTCGCCGCCTCAGCCGCGGTCGCCGCCAACATCGATCAGGTGATGATCACCGGGCTGCAGGTCCACCAGCCGCCCGGGCGCCCCCAGTACTACGAGTACGAACTCCAACTGATCCGCTACGTCCAGCCCCCAGATCCGGCCCCCGGCGGCTTCGATGCCGACGCCGTCGCCGACGTTGAGGCCCAGATCCAAGCCGACGCCCTGGCCGATATGCAGGACCAGGCCGGCGCCCTCGGTACCGCCGAGGGGCTGATGAACGCCGTGGATGGCCAGCTAGACGCCGCCGCAGAGCTGCTCGAGAAGGCGGCGAATGCCGCTGAGCTCCTCTCCGGTCTCGCCCTGCTCCGTAAGGTGCTGGGCGCCGGGGGCAGCGTCGTCAAGGCCGCATCGACCGAGTAAAAGGAGGACGCAACCATGCCGAAGGATCGTTCTGGCCTCTTTAAGGCCCTTCCGGAGCGGATGCAGCAGATCAGCAAGGCCGTCGATGAGATGAACAAGGTCGTCACCGGTGGCAAGTTCGACGGTGAGATGATCTGGGGCGCCCAGGCCACCGATAACCTGACCGATTACATGGCCAAGCTGCCGATCGACGAGAAGCTGAAGGCCGAGGTGAACAAGCTCCTGAACGGCGCCCCGGCCCCGATCACCTCCGCGATCGAGAAGCTGACCACCGGCCTGAAGGACGTCGTCAAGAAGCTGCAGGATCAGGTCGACGCTGTCGGCGACGACGTGACCGGCCGCATCGACGCCCTGAAGAACCTGACCGAGGAGCACAAGCCGGAGGACTACTCCTTCGCCGACAGCCACTTCGGCCTGATCCCGGCCCTGACCGGGATCATCACCACGGCGGCCGATTCCGAGCCGATCGATGTGCAGGCGATCATCGGGCCGCTGAACAAGCTGAAGGAGATCGTGGAGGCCGGTCAGGGCACGGGCTACTTCATCCAGTACGCCACCAACTCGATCGACCTGCTCCAGCGGGCGGTCAACCCGAACAACAAGGCCCTCCCGGCGCCGAAGGAGACCCCGGCGCTGCCGGAGTCGACGGGCGAGAAGTCGGGCGACAAGCCCGCTGAGCCCGCCGCTGATACGAAGGCGGAGAAGAGCGCCGGCAAGTCCAAGGCCAAGGAGACCCCCGAGACCGAGAAGGAGCCCGCTGGGGTCAAGTAAGGAGGCGGTCTGATGCGCCCCCAGCTTCGGCTTCGCCCAGCGGAGGGCGCCCCGCCCCCTCAGCCGCTCCCTCTGATCAGCCTTCGGCTGCGCCGCTCCGTCGGCTGGCCGGTCGGTCAGGTGGAGGCGACCTTTGGCCCTGGCCCCGCCCTGCCCGGCTTGCTGACGAAGGTGGTGGTGGAGGGCGCCGCTGACGGCGACGCCTTCCAGCCCCTCTTCACCGGCACGGTCCTGCAGGAACGGACCGGCCTTGCCGCCCGCGCCCTGCTGGTCGAAGAGCTACCTGGCAGCCTGACCCGCCTCTTCCCGGAGCGGGTCGTGACAGACCAGACGGTGGCGGATGCGATCGGGGCGATCTGCCAGGAGGCCAAGCTTACGAGCCAGGTCCCGGCGCCCGGCCCCACCCTGAAGGGGTACCCGCTCCTAAAGCAGGACTCCGCCCTTGATCAGATCAAGCGACTGGCCGCCGTGGCGGGCTTCACGCTCTGGACGGACGTCCAGGGGAACCTCCACGCTGGCGAGCCGCCCACAACTGGCACCGCAAGCGTTGATGAGAAGGGCCCGCTCCTTGCCGCCACGGCCTTGGCCGGCGAGGCCGGGGGCGCCCGACTGATTCTCGCTGCACTGCCGCCGGCCGACCTAGCCGAGCCGATCAGCCTGCCAAGCAAGGCTGGCAGCGGCTCTCCCCGCCTGGTTGGCATCGACCTCCACTGGTCGGTCCAGACCGGTCTTGTCACGCACCTGACTCTGACAACCTAACGGCGCGTCCCCAAGGGAGGTCTTCCTCAGCCGATGAGCGACATCATCCATCTCCTTCGACAGCTGGTTCAGGCGGAACTGGCGCGCCAGTTCACCACCCAGCTCGCCATCGTCGAGGAGGTCCCTGCCCATGCCGACGGCGACGACCAGCCCTACGCCTGCTCGGTTCGCCTCCCCGGCGAGACCGACCTGATTCTGCCCTCCGTGCCGATCCTGACCGGTCCCCTCGGTCTTGCCGTTCCCCCCGCTAAGGGGGATAAGGTCCTGCTCCAGTACATCGGTACCGACCCCGCACAGCCCGTGATCGTGGGGCGACTCTACCCCGACGAGCTGAAGCCCCCTCCCTATGACCAAGGCGAGGTTCGCCTCTTCCTGCCCCCCGGCGCCGCCGAGTCCGACCGGCTCGATCTCCATCTGACCGGCGGCAAGAGCGGCAGCCGCCTCTTGGAGCTGAAGCTCCCCTCTGACCTGACCCTGACCGTCACCGACAAGAAGATCGAGGCCACAGTCGGCACCCTCCAGCTCCAGATGGACGCTGAGGCCGGCAAGGTGACGATCAAGACAGATGGCGCCACTGTCACCGTCGAGAACTCGGGCGCCCTGACCCTAGAGTCAAGCGGCAATCTGAAGATCGCCGCCAATGGCAACCTCGAGATTCAGGCGGGCGGCAACTTGAAACTGAACGCAAACGGCATGGCGGAGCTGAAGGGCTCGGTCGTCAACCTGAACTAGGACCCGTCGACCCAGGCCGCAATCCAGGAAAGGAGGGCGAGGGGATGGGCAAGCCCGCCGCCAAGCAGAACGACCAGGTCATGGCGACAGATACCCACATCATCCTGATCCCGCCCTACCAGACCCCGACGCCCCTGCCGCACCCCTTCGTCGGTCTACTCTCCAGCTCGCTCTCGGGCAACGTCAACATCGGCGGACTCCCGGCGGCGATGTTGGGCTCCGTTGCGGAGAACCGACCGCCCCACATCCCACAGGGTGGCCCCTTCCAGAAGCCGCCCACCAATCGGGGCCAGATCCTGATGGGCTCCTCGACCGTGATGATCAATGGCCAGCCGGCCGCCCGGATGGGCGACACGGCGACGACCTGCAACGATCCCGCCGATCTCCCTGCTGGCAGTGTGATCGCAGCGGGGACGGTCCTGATTGGAGGGTGAGGAGATGGAGTTCGGCACAGATATCGGCCTCGCCGCGGGCGGTTCGATTGGCGGGTCGCTCCGCCTCGAGACCGAAGGTGGCGACCTTGAGGCCTCAGCCGGCCTCGGCAACCTGGCCCAGGCGATCTGGATCCGTCTTGCCACGCCCCTCGGCGACCTGGCCCATCTCGGCCATCCGAAGCTTGGCAGTCGGCTCCATAACTTGATCGGGCGCCTCGCCACCCCCGCCAACCTCGCCCTCGCCAAGGCCTACGTTCGTGAGGCCCTGCGCGGGGAGAGCCGGATTGAGCGGATCGAGTACCTCTCCGTTACCGCAGACCCTGGCCGCCCTGACCTGCTCCGGATCGATCTGGGCGTCCGGCCCACCGGGGCGCCCGACCCGCTTGCCCTCTCGCTCCAGATGAGTCTGGAGCCAGGGGCGACTGGAGGCAGATGAGATGACGCTCCCACCGCCCTACGGCGTTCCTTCCTACCAAGAGGTCGTGCAGTCCACCCTGGACCGGCTCCGGGCTGGCGGTCAGCTAACGGACGTCAACCCCGGTTCGGTCCTCCGTACCCTTGTCGAGGCCTTCGCCCGTGAACTGGCGGAGGCCTATGGGCGCATGGGCGCCCTCTACGAGCTTGGCTTCCTTGATACCGCGACCGGGCAGTCGCTCGATCACCTGATCGCCCTCGTCGGCAAGAAGCGCCTTGCCGGGCTGCGCGTTCAGGGTGAGGCCGCCTTCGTGCGCGACCCTCACGTCGCCCAGCGGATCCGGATCCCAGCGGGGACGACCCTCTACGCCCAGAAGGGCGAGGCGAAGATCCCCTACCAGACCGAGTCCGACGCCGAGCTTGCGGCGGGCCAAACGGTCATCATCGTCCCGGTGACGGCGGAGATTCCACCGACCAAGAAGCTGGAGGAGCTCTTGCTCGGGCCAAACGAGACGGGGCAAGAGCACCCGCTGGAGCAGGTAGCCCCCCTAGCTGGCATCGGGCAGGTCTACATGGCCCGCCCGACGACCCCGCGCCAGGCCCAGGAGAGTGATGAGGCCCTGCGCACCCGCGTCAAGACCGAACTGGCCTCCCGCGGCTCCGGGACCCTCCGGGCGATGGAGCAGGCGGTCCTGCAGGCGGGCGCCCGGTCGGTCACCTTCCGGGACGCCCTGACCGCGAAGGATCGGGTCCCCCCGGGCGAGCTAGAGGTCGTCGTCGACGCCGACCTAGGGGAGGGTCTAACCTACCAGGCCGTCTGGGACGCACTCCTGGCGACGAAGCCCCCCGGCGTCCTTGTCCACCTGCGCGGCCTGCGCTACCGGCCGCTCTTCCTTGAGCTTCACCTGCGCCCGGCTGTGGCCCGCCCCTCGACCGAGGTCCGGCGGACGATCCGCCAGCAGGTGGAGGCAGCGGTCCTCGATGCCCTGGGCGCCCTCTCTCCTGGCGAGTCGCTTCGCTGGAACCCGCTGATGGCCAAGCTCCTCGCGACGGCCGGGGTGCTCGACATCCTGCGGGCGCAGGTCCAACTGGACGGGGAGTGGCTCTCGCAACCGGCGGATCAACCTCTGCCCAGCCGCCTAATCCCCCCAACGCTCGAAGAGCTCGATCGGATCGTCGCCCCGGCGACCGGCCCTGTCGTCTCCGTCATCTTTGATGGCGAAGAGCTCCTCTGGGTCCAACTCCTGGTCCGGACCGAGACGACCAACCAGGACTGGAAGCGGGCGGTCGCCCGCGGACTCGCCAAGGGCCTCGCCGCGTTGAACGACCAGACGGGCGAGCGGAGCCTTACCCTCAGCCTCCTCCGCCAGTGGGCGGGGCAGGAGTTAGAGCCGGCGGGCCGGACGTGGTTGGCGCAGGCTGGTCTTGCCGTTCGTCTGATCGACCGGCAGGGTGGCGCCGAGCTGCTCCTCCCGGCAGATGGCTCCTTCCCGCTTGATGCGACGGACCTGGTCTATCCGCACCCGGATGGTCCCGTCTGGGGGGTGGGCTGATGACCGAGACCCCGGTCCTGCGCCATCTACCTAGCGTCTACCGGCGGGCCGGTGAGACGGGGGCGGCCTGGCGGTTGCTCCAGGAGGTCGGCACCCGGTTCCCCAGTCTGGAGCGAGCGACCAAGCAGGTACTCAGCAGCCGTTTTCTTGAGCATGCCGAGCACCTGGAGGATCTGGAGCGCCTTGCCGCTCCCTGGGGGATCGCGCCGTGGCCCGGCGAGACGCTCGCCGCCTTTCGGAATCGACTGCGGGCGCTGATCCCGCTCTACCTGCAGGGGCAGGCGTCGCTAAGCGGCCTGCTCGATCTGGTCGGGGCGGCGGCGGATGCAGACCGGATCGGCCCCCCCACGCTGCCGGCCCTTCCCCTGCCGCCCGAGAGTTTCACCTGGGGCAGGGTGAGTGGAGGCGACCTCTACGGGACGACCACGCGTTCCAGCGATCCCTATACCACGATCGCGCGCTTTCGGCCGCGCTCTGGGGCGCCCCTCTTTGAGGCCGCGGTCGTTGAGCTTCCGCCCCGGTGGGAGGGGCCCGTGGTGATCCCGCCGACCGGGGACTGGACGCTCATCAACCAGAGCTACGCCGCTCCTGGCCCCTACAGCCCGGATGGGCACCGCCTGCCGCACCGCTTCCCCGACCCCGTGATCGAGATCGCCGCCGGGCCGGCCCCGGTCGCCCTGCCGATCATCGCGCAGTTGGATCTGGGCCGGCTCCTGCTGATCAATCGCTTCCTGCCCCCCGGGGCGACCCTCGCGGTCGATCTGGAGCGGTTGGCGGTGGTCGATCGGCCCGGTCCGGCCAGCCTGCAGGGGCCACTCGATCCGGCGGAGTTGCGTCTGGTCGGTCAATCCAGCCCGGTCAGCTCGCAGGGCGAACCGGAGGTGACGATGCTCTTTGGCAAGGCCGACTTCACTGGGGAGTCGTTACCCCTCCGCCACTTGACCTGGACGCAAGCGCAGCCAGAAGCCGTCTCCTGGCTCCCCTTCGGCCTCTCACGTTGGCGCCTGCTCCTTGGCGTTACTATGACGGGGCGCCCCCCGGCCCTTGGCGAGCGGCTCGCCCTGAATCAGATCCGCCTCGTTCCCGCCTGGACGGGCGACCTTGGCATCCCCGCCCCGCGGGAGCTGCAGGTCCGCTGGAGAGGACGAAGAGCCGGCACCTTCACGATCCTCTTCCGCCCAGTCGGTAGCGAGAACTGGCAGGCGACCGGTCCCCTGCTCAAACCCACCTGGTTCCGCGAGCAGGTCGAGCGGCTAAAGCCCGCCGGCACCCTCTACCTCGATCCGCAGGAGACGGCCCTGCTCGAACTGGAGGGCGCGAAGCGGCGGGACACCCAGCTCGCGCTCTGGGAGGAGATCCAGCCCAGGGCCGACGTTAGCGCCCAGAATACCCTTGTCGACCGGGCGGGCGCCCCGGAGGAGCGGCTGATCCTTACCGACTCCGTCTCCTTCACCATCACACGACCGGAGGGGAAGGTATGAACCGCGCAGACCTGACGCCCCATGGGGCGGTCCACCTGACCGTCCTCGGACCGGACGGCAAGCGGACGGCCGAACGATCCGGTACCAACACCGTCGTCGGGGGTGGGCGGAGCCTCTTAGCCCAACTCCTGACCGGTGCCGCGACCCATCCGCAGTTCAAGGCGACCATCGGGATCGAGGGGGCGCCCACCCTGCCCGACCTGACCAAGCTCTTGCAGCCCGATGGCATCCAGCCCCAGCCCGTCACCGAGGTCCAGGCCAAGGACGGCACGATCAGCCTGAAGGCGACCTTCCCGGCCGCCGACAAGGACCGCCAGATCGCCGAGACCGGGCTGATGCTCGCCTGTACCATCGATGCGAACCTGTCGGAGACGCTCTATAACCGGGCGCTGGTGCAGCCAGCGCTGCCGCTACGGAGCGGTGAGGTCCTGACCCTGACCTGGACCCTCTCCTTCACCGCACCCGGCGCCAGCTAGGAGGGAGATCGCTCATGCCGGAGACCATGCCGATCCCCGTCCGCTTTCAAGATGGGGAGGCGCTAAGTGCCGCTGCGCTCAACCAAATCCAGGAACTGATCCTGCGTCAGCTTTTGGCGCACACCCACAGCGGGCCGGACGGGGCGCCCCTTGGCCCTGAAGGAATCGCACCTGGAACGATCCAGTCCAAGCACCTCGGCCCGATCGGACTCGGGCCGGACCAGATTGCGCCAGGCGCTGTTGGGTCCACCCAACTGGCCGAGCATGTGGTGGCGGGCCATCACATGGCGCCCGGGGCGATCCTGACGGAGGCCCTGGCTGCCAGCGCCGTCACGCTGGAGAAGCTGGCCAACGACGTCCTGGCCGAGATCAAGAAGCCGCGGGGCGCCACGACCTACGGTTGGTGTGCCTACCTGGACCCCGCCCTGCTCTATCCGGCCTCTGCTGGGAACAACTGGTACGACTGGCTCCTTGACGCCAACGTGCCACTGCCCGGTCCGAGGGTTGCCCTCCTGGACCAGGGGAATCCGCTGCCTCCCTTCCTGCTGGATGCCACGCTGGACGCTTCACCGCCGGTCAAGCCGAAGGGCCCTCCGGCTGAGCCGAAGTTCGTCGGGGTCGACCCGGGACCCAAGCCGGAACAGCCGAGCTTCACGGCGACGCCACCGACGGCGCCGAACTTCGCCCGCCCGACGGAGCCACAGCGCCCAAGGCTTCCGGACTACCAGCCGCCGGGCGCCCCACCCCAGCCCCAGAACCCAGAGATGGGGGAGCCGAGCCCTAGCCGCGAACTCTTCGACTTTCTCGTATGGCTACAAATAGATGCGGGTGCTTTTAACCGCCAGTTGGATAATCAGTCAGTGGCAGACCAGATGCTGGTCATCAGTTTCCAACAGGCCGCGCTAAATAAGATCGCTCGAGGAATATTCAATGGGGGTGTATACAGAGGGGATCTAAACCACGCCTTACAGGAGATCCTCAACTACCGGCACGCCCGTCAGGCCTTCTGGGCGAACAGGGCGGAGTGGGACGGCTTCCGCGCGGCGTACAGGGGCTATGAGGGCGCCCTGGCTGCTTACCAGCAGGCATTTGCGGTTGAGAAGGATCGGATCAGCAACGTCTATGAGCAAGCGATGAGGGTCTATGCGGAACAACTAGGGGCTTGGCAGCGCTATGATCAGGCCTTCGCCGCTTTTCAGGGCGCCCAGGCTGAGTACCAGAGGGCGACCGAGCGCTACCAGGCCGACCTAAGGGCCTGGGAGGAGCGGTCAGCCAACTTCCACCAGGCCGAGGGGGAGTACAGGGCGAGGCGTGAGGAGTACGATCGCCTGAAGGCCGAGTACGACGAGGCGTTGGCCAGGTATCAAACCGAGAAGAAGAACTTTGTCGCCCGGATCCAACCGCCCGCGGGCTTCCCCGCCGGCAAGCTCATCCCGCAACGCTTCCAACTCCAGGTCGACCCGGCGCAGATCGGTTGGGCCGTCTCGCCGGTTGGGCCGCAGCACCTGCGCCCCGCGCTGATCACGAACGAGCCGTTTACGACCGACGCTCAGCCTGTGACCATCGCTCCCGGCCAGGCCCTGGATCAAGGGGCCCGCACGCTGATCGCCCAAGTCGCCTACGCCTTTGGACTCCCTGAGGATGTAGACCCGATGCAGCGGATGAGTGCCCGGCTCTACCAGTTCATAAACACCCCTGGCTTCCTACTCGGCGGTTATCATGGGGAGTTGCGGAACGTCCGGTCGATCGCCCGGATGCATGAGGGCGAGAGCCGTTTCGTCCGGATTCAGTTTGAGCGGCCCTACCCGGCGGCGACCTACACGGTCTCCGTCACGCCGGACGGGCGCCCCGGCGCCCCGGTTCCCCAGCCCTTCGTCTGGCGGCAGACCCCGACCTTCGTCGACCTCTGCTTCCAGGTTGGGAGTGCGCTGGTCGATACCGTCGCCTTCCGCTTTGCGATCCACGGGGAGCTGAGCGAGTCATGATCACCCAGGTCGAACAGGGGATCACCGACTGGCTGCTGGGGCAGTTTGGCGCCCTGGCCCAGGAGAGCGACCTCTTCCCAGCGATCGCCCTGGCCACGTCAACGAAGAGCACCGAGAAGGATGCCGTCCAACTCCGCCTCGTGACCAAGCAGTTGGTACCAGAGGTAGAGGATCAGGTGGTCGGGACCGCCCCGATCGAGGCCGGGCTGACGGGGCGTTGGCAGGGAAACTTGGAGATCACGTTGGAGGGGGAAGCGGCAGCGACCGACCTGGCGGGGCTTACCCTCCTCGCCCTGCTGCGCGAGTGGAGCGGGCCGGCGCCCGACCTACCCAGCCGTGGGATCGGCCAGGAAGCGGGGGCAGAGCCCGCGTCCGCGCTCTCGCCGAGCGGCCGCCGCCAGGCCACCGCGGGCACCCGGCGGATCGACCTGAGCTGGACCGCCCCTGAGCCTGGACCCGCCATTGTCACGACCCTACGGGGGAAGCGCCGCTGGGCGATCCCGCTCGCAGTCAAGCTCCAGTTTCGGGTCAGCCCGGCGCCCATCGAGGGCGGCCGGATCCTCCAGGTCCAGACCGACCAGACCGCCCAGGGCGTGGTCTACCAGCGCCAGGAGGCGACCCTCTATGCCGCAGCGGAGGCGATTCCCCTCGCCTACTTCGGCGGCCTGGATCAGCCCCTGTTGGCTGCACTCCACCGCGAGGGGATCGAGGTCCTTGGCGACTTGGCACAGCTCGGCGAAGAGCGAGCGACGCTGCTTGCGGCCCGCCTGCAGATCAAGCCGAGCCTCTTGACCGACCTGGCCACCGTCGCCGCCGCTCGCCAGCGTTGGGCCGACGCCTTTGCGTCCCCCGTTTTGCCGGAGGCGCTCAAGCACCTCAGCGCTCGCGCACTCGTGGCGCCCAGCACCGAGGAACGCACCCAGATTGAAGAGCTCGCCAGTCTGCCTTCAACCGCCAGCTGGCTCGCACTTGCCGCCGTCCCGGTCGCCGCTGCACTACTGGATGAACGTCGGGAGCAGATCCCCCTGGGCTCCCTGCTCCTCGTCCAGAGGAGGTAAGGTCAGATGAGTCCTGTTACAGCGACACCGCTTTCACCGATCAGCCTGAGCCTCAACCTCGGGCAGCGAGAGAATCAGGCTGGCCCCCTTCTGTTGCGGGCCAACCTGCCCTCGACGATCGAGTTGGTCGGGCCGGCCGACCTGCAGTTCGCCCAGATCACCCTAACCCTGACAGCCGAACCCCTCGTCCGGAATCTAGCCGATCCGACCTGGGGGACGACGCTCTCCAGCAGCGCCCAGGGCGCCCAGTACCTGCTGGCCCGCCCCGCCCGCCTCACCGAGATCCGGGTCGAGGGCACTACCAGCGCCATCAAGGCCGATATCCGGGAGTTGGGCAGCTTCCGCACCCTGAGCGACAACCTGCCCGAGGGGGCCTGGACCCAGGCCCTCGAGACGGACGCTGTCCGGATCGGCGCCAGTGAGTCGGGCCAACTGGGCGCCCTGCCCGCGGGCGCCGCCGTCCTCTTGGCCTCGCCCTCCCAACCGGCATCGATCGCCGTCGCCGTCGGGGATGATACCCCGGTCCAGGTCTTCCCGGCCCAGATGGAGCCCGGGGGCACGGTCACCAGCCGAGACCTGACCCCCTACCTCGCTGCCGCCTGGCAGCGGGCGGAGGGGGAGGAGCGTCGCGTCGCTCTCCGTCTGACCTCCCTGACCGACGGGCAGGTCACGCTCCGTGTGACGGGCGCTTGGAGTCGGGTGGCGGAGACCACGCCGATCGAGATCGAACTCGATCCGGTTGAGCCCACGCAGGCGGCCCTCCCCTGGCCGATGGCCGAGCAGGAGAATCTCCTGCTGACCGGTGCGTTGACGCTGCGCGACCGGATTCGCACCGGCCGCCGCCTCGCCCTCAGCGGGGAGGCGGGCGCCGAGTTCGGGGTCCGGGTCACCCCAGGCCTCCAGGTGGCCCAATCCTTGCTGCTCGCCGATGCGAACGGAATCGGCGAGGGGCGGGAGCTCTCGGCGATCTGGCTTCACCTGCCAGCCCTCCCGACGGCACCGGTCTCGCTGACGCTACAGCTCTTCAAGGGGGAGGGGGAGGCTCCCCGCCCTGGTGGGCGCCCCCTGGCGGAGTTGGCCATAACCCTCCCCGCGGATCGGGCTGCCTACAGCGAGCGTGCGGGCTTCTGGTTCCGGGCGCCCTTCCGAGAGCCGGTCCAGCTTGACGGAGCGGCGGTCACCCAGCCGCTCTGCCTCGTGGCGACCGGCCCGGCCGATGGGCTCCTGCTTGGCCACCGCTGGCTGCCCGCTGATACGCAGGAGGGCCCCCTCCGGCAGCGCAGCCAAGTCGGGCCCGCGCTCGTCCAGAACGCAGCGCTCGATGGGGACTGGCACCTGCAGCGCTTCGGACAGCGGCCCGCCCAGTGGCTCTTCGACCTGGAGTTGCTCCCCTCAGCGCCCGAGTGGGGCGGCGTCGTCCGACTCGCCTTCCCGGATCAGCCACCCCAGCCGGTGCCGCTCGGGGGCGCCCAGCCCCAGACGGTCCAGACCGGTCCGATCGCCCTGCAGCGCCCACCGAGCGGAGAGCTTGCCTACCGTGTGGAGTCCCAAGTGGCCGGGAGAGCGCTCCTCGCCTTCCGGTTCTACAAGCCGATCTATCCGTGAATGATAAGGAAGCCGCCACCCTTTGCGGGGTGGCGGCTTCTTCATTCATTAGTCGCCGCACAAGGAGTTCAGCCTCGAATGCCGAATACCAGTTCGCTGTTGCCCTACGATAGAAAGGAGGGCCCCCATGCTCAACCTTGAGGCTAAGCTCCAGGAGCATTTCGGCTTTAGTCAGTTCCGCCCGATGCAGAAGGAGATCATCACTGAGATCATGGCGGGCCACTCAGTGGCCGGCATCCTGCCAACGGGCGCCGGCAAGTCGCTCTGCTACCAGCTCCCCGCCCTGCTCCTGCCGGGCGTCACCATCGTCATCTCGCCGCTGATCTCCCTGATGAAGGACCAGACGGATGGCCTGATCGAGCGGGGGATTCCAGCGCTTAACCTCACGTCGCACGATACCGCTGCCGAAGGGCGGGCCAAGCTGGACGCCTTCGCCAGCGGCCAGGTGAAGATCCTCTTCGTCGCCCCGGAACGGCTTAACAACCCGGCCTTCCTCGCGGCCTGCTTGCACGTGCAGGTCAGCCTGCTCGCGGTCGATGAGGCCCACTGCGTCAGCCAGTGGGGCCACGACTTCCGGCCCGAGTACCAGCAGATCGGTGCCTTCCGGGCAGCGATCAAGAACCCACCTTTGCTCGCCCTGACGGCCACCGCTCGGCCACAGGTCCAGCAGGACGTCATGACCCAGCTCGGTATCGCGGAGGCGAAGCTGATCAAGGCGAGCGCCGATCGGCCCAACCTCTGGCTCGGGCTGGAGGCTTGTAGCACGGAGGCGGAGCGCCTCGCCGTGATCGCTCACCTGATCAGTCAGGAGAGCGAGAGCACCATCGTCTACGTCACCAGCCGTAAGGAGGCGGAGTCGCTCTCGGGCGCCCTGACCGAGACTCTCGGCGAGCCAGTCGGCTGCTACCACGCCGGCATGGCGGCGGAGGAGCGGACGACCGTCCAGAATCAGTTCATGACCGACCTGGTCCGGGTGGTCGTCGCCACCAACGCCTTCGGCATGGGGATCGACAAGCCGGATATCCGCCTGGTGGTCCACGCCGGGGTCCCGGACAGCCTCGAGGCCTACTTCCAGGAGATCGGGCGCGCCGGGCGTGACGGCAAGCCAGCCCGCTGCATCATGGTCCTTCTCCCAGGGCGCGACGTCAAGATGCGGGAGTTCCTGGTTCGCCAGTCTGGCGACGTCACCGCCTTTGATCGCTTCAAGCGGGTGCGGCACTACATCTACATGGAGGAGGGCTGCCGCCGCTCGGTCCTACTCCGCTACTTTGGTGAGCAGGTGGAACCGAAGGCGGAGGCCTGCTGTAGCCAGTGCCATCCCCTGGTGATCGCGAATCGGGATGCGCTGGCGCAGGCCAAGTCGGCGCGCAAGAAGAAGGGCGCCCGGTCCACTGGAGCCACAGCCGTAAGCCCAGCCTCCTCCGGGGGGCACGTTCCTGCGGAGCAGGCGGCCCAACTCTACGCCCACCTGAAGGAGTGGCGGCGGGCGCAGGCCCAGGCGAAGGGCGTCCCTGCCTACGTCATCTTCGGCGATCGCGACCTAGCTGGGATCGCTGAGGTGGCGCCGCGGGACCTGAACCAGTTGGCAGCCTGCAAGGGGATCGGTCCGGCGAAGCTCCAGCAGTACGGTGAGGAGTTGCTCACCCAGATCGCCCAGTTTCAACCGGATGCGGTCGAGCCGCCGAAGGAGAACCGGGCTCAGATGATGGCCCGGGCCGCCACGCTGGTCGCCGCCGGTGAGACGGTGGCCGGGGTAGCCACAGCCCTTGAGCGGGCTGAGGGGACGGTCTGGCAGTACATCCAGGACTGGGTCGCTGCTGACGAGAGCGGCGCCTGGAAGGCGGTCGTGCTCCAGGTGCTCCCGCGAGATGGCTACCGGGAGATCATCGCCCTGCTCCGGCAGCAGGAGGATGGGCGGTTGAAGCCGGTCTTCGATCAGTTGGGCGGGCGGTACAGCTTTGAGCAGATCCGGCTGGCTCGGCTGGTGCAGGCCAAGGCGGATGCGGTCACAACGAGTCCACAGGCCTAGCAGATTGTGCGAGAGGGGGAATCTCCCCCTCTCGCTTCTTTTTGTTCAATGTAGTTGTAACATTAAAATTACAATGCTAGTCTGAACGTGGAACCGTGAAAGGAGGGGCTTGTCGTGAATCTGAGATCAAAGGGAATCCGACTCTTGGCGCTTGGCCTTATCGCTCTGCTCCTGGCAACCACGGCTGCAGCGGACCCGGCCCCGGCCTCCTCGCTCATGCGGGCGCCCGAGTTCGCCCAGGGAGATCGCCTGGGTGGCTCACTTGGTAAGGCGTTCGAGAAGGCGTCTAAGGCCCAGGGCGTCCCAGTCGAGCTCCTGGTTGCGGTCGCCTATGCCGAGACCCGGCTCGATGACCACGATGGTATTCCGGCTGTCGATAACGGTTTCGGCCTGATGCACCTGGTCTCCAATCCGGAGCGCAAGACCCTCGAGCAGGCGGCTGCGTTGACCAAGCTCTCGCCCGGTCAGCTCAAGAAGGAGAGCGCAGCGAATATCATGGGTGGCGCCGCCCTCCTGGCCGATCTGGGCCGTTCCACGAACGGGGGCGCCCTCCCCGTCGACCTGGACGGCTGGTACGAGGCGGTCGCCCTCTACAGTGGCATGGCCGATCGGAACCAGCAGGTCTCCTATGCCGACCAGGTCTACACCTTCCTGAGCCAGGGCATTGACGCTCAGGTGAAGGGGGAGGAGATCCGGGTTGAGGCGAAGGCGGTCAATCCGAAGAAGGTCGACCAGGGCGTCACCATCCAGTCCACGGATTACGCCCCGGCCATCTGGACGCCAGCCTCCTCGTCGAACTACACGGTGGCCAACCGGGAGTCCGACTATAACATCCAGTATGTAGTCATCCACGTTACGCAGGGGAGCTACTCGGGCTCGATCAGCTGGTTCCAGAACTCGAGCGCCCAAGTAAGCGCCCACTACGTGGTGCGCTCCTCGGACGGCCAAGTGACCCAGACTGTGCGCGAGAAGGATATCGCCTGGCACGCTGGCAACTGGACCTACAACACCCAGTCGATCGGCATCGAGCATGAGGGTTACATTGACAACTGCACGTGGTTCACGGATGCGATGTACCGGGCGAGCGCTGGCATCACCAAGTCGGTCGCCGCCAAGTACAACATCCCGAAGGACCGGAGCCATATCATCGGGCATAACGAGGTTCCAGGGGCGACCCACACCGATCCGGGCTCCTGCTGGAACTGGACCTACTACATGAGCCTGGTTAACGATACCGCGACCTGGTCGACGATCGTGGACAACTCGACCGCCGGGCGCTTCCGGGCGAGTGCCAACTGGGCGCTCTCGACCTACAGCAGCCAGCGGTACGGCGCCGACTACGCCTACGCCACCCCGCAGGCCGTCTCCGATGCGGCCTACTATAAGGTGAACATCCCGTCGACCCGGAACTATGAGATCTACATGTGGTACCCGGCCAACACGGGCTACAACGCCTCGACGCCGGTCGTGATCTGGAAGGCGAACTCGACCGATAGCGGGCGGGTGAGCCAGACGGTCAACGTGAACCAGCAGACGAGTGGCGGTCAGTGGGTCAGTCTGGGTACCTACCGGCTCCTTGCTGGCGATGCGGAGATCATCGCGGTCAGTCGCTGGACGGGCGGGACCGAGTACGTGATCGCGGACGCCTTCAAGGTCGTTCAGCGGTAAAGAGAGAGGCGCAGCCGGGGTGAACCGGCTGCGCCTCTTCTGACATTGTCGAACGAAAGGGAGAGTTTGTCGACAAGATTCGACAGACTTCGACGCCCATACGCTGATTCAAATCATCATCACTCTGTTGACTCTTCTCCGCTAAGTAGTAGCGGGGAGGACTAGGTAGCACTAGCCCTCTCCACAGATCAAGAGTGAGGCCCCGTCTTCCTTCCTACGCCCTGCGTCCAGGGCGCCCCTCTCCATTCTAGCCCGACGTTCTGAGCCCTAAACCTCCGCCTAGAACGAAAAGAAGGCCTTTTGGAGCGCCTCCGGCTGCTCGATGAACGAGCTTTAGGCGGTCCTGCGGGCGGGGACTACCAGGCGACCCAGGGCGAAGCCCGCCGCGAGCAGCGGGCCGATCACGACCACGCCGATCGCACCGTCTCGGATGATCTCGCCCCAGGTGACAAGCCCGGCCGCCAGGAACCGGTGGAGAGCGTAGACCGAGTACGGTACCTGCACCAGCGCTGCTGATACGACCCCAGACGAGTACCCCCGCAGTCCGATCGAGAGCAGGATGTGCTTCACCCCATCGAGGAAGATGAGTACGATCGCCGCCACAAAAAGACCGTGCAGCTGCCCGGTCGCTGCAAAGGTCTTTGCGCCGACGATGGTCGCGGTCAGGAGGACCGATCCCACCACGGCAACGGCGACCGCAAACTGGGCCGTCAGGGGCTTATTCTGGTCGAGCCGTAGCGCTTTCGGTGCGAACGTGTACTTCTCCTGATTCTGACGTACCCAGGCTCCTGCCGTCAGGAGTTCTTCCCCATCGTTGCAGGCGAAGACGATCAGCAGAAGCCAGATCAGCGTACTGATACTAAGCATAACTAAAGTACCTCTCGATTTAGGATGCCGTACATGATCACATCGGCTGCGGCGCTGGCCAGGCTCTCGGGGGCGCCCTCGCCGGTCTTCAGCCAGCGGCGGAGGAGCCGCTCCAGCAGACCGACCATCGCATCGGCGCCGACTGCGACATCGAGGTCAGGCCTGATGATCCCAGCCGCCTGATTCGCCTGCAGGTTGGCCATGATCAGCGCGGCGATTCCGTCGCGGATCGACTCCCCGTCGGGCGCCAGGAAGAGTGCGATCCGGGTCAGAGTGGCGTCCGCCATCAGCAGTTGGAGCAAAGCCAGGACGTTGGCGCGGACTTGGTCCGGTACCGACTCTGGCGACAGGTGAGTCGCCAGCTTGCCCGCATCAGCCAGCACCTGCAGGCGTCCGCGGAACTCCGCAATCAGTTCGGTAAAGACCGCCTCTTTGCTGGTGAAGTAAAGGTAGAAGGCTGCTTGGGAGAGGCCGGCTGCGGCGACGATGTCGCTTACCTTGGTCGCATGGTAGCCCAGGCGGGCGAACTCCGTAGTTGCCGCATGCAGCAGGCGACTGCGGCTCTCCTCGCCCTTTCTTGTGCGGGTCGCTGCCATCGGGATCACCTCGGTTGCAGATAAAACTAACTTGCGAGTTATGTTACTCGCAAGTTAGTTTTATCAGTGGGGATCATGTTCGTCAACGAGAAAGTTTGAAATTCTACTTGACGACATGGTAACCACTGGTTATTTTATAACCAGTGGTTAGTAACCAACGGTTACTGAATAGACGAAGGAGCGATTACCGACGATGCCTAGCAGACAAGAGATCCGTTCGGAGGAGACCAAGCGCGCCATCCTGGCGGCGGCCGGTCAACTCTTTGGCACCCAGGGCTTCGATACGGTGACGATGCGGGAGATCGCCAAGGCGGCCGGTTGCTCCCACACGACGATCTACATCTACTTCAAGGA
>DATGYC010000001.1:0-2143 GCA_035298385.1 Symbiobacteriaceae bacterium | reverse complement strand
TTCCAGCCCGACCCGGGTCATCCCTCACCCCCCACCCGCATACCTTAGGCAGGGCGCCCCCACCACGCGCCCCCACTCCGGACAAGCCAGGGGGTCAACATGCAGGGCCTAATCTTCGCGATCCTCTCCGCCATCTGCTGGGGCCTCGCCCCCGTGGCAGCCAAGGTCGCCCTCAACCACGTCTCCCCCATCTTCGCCCTCGGCGTCCGCTCCGCCCTCGCCACCACCATGGTCACCCTCTGGCTGCAGTTCGCCGGCGAACAGGCCGCCGTCACCTCGCTGAGCACCAAGACGATCCTCTTCCTCCTGATCGAGACCCTCCTGGCCACCGTCGTCGGCGACGCCCTCTACTTCTACGCCCTCCAGCACGGCAAGGCCGCCCAGATCGGCCTGGTGATGGCCTCCTCCCCCTTGATCACGATCATGGCGGCCAGCCTGCTGCTGCACGAGCCGCTCACGCCGCTGAAGGTGGCGGGCGCCCTCGTCATGGTGATCGGCCTCTTGATGGTCACCATCTAGTCCCGCAGCTTGAAGAGCCAGTAGACCGTCTTGCGGTCCCAGCCCAGATCGAACGGCACGTGGTAGCGGTCCGCCGTGTGCGAGTTGACGAGCGGATACCCGTGGGAGTCAAAGCCGGTCACGACGCCGAAGTGGGCCATCTCGCCCTTCTCCTGATAGGCGATCATATCACCGGGCTTCAGCCAGGCCGGGAACCCACCGGGACGGTTCATCGCGGCCTTCATCACCTGCTGGAAGGGGCCCTTGCTGGCCAGGCTGCCGCGCCCGGAGTACTGCAGGTGCCCGGCTAGGCCATCGACGCGGGTGAAGATGGGCACCTTCAGGCCACCGCCCTCACGCAGGACCTGGGCGGCGAAGTTGGTGCAGTCACCGCCGACGCCGTTGTAGTCCCGGAAGCGGGGGTTGTAGCGGTTCTCGTTGCCGCAGCCCCAGGCGACGCCGCAGTACTGGTCGGCGTAGCGGACGGCGCCCTCCCGATCGTACCCCTTCTTCACGACGATGGGCGCCGCAGCAGCGCTGCGCACCGTGGGGATGGCCGGCATCAGGGCGGGGGTGACGTCGGGGACCTCTGTGTCGTCGCCGAGGGGATCGGTATACCACTCCATGTTGATCAGCCACTGCTCGCCCTGGCGCTTGAGCTCGATGATGTGGCGGGTGCCGACGCCGAAGAGGTTGAGGTGCTCCTCGTTTGGATAGACATAGCCGAGGGCCAGGCTCTGCTCGACGTAGAACCGGGCCTTTTCGTCATTGACCCGCAGCTGCTTCACCTTGATGGTGGGCTTGCTCTGGATGAACCGCACCTTACGGTTCTGTGCCCACTGCCGCAGGTAGCGGATCTTGCCGTACTCGTGCTCCAGCGCCCACTTGGCGGTGCGGGCGCGGGTGTAATCGCGGTCGATCTCAGGCGGGGCGTCATCGGTGAGGAGCCAGCGGGCCCGTAAGTCGTAGATCTCCTGCAGGCGGTGGGTCAGGTCTTCGGTCTGGGGGTCTGCATGCACCTGTGGTGCTAGAGACAGGAGCGACAGGACGACCAGAAGCGCCGCAATCGCCACCCGTGGTTGAATTCGCATCACCTAGTCTCCTTTGTTGCCGGGGAGTGCTGCTCCCATATCGTCTCCAGCGCCGTGAAAATGTCACCATCCAGATCCACGAAAAACGGGCTCGCCGTACGTTCCATCTACTGGATGCCCAGGGCGCCCGCTACCCAGAGAGGAGTCCACCCGATGCACAGACCTCGCCTAAAGCCGTTTACCCGCACGATCGACGGCTCCCGCCTGACGCTGACCACCGACCCCGGTCTCACCATTGCGATCGAGGACCCCGATGGCAGCCATGCACGCTTGCTCGATCTGCTGGATGGATCCCGCCCGATCGGCGAGATCACGCTCCCTGGCTTTACCCCAGATGAGATCGCTGAGGGCATCGCAGCCTTAGATGAGGCGGGGTTGCTCGAGGATGCGGGCGCAGCGCCGCTGCAAGACCAGGAGCGCTACTACAATAACCTGGCCTTCTTTGGCACCTTTGCCGACCTGCGTACCAGCCGCCACGCCTTCCAAGCGCGCCTCGCCCAGGCGCGGGTCCTGCAGATCGGCGCCGGCGGGGTTGGCTCGACCGTCCTGCTGCA